>JAIXPK010000505.1 GCA_027486335.1 Verrucomicrobiaceae bacterium | reverse complement strand
GATGAGTTTGCGGGCGGGACGATCACGGTATCGAACCTCGGGGCGTACGGGATTGACAATTTTGATGCGATCATCAATCCGCCGCAGGCGGCGATTCTGTCGATCGGGGCGGCGAAGAAAGTGCCAGTGGTGAATGCGAAGGGAGAGATCACGGTGGGGAACCGGATGTGGGTGGGGATGAGCTGCGATCACCGGGTGGTGGACGGAGCGGTGGGGGCGACGTATCTGGCGGCGCTGAAGAAGCTGCTGGAGAATCCGGCGCTGATGCTGGTCTGAGCATTAACCTGACACATTTTCACGGCGATGGATTTCAGCAAGATACTCAAGCAGGCGCAGCGAGCGCAGCAGGACATGCAGCGTGTGCAGGCCGGGTTGGCGCAGCTGACGGTGGAGGGAACAGCCGCGGGTGGGAAGGTGACGGTGACGGCGACGGCGGCGGGAGACATTCAGGCGATCCGGATTGATCCGTCGGTGGTGGATCCTGCGGACGTGGAGATTCTGGAGGATCTGGTGCTAGCGGCGGTGCGTCAGGCGCTGGATGCGGGGCGGAAGCTGGCGGAGGGGGAGATGAAGAAGGTGACGGCAGGGATGGGATTGCCGCCGGGGATGGGGTTCTGAGGGGGGCTTGATGGGTGGCGGCAGGCAGGTGGGTGGATGCCGGAGTGGTGGATATGACGAAGTTTCTGGACTTGTCAGGCTCTGGATGTTATCGTGGGGCGTGGGTCGGTCGTTTTGCTGAAGGAGATCGGCGGGCGACTGATGGTTTCGGGGTTGGTCGCTAACTAAAAGGATCTGATAAACATGAAAATTGCAGTGACTCAGTGCCGCTTGATGGCCGGTGTCGGTTCGTTGTTGTTGCTGCTGCTGGTGGTCAACGGTTTCGGAGGTGAGGTGGAGTCGCGGACGACTGGTGTGAAGCTGCGCCACAAGCTTGCGCAGGAAGCGGTGGATTACAGCGACCTGAACGCGATGGCGGCCGCGACGGGAATTGACTATCCGGTGCTTGTCGAGCGTGCGCTGGAGGGGAAGCGAGGCGCGATGGTTTTGTTGTTATGGATGGCGGGCAATGCCTCGTTGGATGGAGCGGGGGCTGAGGGATACAGCTATACAATGGTTCGGGTCGCCCGGGAGATTGGGGACAAGGCGATTGGCGAGGCGGCGCGAAGACTGGATCGGGAGTCGCTGCTGCCGGTTCGCGACGCGTTTCTTTTTGAGTATGGCGGGGACGGTGGAGAGGCTGCGGCAGCTGAGGTGGTCCGGCGGGATTTTCCGACGCTTTGGTCGGTTGTGGAGAAGGCAGCGGGTGAGCAAGGCGGAGCGGATCGAACTGGTGTAGCTCCGGAGTCTGAGGGTGATGGCAAGGCGAAGCAGGGGGAGGGGTCGCGGTAGGCGGGGGCGGGAGTGAGGGAAAGCTTGGGCGGTGCCGGGCCAGCAGGCTGGCTCCGGGAAAGCGGCAGCGGGCTTCCGCAGTCCAAGGTTACGGCAAGCCGTAACTGGGGGAGGGCTTGTGGGGAGAGGGGCTTGGGTTGGGCCGGGCCAGCGGGCTGGCTCCGGGAAAGCGGCAGCAGGCTTCCGCATTCCAAGGTTACGGCAAGCCGTAACCGGGGGAGGGCTTGTGGGGAGAGGGGCTTGTGGGGAGAGTGCTTGGGCGGTGCCGGGCCAGCGGGCTGGCTCCGGGAAAGCGGCAGCAGGCTTCCGCAGTCCAAGGTTACGGCAAGCCGTAACCGGGGGAGGGCTTGTGGGGAGAGGGGCTTGGGTGGTGCCGGGCCAGCAGGCTGGCTCCGGGAAAGCGGCAGCGGGCTTCCGCAGTCCAAGGTTACGGCAAGCCGTAACCGGGGGAGGGCTGGTGGGGAGAGGGAGTTAGCGTATGCCAGGGTTACAGGTCATGATCTTTGGCGGCGATGTCGTGGTATGGGAAGCTGGATATTGTTTTGAGCCAGGCGGGGGTCACCGCTTTTTTGAACGCTGCGGCGCTGCACCATTTCCAGTCTGATCCTGCGGCCACGAGTTTGTGATGCACGGCGTTCTGATGGACGTAGTGGACCCGGGCGAGGTAGCTCTTCTGATGAGTCAGATGGGTTTCCCGGAAGTTCTGCCAGAGCCGGGTGCGGCCGGGGTGATTGTCGCGGCGGTTGAGCTCGCGGGTGGTCAGGCTGTGGAGTTTCCGGATCATTTGGCGGAGTGATTCCGCTCCATTCGGGCCGGCAGGGTGGTGGCCGATGAAATGATAGTGATTCGAGAGAATGGCCCATGCTTCGAGGGTCCAGCCGAACTCGTTGACGAGAGAGAACAAGGTTTCCTGAAACCAGTCCTTCATGTCATCGTCTGCGAGAAGGTGACGTCCTTCCGCACAGCGGGCGGTGAGGAAATAGACGCCGGCCATGCTCAGGCGATGGGGTGGCGCATGCGGCCAGTGTCGGGTGCCTTTCGCGCACGTCTCGTCATCCGGCAGATTTTCCATGATAGGCGGGAAGATTCCGCGCTGGTTTCGGAAGTCTATCTGAAAATGAGGACTCTGGCCTGCGGCGGGCTGGTTCGGAGGGCTGGTGGGGAGGGGGCTGGTGGGGAGAGTGGCTGGTGGGGAGAGTGGCTGGTGGGGAGAGGTGCTTGGGTTGGGCCGGGCCAGCGGGCTGGCTCCGGGAAAGCGGCAGCAGGCTTCCGCAGTCCAAGGTTACGGCAAGCCGTAACTGGGGGAGGGCTGGTGGGGAGAGGGCCGACCGGGAGGTCGGCGGG
>JAIXPK010000430.1 GCA_027486335.1 Verrucomicrobiaceae bacterium | reverse complement strand
TTTGTGCAGTCCAACCGTGGGGGACGCAACCCTGATAGGGTTGTGAATTTGTTTTGGGGTGGACCCAGGGTAGGCCTGCGTGCCGCAGTCCAACCCTGGGCTGGGGGACGCAATCCCGTTGGGATTGGGAGAGGGCGAGTGGCATGGGCATTGGGGTCACAGGCGGGACGCCCGTGCCACGTTGCGTGTTGGGCTAGGGGACGCAATTCCGTTGGGGTTGGGGATTTGGTGGGGGCGGGCTCGTGCGAAGACAAGGCCGGGACGGCCTTGCTACGGTGGCTTCTGCGTAGGCGAGTGTGGGATGGCCTTGTGAGATTTTGGGACCTTGGCATTGGGGGTCACAGGCGGGATGCCCGTGCCATGTTGCGTGTTGGGGGGGCAGGTGAATGTGCTTGTTCGGACGGGGATTATTGTTTAGCATCAACGGTTATGAAGTCGAAGTGGCATTTTGTGGGGTATCCGTTGTGTGTGGCGGCGGCGTTTGCGGCTGGGGGATTGGTGATGAAGGCGAGGCGGGGTGAGGTAGGGTTGGGCGAGCGGACGGGTGGGGTTGCGGAAGAGACGGGTCCGCGGGGGGTGAGTGGTGAGGGTGAGGCGGCGAAGCGGGGTGTGGAGTTGTCTGGGGAGTGGATGCGATTGGAGATTGATTGTGTGGCGCTTGGAGAGAGTGAGGGGCAACTGGCGGCCGGGCGGGTGTTGGTGCGGTTTGGTGAACTTGTGGAGCAGGATCCTGCGGGGGCGTTAGTGTTTGTGGAGAAGATGAAGCGGTATGGGATTGCGGGTCGGTTGCTGGAGGTGATGGCGGAGCAATTGCCGCTGGAGCGTGCGGGTGAGTTTATCAGGCTGCTTGGGGCGGTGGATCTCGATCATGTGCCGGTGTCGGCGCAGTACACGTTTTTTGCGAGGGTGTGGGCGCGGGATGGATTGGATGGGGCGATGAAGTTATTCGCGAGCCTGCCGGGTGCGACGGCCCGGGGATTTGTGGACAATGCGATTCATGGGTTGGCCGAGCGTGAGCCGAAGCTGGCGATTGAGTATGCGGCGAGCATGGCGGAGGGCGTGAAGCGAACGCGGTTTTTGCATTTCATTGCGCAGGTGCTGGGGCGGCGGGATCCGGCGGCGGCGAGGGAATGGATGGCATCGCTCAAGGGCGAAGAGGCGGCGGCGGCGCGGTCAGGGTTTGTGATGAGTCGGCTGGCTGAGGATCCGATGGGGGCGTTGAGGTCGGCGAGCGAATGGGACGTGACGCTTGATAAGAATTCGCAGCTGAAGCTGGCGATGCGACTAGCCATTCATCGGCCGCTGACGGAGGTGGAGTCGGCGATCCGGGGGTTGTCGGGGAGTGAGGCGGTTCAGCAGTTGCTGCCGGCGCTGGTGATTCAGCTGGCGGAGCAGGATGGGGCGCGGGCGGCGGGTGTGGTGGCGCTGATGGAGAACAAGCAGGCGCGGCAATCATCGGCGGAGATGCTGATGGCGAGGTGGAGTGGGGTGGACCCGGCGGCGGCGCTATCGTGGCTGAGCGAGTCGAGTCCCGAGCTGATCGGCGTCGCGCTGCTGAATCCATCGACGGTGAGGAATCTGGCAGGGTTCGCACCTGAGGCGATGGCGGAGTTGTCGCGGCATCTGACGATCATGGATGCGTCGATGCCTGCATTTGTGGAGATTGGCAGGGCGATGGCGGCGAAGGACCGGGAAGCGGCGGCGGCATGGTGTCGTGGTCTGGAGACTGCGAAGGCGGCGGCTGCGGCGGTGGAGGGCGTGATGCGGGCGTTGACTGCGAATGGGACGGGGCCGGAAGCGTTGGGGTTGGTGGGTGGGTTTCCGGTGGGATCGGAGATGAGGGTGCAGGCGGTGCGGGTGCTTGGCGAGGCGGCCTTTCGGTTTCCGGAGGGAGTGAGTCGGGTGGAATCGGGTCTGAGTGGTGAGGATCTGGGGACGTATCGGGAGGCGGCGGGCGAGGTGGTGGCGTGGCGGTCGCTGCCGGGGGACGTGTTAGGTAAGATTGAGGATTCGGTGGTGCGTGGCGGGGGCACGGTGATTGGGGCGCGGAGACAGGTGGAGCAGTGGGCGAAGACGCAGCCTGCGGCTGCGGCGGAGTGGCTGAAGGGTTCGCCTGATGGTGGGTGGGTGAATGGCGTGGCGCAGGCAGCGGTGGGGTCGTGGTTCGGGCGGGAGCCGATGGAGGCCGCGAAGTGGGTGGGGGCGTTGCCGGAGGGGCGGTTGCGCAGTGCGGGAGCGCTGGTGATTGCGAGGGGGTTGGTGAAGTCGGATCCGGAGATGGCGAGGGAGTGGTTGCAGCAGGCGGGGGGGCATCCCGAGCGTGCGGGGGTGCAGGCGGCGCTTGATGCGGGTAGGTAGGAGGGGGAGGGAAGTGGGAAGTGAGAAGTGAGATGGGGTTGTGGGGAGAGGGGGCTCACGCGAAGGCGCGAAGGGATGGTGGGGTGAGGCTTGTTCGGTGGGGCTGGCAGGCGCACTCCGTGCGCAGGGAGAGCTGTAATTCTGACAGCAGTCCAGAGCCTGCGGCTGCTTGTACGGAGAGGGGCTTGTGAGGATAATGCCGTCGGGGACGCAACCCTGTTAGGGTTGTGAATTTGTTTTGGGGTGGACCCAGGGTTGGCCTGCGTGCCGCAGGCCAACCCTGGGCTGGGGGACGCAATCCCGTTGGGATTGGGGAGGGGTGGAATTGCTAGTATGGAGACAAGGCCGGGACGGCCTTGCTAAATTTGCTTGCTACGGGGGCTGGTACGGAGACAAGGCCGGGACGGCCTTGCTACGCTTGCCTGCTACGGGGGCTGGTACGGAGACAAGGCCGGGACGGCCTTGCTACGGGGGCTAGTGCGGAGACAAGGCCGGGACGGCCTTGCTACGTTGGGGGGTGGGGGTTAGGCGAGGAGGTTGATGAGGGCGCGGCCGTAGTCGACGTAGCTGTCGAACTGGTTGCGGGCTTTGGCTTCGGGGTCGGAGTCTGTGGTGGAGGGACCGGCGGAGTGGAAGACGACGGCGGTGTGGGGTTCGATGCTGACGAAGCCTTGGTAGCCGCTGCCGATGAGGTCTGAGAGGATGCGTTTGACCTGACCTGAGCCCTGGCCGGGGAGTGTGTAGTCGGCGTCTTTTCTGGCGGGGTTGTAGATGCCGTCTTTGATGTGGATGTGGGCGATGGCTGGTTTGACGGCCTGGTAGAAGGCCCATGGGTCCTGCATGTGAGGCGGGTTGTCGCGGTCGAGATTGAAGATGGGATTGCAGGTATCGAAGACCCATTGGAGGCCGGGGACGGCGTCGAGCGTACGGAGGGCGTGGGAGACGCTCATGCCGCCGTAGTTCATGCAGTTTTCGTGGACCATGATGAGGCCGGCGTCGTCGAAGCGGCGTTTGAGTTCGCGGAGACGGTGGAAGCGTTCGTCGGCGAGCTGGTCTGGGAGGTCGTTTCCGTTGGAGTCTTTGAGGACAGCGTAGCTCATGACGCGGATGAGTTTGGTGCCGAGGCGCTGCATTCTGGGGATGGCGCGGTTGGCGCGTTCGAGCGTGAGGGCGAAGTCGTCGGTGATGCTGCTGGCCCAGTTGCCGATGGTGGAGCCGAAGCCGCTGATGGAGATGCTAGCGGCGTTGAGGGAGTCGACGAGGGTGTTGAAGGCGTCGTCGGGGATGTCGTGGATATTGGCGGAGGGGAAGCCGGGGACTTCGACATTGCGCATTTCGATGTGGGACCAGCCGAGGGCCTTGGTGGCGCGGATCTGGGTGTCGAGCGGGTTGCCGGCTTCATCGCCGATGCCAGTGAAGGTGATCATGGGTGGGAGGTTTGGAGTTGGAGGAGGAGGGGATCAAGGGCGGGCAGCAGAAGACCGGACGGGAAGCTGGTTCCGGTCCGGTCTTGAGTGAGTGGGAGGTGCTGGGTTACTGGCAGGCCTCGCAGGTGCCGCCGTTGCGCATGGCTTCGATGCTGCAGGCGAGTTTTTCTGCTTCGGAGGGATCCTGGCGCGGGGAATCGGCGGTGATGCGGACCTGTTTATCGAGTTTGACGCTGGTTTTCTCGATGTTAGAGGCGCTGGTGGTGCGGAGGTAGTAGGTGGTTTTGAGGCCGGAGTGCCATGCGGCGCGGTACATGTGGCTGAGGACTTTCATGTCCGGGGAGGCGAGCCAGAGGTTGACGCTCTGGCTTTGGTCGATCCATTTCTGGCGACGAGCGGCGGCGGCGATGATCCATTTGTAGTCGATGCCGAAGGCGGTGAGGTATTTCTCTTTAACGTCGGCGGGGATCTCGTCGAGTTCTGCTAGTTCGCCGTCGTAGTATTTGATGCGGTCGAGCATTTCCTGGTTCCAGAGACCGCGGGATTTGAGGTCACGGACGAGGTAGGGATTGAGCTGTGTGAATTCGCCGCTGAGGTTACTTTTGGCGAAGAGGTTTTTGTAGACCGGCTCGATGCATGGGGTGGAGCCCATGATGTTGGAGATGGTGGCGGTGGGGGCGATGGCGATGACGTTGGAGTTGCGCATGCCCTGGGAGGCGATGCGGTTGCGGAGCTGGTTCCAGTCCATGCGGCCGCCGCGGGGGACGTCGATGGGGATGCCGCGTTCGCGTTCGAGCATGTCGATGGTGTCCGGTGGGAGGAGACCGCGGTCCCATTTGGAGCCCTTGTAGGATTGATAGGAGCCGCGTTCTGCGGCGAGGTCGCTGGAGGCCTCGTAGGCGTAGTAGGTGACGGCCTCCATGATTTCGTCATTGAACTGGACGGCGGCGTCCGAGGAGAACGGGATGTTCTTCTGGTAGAGGCAATTGGCGAGGCCCATGACGCCGAGGCCGATGGGGCGGTGGCGGCGGTTGGCGCGTTCTGCTGGTGGGGTGGGGTAGAAGTTGATATCGATGACGTTATCGAGGGCGCGGACGGCCATGCGGACGGTGGCGCGGAGCTTGTCGTGATCGATGGAACCGTCCGGGAGGAGGTGGTTTTCGAGGATGACCGAGCCGAGGTTGCAGACGGCGGTTTCGTCGGCGCTGGTATTGAGGGTGATTTCCGTGCAGAGATTGCTGCTGTGGATGACGCCGCAGTGGTCCTGCGGGCTGCGGACGTTGCAGGGGTCTTTGAAAGTGATCCATGGGTGACCAGT
Organism: Verrucomicrobiaceae bacterium; assembly: GCA_027486335.1. Lineage (GTDB taxonomy): Bacteria > Verrucomicrobiota > Verrucomicrobiia > Verrucomicrobiales > V1-33 > V1-33. Next base: position 4,818 of record JAIXPK010000430.1, on the reverse strand, counting down.
TTCGAAGAGCATTTTGAGCATCTGTTTCCAGAGATCGAGGGCGGCCATTTCCTTGCCGAAGATCTCGCCGCGGCGGGCCATGGCTTCGTATTCCTCGTAGCGTTTTTCGAAGGCGCGGCCGTAGAGGTCGTGGAGGTCCGGGGCTTCGTTGGCGCGGAAGAGCGTCCATGAGCCGCGGGCTTCCATGCGTTTCATGAAGAGGTCCGGGATCCAGTTCGCGGTGTTCATGTCATGGGTGCGGCGGCGGTCGTCACCCGTGTTGATGCGGAGCTGGAGGAAGTCCTCGATGTCGTTGTGCCATGTTTCGAGGTAGGCGCAGCCGGAGCCGCGGCGTTTGCCGCCCTGATTGACGGCGATGAGCTGATCGTTGTGGAGCTTGAGGAAGGGGATGACGCCCTGGCTTTCGCCGTTGGTGCCCTTGATGTAGCCGCCGGTGCCGCGGACGGAAGTCCATGAGCCGCCGAGACCGCCGGCCCATTTGGAGAGGAAGGCATTTTCCGCGATGCCGCGGAGCATGATGCTTTCGATGCTATCGTCGACCTTGTAGAGGTAGCAGGAGGAGAGCTGGCTGTGGTTCGTGCCGCTGTTGAAGAGGGTGGGAGTGGACGAGCAGAAGCGGCGGCCCTTGTAGAGATTGTAGAGGGCGATGATGTGGTCGGTGCGTTTGTCCGCGTCTTCGCCGACGAAGAGGCCCATGGCGACGCGCATCCAGAAGAGCTGGGGGGTTTCGATGCGGCGGTGGCGGCGCTGGGTTTTGTCGACGATGAGGTAGCGGTCGTAGAGCGTCTGGATGCCGAGGAAGTCGAATTCGAGGTCGGCGGTGGGGTCGAGGGCGGCGGCGAGCCGGTCGAGGTCGAAGTTGAGGAGGGCTGGGTTGTAGCGGTCGATTTCGACCCCGCGCTGGAGACGGTTTTTGAAGGCGCGGCGGTGGAAGTCGCCGAGGGAGGCGGTGCCGTCGGAGACGATGTTCCAGTCGAGGACTTCCTCGTAGATGTAGGTGAGGAGGATGCGGGCGGCGAAGCGAGCGAAGTCGGCGTCGCGTTCGATGAGGGTTTTGGCGTTGAGGATGATGGTGCGGTTGAGTTCTTCCTGGGTCATTTCCGGGAAGAGGGAGCGGCGGAGTTCGGTTTCGATGACATCGCGGGTGAGGCAGAGGTCGAGACCGATGGCGGCGAAGTCGACGCGTTTGCGAAGGTCGAGACCGTCCCAGAGCGTTGTGGAGCCGTCCTCGAGTTTGACGAGGATCATGCTTTCCTGGCGGTCGATGGCGAGGCGGCGGAGTTCTTCTTCCGAGCGGGAACGGACCTCGGAGCGATGGGCGCGGTAGAGGACGTAGGAGGCGGCGACCTTGTAGTGGCCGCTTTTCATGAGTTCTTCCTGGACGACGTCCTGGAGTTCCTCGATGCCGATCATCTGGCGGCCTTCGTCGTTGATGCGAGCGGTGATGGTGGCGGCGAGATCGACGGCAGGGGCGCTGTCCATCTGTTCGGACAGGAAGGCCTTGCGGATGGCGATTTCGATTTTGTTCTGGTTCCAGTTCACGACGTGGCCGTTGCGGCGGATGACGCGGCAGCGGGGAGCGGTGGGGGTGAGCTGGGTGAAGGGGGTATCGTCCGGGGGAGGGGAGTCGTTCTGGTAGCGGACGACGATGGAGCGGGCGAGGTCGTAGGCGTTGCGGCGGATGAGCGTGCGTTCGATGATGCGGGTGACTTCGGAGGCTTTGATGGCGGAGCGGTCGTCTTCGCCGGAGCCGCGGCAGCGGGAGGCGAGTTCGTCGGAGACGGCGTGAGCGATCTGGGCGACGAGCTGGCGGTTTTTGTCGGTGAAGATTTCCTGTTCCTGACGGACGAGCATGAGGTCGGTGAGGGCTTCACCGATGATGGTGGCGATGTCGCCTTGAGTGAAGAGCTTGCGTTCGCCCTGATCCATGACCGGGATGGAATGGAGCGCGGCCGTGGCCTGGGGATCACCGGCCCAGTTGAAGCGAGGTTTGTGGTCCGCGGGGTTGTTGCGGGCCATGTTTTTGAGTTCGATGTCTTCCTCGATGAGGTTTTTGGCGATCATGGGACTGGTCGGTGGACGGGGACGGGGTTGGGCGGAGGAAGGGAGGAAAGAGGAGGAAGGGCGGGTCAGAGATCGTCGTCGTGGACCCCTTCGAGTACGCTGGACTTCTGGTATTCGGTGACCTTGCCTTCGAAGAAGTTCTGTTCCTTGCGGATGTCCATGAGTTCCGCGAGCCACGGGAGCGGGTTGGCGATGGGCTCGTTGAGGGGTTTGAGGCCGACGCCTTCGAGACGGCGGTCTGCGATGTAGTCGATGTAGAGGCAGAATTCCTCGCAGCTGAGGCCGACGCTGTTTACGGGGAGACAGTCGCGGATGAATTCTTTTTCGAGGGTGATGCCTTCGCGCATGAGGTCGCGGAGTTCCTCGCGGAAGTCGTCGGTCCAGATTTCCTTATTTTCCTCGATGAGGTCCATGAAGAGATTGCGGAAGACCTCGATGTGGTTGCTTTCGTCGCGGAGCGTGTAGCGGAACATCTGGCCGATGCCTGTGAATTTGTTCTGCCGGTAGAGGCTGAGGATCATGCCGAAGAGCCCGTAGAACTGGGTGCCTTCCATGACCTGGCCGAAGAGGAAGATGTTGCTGGCGAGGAGCCGTTTATTTTCCGGGATGGTGAGGTCGAGGTCGCGGCGGAGGGAGCGGCTGGCGCGGGAGACGAACTCGTTTTTGCGGAGGATGGAGGGGATTTGTTCGAACATGGCCTCGCACTCGTGCGGGTTGATCCCGAGACTGGAGATCATGTAGAGGAGGCTGTCGGCGTGGATATTTTCCTCGTGGGCGTGGCGGCCGAGGACGAGTTTGAGTTCCGGGGCGGTGACGAGTTCGCGGACGACGTGCTGGATATTGTCGCCGACGATGCCTTCTGCGGCGGAGAAGTAGCCGATGCCCATGCGGATGATCCAGCGTTCGAGGTCTGAGACCTCGTCGCTGCGCCACTGCTGGATGTCGGTTTGCATCTGGATGTCTTCCGGTTCCCAGTGATTGGCCTTCATGGTCCGGTAGAGTTCGTAGGCCCAGTGGTATTTGAGCGGGAGGAGATTGAAGGCCATGCTTTCGCGGCCATTGATGACGCGTTTGGAGCGGAAGGCTTCTTCGGCTTTGGCTTCGTCGAGGATGAAGGTTTTGGAGCCGACGGTGAAGGAAGTTTCCATGGTGTAGCGAGGCAGGCTGGGCGGTTGGGGAGGGTGGGTGGAGCGATTAAACTGCCATAATTGCCGTAATTTCCCGCAAGTTGGTGCTGGTGGGGGAATGGGGTGTGGCGATCATGGCGAGGGTTTTAGAAACTATGGAGGCTGATGGGAATTCTTGAAAGCCACCCCAATATGTAGCGGGGCGGGGATGAGCGTACACAAGATTGTGTGGCGAAGGCAAGGGGATTCTGCATTTTCGTGGATTGTACGGTGATGCATAAAGTGTGCCTGGGCTAGGTGTGGAGGGTTGGTTGGCTCATGGGATTTTCATGTGGTGGGGAGGAGGAGATTTTTGTTGCGGAGGGGCGAAAGAGGTCCCGGGCTTGGAATGTGAGGGGTTGTGGAGAGGGGGTGAGCTGGGAGGCTTGGAAAAGCTGGGGGCGAGGGATGTGGGGGCCTGGTGGAGGCTGGATTATCAAGGTTTCCTGATGATTTGGAGGAATGGATGAATTGCGCTTGACTGCTGGGATGAGGAGTGGGGTTGGGGATGGGGATACGTGCATGCGTGGGGTGGAGGGAGAAGAGAAAGTCGGGGAGGGATTGGGGTGATTGTTGTTGCTGGCGGGGTGGAGACGTGATTGAGGATGGGGCGATGGATTTGAACGCGCTGCATCAGGCATTGGCTGTGTCTCCTGGGAATGTTCCGCTTTTGCTGATGGTGGCGAAGCTGGAGGAGGATCAGTTTGCGATTCCGGCGGCGCGGGCGTTGCTGGATCGGGTGCTGGTGATTGAGCCTGGGAACCGGGAGGCGCTGCTGGGGATTGCGCGGCTGCTGGATTTTGTTGGGGAGAGTTCGGAGGCGATGGTGCGGTTGGAGGATTTGTGCGGGAGGGTGCCTGATTATGGGGCGGCGTGGTTGTTGCGGGCGCGGTTGGCGCTGGAGGAGGGTGAGGCGGCGCGGGCGCGGGAGTATTATGATCGGGCGGTGGGATTGGACCGGGGGTTGGCGGACGATGGGTTACTGGAGGAGATATTGAAGGCGCGCGGGGTGAGTCGGGCGGTGCAGACGACGGACGGGGGAATTCATGAGGGGGAGGATGAGGACGAGGAAGAGGTTGGGGGGATGGATGCGGTGGCGGCGATGGAGCTTGGAGTGGAATTCCGGGTGCGGACGGAGGTGAGGTTTGGGGATGTGGGTGGGATGGATGGGGTGAAGGACGACATCCGGATGAAGATTGTGCATCCGTTGCGGAACCCGGAGTTGTTTGCGGCGTATGGGAAGAAGGCGGGGGGCGGGGTGCTGCTGTACGGGCCGCCGGGGTGCGGGAAGACACTGATGGCGCAGGCGACGGCGGGGGAGATTGAGGCGTCGTTTTTGTCAGTGGGGCTGCATCAGATTCTGGACATGTACATTGGGGAGTCGGAGCAGAAGCTGCATGGGATCTTTGAGCTGGCGCGTCGGTCGCGGCCGGCGGTGTTGTTTTTTGACGAGACGGATGCGCTGGCGGCGGATCGTCGGGACATGAGGCAATCGGCTGGGCGGACCCTTGTGAATCAGTTTCTGTCGGAGCTGGACGGGTTGCAGGCGTCGAACGAGGGATTGCTGGTGTTAGGGGCGACGAATGCG
>JAIXPK010000223.1 GCA_027486335.1 Verrucomicrobiaceae bacterium | reverse complement strand
GCTCGCCATCGAAAATGACCGCAACTTCCGCGGCGGCGACTTCTACGACTCCGATCCCCCTCTCTACGGGCTCGCCCTCGCCCGCATGATCTCCCACAAAACCTTCGTCCACCTCGACGAAATCGAAAAACGCGCCCGCGGCGATGTCCGCCAACCAGACGAGGGCCTCTCATGGTACCGACTCCGCGACAACGTCGAATCCTACATCCTCCACCAGGGCAAGAAATTCGTTAAACGCTTCGACGCCAATACCTACCTCCGCATCTGCGAAATGTGGTCCTCCTTCGACCCCGTCCGCGAAGCCGACGCCAACTCATGGCCCGACCTCCTCGAACGCTGCCGCACCCACCACCACCACTTCCTCGTCTTCAGCATCGATAGCGACTTCTGCTTCTACCCGGAAGAACAAGCCGCCCTCGTCCGCCACCTCGAAGACGCCGGCGTCAGCGTCATGCACATCACCGCCCACAGCCACAAGGGCCACGACTCCTTCCTCCTCGAACCGCTCCTCTACACCCCTCACCTCGCCTACGCCCTCGAAGCCGCCCGGCCAGAACCAGTCTCCACCGACGACCCAGGCATGTAGCCAGCCTCCACCTCGGGCCTCATCCTCTGCCCGCCAAAAACAAGATCCGCGCACCCTTCGCCAATATCAAGGCGGCAGAACCACGCCCCCCATCGCGTAGTCCTCCCATGCGCATCTCTCCCGCCCTTGCCGCCGCTGCATCCCTCGCCGCCGCGCTCTCCCCGGCCTCCGCCCAGCGCATCGAATACGAGGAAGCCCCCCACAACTACTTCTCCTCCCCCCTCCACGACCGCTGCACCGCCCTCGACGCCGCCCTCCAATCCGGCCGCTTCCCCATCGACCCCTCAAACCCCAAAGCCCTCCTCCGGCGCATCCTCTCCGAACTCAACGTCCCCGAAGCCTCCCAGGTCCTCGTCTTCTCCAAAACCAGCGTCCAGAAAGACCGCATCACCCCCTCCAACCCCCGCGCCGTCTACTTCAGCGACGACACCTACGTCGGCTGGGTCCCCGGCGGCCTCATCGAATTCGCAGGCCTCGACCCCCACCTCGGCCCAGTCTTCTACTCCCTCAACACCGACCGCCCAGACCGCGCCACTCCGCGCCTCGACCGCTCCGAAAACTGCATGAACTGCCACGGCGGCAGCATGACGAACAACGTCCCCGGCGTCATGATCCGCTCGGTCTTCCCTGACAAAGACGGCACCCCGCTCCTCCAGGCCGGCACTTCCCTCATCGACCACTCCAGCCCCATCGAATCCCGCTGGGGCGGCTGGTACGTCACCGGTAAACACGGCACCGCCCGCCACATGGGCAACGCTACCGCCACCCAGCTCAACGGCAATGTCTCCCTCGACAGGGAACCCGGTGCCAACCTCTCCTCCCTCGACCACCTCTTCAGAACTTCCTCACACCTCCGCCCGGACAGCGACATCGTCGCCCTCATGACGCTCGAACACCAGGTCGCTATGCAAAGCCGCCTCACCGAGGCCGCCTACGACCTCCGCAGCGCCATCACCCGCCAGAAAGCCCTCCGCCGCGAACTAGCAGAACCAGAAACCGACGACTTCGTCGGCTCCACGAAAATCGTCGCTGAAAGCCACACCGAAAAAGTCATGCGCTGTCTCCTCTTCTGCGAGGAAGCTCCCCTCCCCGACGGCGGCATCGACGGCCACCACGACTTCCAATCCGCCTTCCGCGCCAATCGCAAACCCTCCCCGGACGGCAAATCCCTCAAGGACTTCAACCTCCTCACCCGGCTCTTCAAACACCGCTGCAGCTACCTCATCTACTCCCAGCAATGGGACGCCCTCCCCGACCGCTTCCGCACCATGCTCTACGCGCGCCTCTTCCAGATCCTCTCATCACCCACCCCGCCCCAAGGCTACTCCCACCTCTCCACCTCGGAACGCGCCGACATCCTCGCCATCCTCCGCGCCACGAAGTCAGACCTCCCTCCATCATGGAAAAACGGCTGACCCATATCCCGGCTTGCCCCCCTTCCCCCATCAGTCTATCCCGACCCCACTATGTCCAGTCAATGGGGCCAGCTCTTCAGAATTTCCACATGGGGTGAAAGCCACGGCGGTGGCGTCGGCGTCGTCATCGACGGCTGCCCACCCCGGCTCCCGCTCACCGCAGAAGACATCCAGCTCGACCTCGACCGCCGCCGCCCAGGCCAAAGCGACATCGTCACCCCTCGCAAGGAACTCGACCGCTGCGAAATCCTCTCCGGCGTCTTCAACGGGCTCACCCTCGGCTCCCCCATCTCCATCATGGTCCGCAACGAGGACGCTCGCCCCGAAGCCTACTCCGAAATGGCCGGCAAATACCGCCCCAGCCACGCCGACTACACCTACGACGCCAAATACGGCATCCGTAACTGGCAAGGCGGCGGCCGCTCCTCCGCCCGCGAAACCATCGGCCGCGTCGCCGCCGCCGCCGTCGCCCGCAAGGTCCTCGCCGCTCTCGCCCCAGGCCTCGAAGTCATCGCATGGGTCGACTCCGTCCAGCACCTCAAAGCCTCCGTCGACCCCGACACCGTCACCTCCGCCGACGTCGAATCCAATATCGTCCGCACCGCCGACCCCAACGCCGTCGGCCCCATGACCGACCTCATCCGCCAGATCCGCTCCGACGGCAACAGCGTCGGCGGCACCGTCGCCTGCGTCATCCGCAATTGCCCCCCGGGCCTCGGCGAACCCGTCTTCGATCGGCTCGAAGCCGATCTCGCCAAAGCCATGCTCAGCCTCCCCGCCACCAAGGGCTTCGAAATCGGCAGCGGCTTCGCAGGCACTCTCCTCACCGGCCGCGAACACAACGACGCCTTCCGCATGCACGACGGCAGGGTCCGCACCACCTCCAACCGCTCCGGCGGCGTCCAGGGCGGCATCTCCAACGGCGAACCCATCACCTTCAAGGTCGCCTTCAAACCAGTCGCCACCATCATGTCCGAACAGGACACCGTCACCGCCCAACCCCACGAGGACACCACCCTCAAAGG
>JAIXPK010000459.1 GCA_027486335.1 Verrucomicrobiaceae bacterium | reverse complement strand
GCGTCTTCGCTGTTACCGGAGTCGATGAGGATCGGGGTGATTTGGCGGAGGAGACGGCGGGCGGGCTCTGATGGGAGCCTGTGGAGGGCAGCGATGCGGGCGATGGCAGCGGCGAGGTCGGCGTCTGCGGGGGAATTGGTGGCGGATGAGAGGTAGAGTTCGGCGGCGAGGTAGGGGATGGCTGGGGAGGTGAAGGGGGATTCGGCCAGGGCGATTGCGGCGACGAGCCGGCAGCGGCGGGCGATGGAGGGGTCGGCGAGGAGGGATTCCCATGAATCGGTGCCGGTGAACCATGATTGGAAGCGGGGCCGGTCATCAGAATTGATGAAGAACTGGAGCGCGCCGGGGAGGAGGGCGAGGCGGTCGCCGCGATTGGTGAGGAATTCAGCGCCGGGGAACGAGCCGTTCCAGAGCCATGGGGAGTCCGGGTTGGAGGCGGTGGTGGTTAGGAAGTCGGCGATGGCGTCGGGATCCGGGTGGTGGGAGAAGCGCAAATCAGGAGCGGAAGTGGCGCGGGCAACGCACGCGAGCATGAGGGCGCGAGGTTCGGGGTCGCGTGGCGTGAAGAGGGCGTCTTCGAGGGCGTCGTCGAGGACCTGGGAATCGATGATAGAGGCGGCGTGGAGGCAGACGGCGAGGGATTCATCGACCTTGGGTTTGCCGGCGAGGACAGCGGCGGAGAGGATGTCGCGGATGGCGGAGGAGGCGTCGTCGGCGGTGATGTCGCGCGGGGATTTGAGGTTGCGGAGTGTTGTGAGGGAGGAACTGGCGGCGGCGGTTTGGGCGTCGGCGGCGATCTGGCGTGTGGAGGCTAGGAAGGCCTTGGTTTCGGGGGAGGCGGTGGCTTCGTCTGTGGAGATAGACCAGTCATTGAAGATGCGGGCCCATGCGGTGGCGGAGCCAGGTTGGGCGGCGGCGATGGCGGCGAGGGCGTTGGTGGTGGCGGAGTCGTCGTCGGAGAGGATGGCGGCGAGGAGGCGGCGGGCGAGAGAATCCGGATCGCTGGAGAGGAGGGCGAGGGTGGCCGCGAGGTAGTCGCGGCTCTGGTCGTTGAGGAGGGCGCGGAGGGGTTCGATGGGGTGGGTGGTGTCCGGGAAGATGGTGAGACTTGAATCCGAGAGGAAACCGGTGCGGCGGATGGTGGCGGCGAGTTTGGTGGGATCGCCTGAGGCGACGGCTTCAGTGAGGACATCGAAGTCGTCCGACCAGCGCTTGTTCAAGGTGGAGCGGAGGTCGTCGGGGACGAAAGGGATGACGTGTTTGTGGAGGGCGGCGCGGGCTGGGATGATGGCGGCCGCAGAGTACTTGAGGCAGCGGGAGATGGTGGAGACGAAGAGGAGGGGAGCGGCCTCTTCCGTGCGTGGTTTGGGGGAGTCGTTGGTGGCGCGGCCCCAGCGGACGGAGGCGAGTCGGGAGGCGCGGGAGTCGGGCGGGCCGAGGAGGCGGAGGGCGAGGGAATCGAAGAAGGCGCTGGCGGCTTCGGGTCCTTTGGTGGTTGCGGTGATGGAAGCGAGGGCGGCGGCGGCGGCGGAGCCGAATTGATAGGAGTTATTGTCGATGGGAGGGGTGAGGATGGCGTCGAGAGCGGAGGAGAGGTCGGGGACGATCTGGCGGTCTGAGGCGGCGACGGCGACGATGGACCACGAGGAGGGATGGGGGTCGGCGGAGAGGAAGTCGCGGCAGGCTGCGGCGAAGTTGTCAGGGTCGGCGGTGTAGAGGGCGATGAGACGGCGGGCGGCGGCGGCGCGGCCGGAGGAAGCGATCTTGGAGGCGAGGGAGACGTCGAGGGAGGCGGCCTTGTTATCGCGCCATGATTCGCGGATGGCGGCGGCGGCGAGGGACGTCCATGAGGTGACGGGGTAGCGCCAGCCGATGAGGTCGAGGGGCCATACTGGCCAGAAAGACTCGTCGGGTTTGGCTGGGGGCTGGGGGAGGGAGGCGGTGGCGATGGTGGCGGCGATGGCGGCGTCGGCGAGGATGGCGGCCGAGGTTTGCGGGTGGCGGAAGGAGAGGAAGCCGAAGGCGCGGGATGCGGCTTTGGGGAAGCGGCAGACGAGCGGGTAGAGTTCGCGGGCGACGGCGTTGCGGGTTTCGGGGTCGAAATCGACGACTGAGTAGACGGCGGCGGCGATCCATTCCGAGGAATCGGGCGGGAGGGAAGGGATGATGCGGCGGAGCGTTTCGTGGCAGGCAGCGGCGTAGGGTTTCGGGTCGGTCGGTTTCCAATTGACGGGGGAGGAGGCGAGGACCCATGCGTTCATGCGGTGAGCGTCCGAGATGGCGAGGAGGTGGGCGGCGGCGGCGGGGGCGTCGAGTTGGTGGATGGCGAAGGCGAAGAGTTTCGCGTGTGCGGATTCGAGGGTGGACGGCGGGCCGGAGAGGGCTTTTTCGAGGAGAGGTTTGGCGAGGGTGTCCTGCCGGAGCCATGAGAGGGCGGTGCCGCGGGCGAGCGGGTTGGAGTCGGCGGCGGCGAGGGCGGCGGAGACCTCGGCGGTTAGGCCGTGGTCGGAGACCGATGCGAGCCATGCGAGGATGGGGTCGGGGAGCCGGTTCCAGAAGCCTGGGGCGGTGGCGGCGTCGGCGGTGATGGTGGTGGCGTCGGCGAGTGCGGAGGAGACGAGGAGATTGACGGCGTCGGGTTGGTTGCCGGCGGCGATGAGTTCGTCGATGCGGGCTGGGGAGAAGCGCGAGTCTTTGGAGGAATCGGGAGGATTGCGCTGGTTGGCGGCGGGGCGGACGTTAGTATGGGAGGCGAGTCCTGGTGGCAGGGGTGAGAGGGCGAGGGCTTCCTTTTCGAGGCCGAGATTGCGAAGAATGGCGGCTAGGGTCTGGCGCTGGAGCGGGGAGCGGGCGTCGCGGCGGAGGCGGAGGGCGGCGTCGCGTGCTGCTGCTGCGGCGGATTGGGGGAGACTGGGCTCCGTGCCGAGCTGGGCGAGGGAGGAGTCGACGAGGGAGCGGATTTCGCGGGGGAGGTTAGCGGCGGCGGCGCGGATGAGGAAGTCGGCGGCGCGTGGGAAGTCGCTGGTTTCGAGGAACCATGAGGCGAGGAGGACGAGGGAAGCGGGGTCGGTGCCTGCGGAGGCGGCAAGGGTTTCCATGGCTGCTTCGCGCTTGGAGTCGTCGTGGACGGCCATGGTCATGAGGGCGCGGAGGAGCGGGAGATTGGTGAGGGCGGCGGCGTCGGCGACGAAATCGGCGTCTTCGAAGGGATCGGTTGGACGAACAGGGGGGCCGTCGGTGCAGAGTTCGAGGAGGATGGAGGAGACGCCGGGGAGTTCGGGTGGGGGGAATTCGAGGGAGTCGGCAGCGGAGCCTGGGGTGGAATAGGTGAGGGGGAGCGGGTGGTTGAGTTCGTGGGTTAGGACGGTGACGAGACGTGCGGCGTCCCTGCGGCGTATGGCGGAGGCGGCGAGGGCGTTGGCGACCATGGGCTTGAGATCGCGGAGGAGTCCGGAGTCAGCCTTGAGGTTGGGGTGCCATGAGGCGAGGACGTCTTCGAGGGCGTCGAGGGCGGGGAGGCGGGATTCGGGGAGCGAGGCGGGGTCGATCTGGAGACTATTGAGGAGAGTGTAGACGAGGAGGCCCGGAGGGTTCTGGAGGGCGGCGGCTTCAGTTAGGGCGATGGATTCCCATGGTGGGGGTTCGGTCGAGCGGGCGATGGAAGGAAGGGCGATCGTGAGGGCGAAGAGCGGGTGGGATTTGTGGAAGGCGTCCCATGCGAGAGTGGCGAGTTCGGGGTCGGAGGTGTCGTCCCATGAGATGGCGTCGGCGGCAGCGGCGATGGCGAGGAGGTCGGGGGAATCGGGGTGTTTGGCGACGATGGTTTTCCATGGTACGGTGCTGTCGTTCTGGGAGAACGGGTCGGCATCGGGGAGTGCGGGGATGAGGGACATCCAAGGGAAGCCGGAGGAGGAGAGACGGTTGAGCCACGATGAGTGGCGAGGGGAATCGGGGGAGGCGGAGAGGGCGGCGGCGACACCGCCGAGGGCGGCGGCGTGGAGATTGTCGAGAGAGGCGGGGAGCGGGTAGGCTGGGTTTACGGAGTTAGAGTCGCCTGAGGTGATGGCGGCGCGGATGCTGATGGTGCTGAAGATGGCTGCACCGTTGCCCGGGAAGAGGGTGGAGAGTTGGGCGTTGGCCTCGTCTTCGGAGGACGGGGCGAGAGGAGATAGGGCGATGGCTTTGCGGGCGCGTGCGTCGGGGAGATTGTCCGAGCATTCGAGGAGATCGAGGAAGAGATCGCCGGCGGTTTCCGGTTGGTTGGAGGCGAGGAGGAGGAGAGCGGAGAGGAAGCGGAGACGGTAATCCGAGGCGATCAGGTCCGGGCGGGAGTTGAGGAGTTTGAGGGCGTCGGCGGGGCGTTCGGCGCGGAAGAGACCGAGGGCGAGGTTTTCGAGCCCTTCCGGGGTTGCGGCGGCGGCGGAGTCGGCGATGAGGCGGAGCCCTTCGTCGGGTTCGTTGCTGTTGAGGAGGAGACGGGCGAGCCGTTCGCGGACGAGGCCTGAGGTGTCTTTGTCGAGGGCTGGGCGGAGGGCTGCGATGGCGGCCGGGCGATTGTCCTCGCGTTCGTGGAGGGCGGCGATGGCGAGGGCGGTGTCGGGGTGGTCGTGAGCGGCGCGGGAGGCGTCGGCGAGGGCGGCGCGGCGGCGTTCGTAGTCGCCGTTGCGGCGGTGGAGTTCGGCTAGGGCGAGGAGGGAATCGACGGGATTGGGGGCGGCGCGGCGGCGTTCGGAGAATTCCTCGATGAGGTCGGGGATGCGGTTAGCGGATTCGGCGGCATCGATCCAGAGCTGGAGCCAGCGCGAGCGGGCATCGGAGTCGCGGGCGGAATTGTAGAGTGAGCGGAAGCTGGCGATGGCTTCAAGGTGACGGCCGCTGGCGGAGGCGGAGGCGGCGAGGCGTGCGCGGATGTCTTCGTTGTCTGGGAAGCGTGCGGAGGCGTGGCGGAGGAGGTCGAGGGCGGCGGACTCCTGCTGGGAGGAAGTGAGGATGTTAGCGAGTGCGAGGATAGGGCGAGGGGAATCCGGGGCGAGCTGCTGCCAGAGACGGGCGGCGGCGGTGGCGTTTTCCGGGTTGCCGGCGCGGGTCCAGAGGTCGGAGAGGATGCGGGCGTTCTCGGCCTGCCGCATGGAGGGGATGGCGATGAGTTCCTGCTGGAGGGCGGCGGCGGCGGCCCAGTCCTTGCGGAGGATGAAGAGCTGGACGCGTTGCGGGCCACCGGATTCGGGCGGGAGGGAGGCGAGCTGGCGTGCGGCGGCGTCGGGTTCGCCGGCGGCTTCGAGGAGACGTGCGAAGAGACCGCGCTGGGCGGGGGTGAGGGTTGCGTCGGCGGCGGCGAAGCGGTCGCGGAGGGCGGAGTCGGCTTTGGCGAGACGGATGACGCGGAGGGAGGGTTCGGTGGCCTGGGCGATTTCGGCGGGGCGGGAGGCGCTGGCGAGGAGGGGATCGGTGAAAGGGAGTGCGTCGGCGGGTCGGGCGGCGGCGGCGGCGAGGTCGCAAATTTTGGTCAGGATGAGCGGGTCCTGATTGGAGCGTGCGACGTTAGCGATGAGGAGGTCGAGTGCGGCGGAGTCGCTGATGGCGGAGGCGACGGAGCGGGCGGTCTGGAGGAGAACGGAGGGGTTGCCGGAGGCGGCGATGGAGCGCCAGATGGCGAGGGCGTCGTCGGGTTTGCCGGATCTGGCGAGGAGGGAGGCGCGCGTTGCGTTGACGGGGGAGTCGGGTGGGAGGGCGGCGGCGGCTTCGGTTAGGGAGGCGGCGGCTTCGGTGAGAAGGCCGAATTGTTCGAGGACGGCGGCGCGGCGGAGGGCGGCGGATTCGGATTTGCCGCTGCGGGAGAAGAAGTCTTCGAGGAGCTGGAGGGCGGCGGGGCGGTTGCCGGCTTTGTCGCGGAGGGAGACGAGGCGGAGACGGAGTTCCTGGTCGTCCGGGTACTGTGTTAGGAGCGCCTCCATGATGGCGAGGGCCTCGGCGGGTTGGTCGGCGGCGCGGAGGAGTTCGGCGGTTTCTTCGCGGACGGCGCGGTCGCCGGGGGTGAGGTCGATGAGACGGCGGAGCGTGGAGATGGCGGCGGGGCGGTCGCCGGTTTCTGCCATGATGGCGGCGGCGGCGCGGTGGACGGCCGGGCGGAGCGGGGTGGCGGAGAGTTCGCGTTCGAGGACCTGGCGGAGGCCAGCGAGGTTAGAGGCCTGGCGGAAGATGCGGTCGATCTGGGAGAGGATCTCTTTCTCGAGCCATGAGGAGACTCCGGTGTCGTGAAGACAGCCGAGCCATGTTTCGAGGGCTTTGTCGCGCTGATTGCTGCGGGCGAGGATGTCGCCGAGGCGGAGGCGGACGAGGAGTTTCTGATAGGGGTCGTTGCGGAGGGAGAGGAGACGTTTGGCGGAGGCGAGGGCGGCGTCGAAGAGGCCTTCATCGATCTGGAGTTCCATGATGTCCTCGATGAGCCCGTCGTCGTCCGGGTTGGCGGTGGCGAGATCGTTCCATGTGGCTAGGGCGTCGTCGGTGCGGCCGGAGCGGGCGAGGAGACGGCCGAGGGATTGGCCGGAGCGGAGGGATTCGGCGCGCGGGGCAGGGAACTGACGGGCTTTGGTGAGACTGGCGATGGCGGCGTCGTAGTCGCGCAGACGGGTTTCGGCGGTGGCGCGGGCGGACCATGCGGCGGAGCTGGCGGCGTCTTTTTCGGTGGCGCGGCGGAAGGCGGCGAGGGCGGCATCGTCGTCGCCTTTGCGGGCGAGGTAGAGGCCTAGCAGGATGGAGGGAGGGGCGGCGGGTGAGGAATCGGCGCGGGCGGTGAGGAAGGCTTCGAGGGCGGGGAGGTCCGAGGATTCGAGCCAGCCCTCGATGAAGCGGTCGAAGAGAGCGCCCGGAGCGGGGCGTTTTTCGAGGGCGGCAAGGGAGCGGGCGGATTTTTCGGAAAGGGTGGGCGGGTCGGCGGGGAGGGGGGAAGTGAAGGCGAGCCAGAGGGAGGCCGGGAGGGCGAAGAGGAGAGCGGGACGGCGGGGAGTCATGGCGGGGGAGGACGGGGGAAATAGTAAATGGAAAATAGTGAATAGTAAAAGGGGGCTTGTGGGGAGGGGGATTTGGGAAGTGAGAAGTGAGAAGTGAGAAGTGAGAAGTGAGAAGTGGGAAGTGAGAAGTGAGAAGTGAGAAGTGAGAAAGAGGGCTTGTTGGGAGAGGTTGGGAGAGGGGGCGGGCCGCGCAATTTTTATTCTGTAAAAGTTTCGGCTAGGCGCAGGGTGGCTCTATGGAGTTCATGTTGAGGTAGATTTTTCCGGTGAGCCATTCGTTGCTCAATTCGCAAAGGAGTGCG
>JAIXPK010000408.1 GCA_027486335.1 Verrucomicrobiaceae bacterium | reverse complement strand
GCACCCCCCCTTTGAATCCGTTCTTGAACGTCCCCTTCCCGCGGCCACCCGCATGGATCTGCGCCTTCACGACAATGCCCGCTCCAAGCTTCTCCGCCGCCTCCTGCGCTTCCGCTGCCGTGGAGGCCACGAAACCTCCGGGAGTAGGGACACCGAATTTGAGGAAGAGTTCCTTGGCCTGATATTCGTGGATGTTCATAGGATGTTGGGAAAAATGACGGAGCGCCGCGCGCACCTCAGCCTTAGTGAACCCTCCGGAGCCGTCAAGCGGCCCCGTCCCCTCTCTGCACCATCCCACCCGACCTCCTCACAGCCACTTCCGCCGCCGGAAATACCACAGCAGCAGCACCGTGATCACCACAAACAACCCCCACACCAGCCCGTAACCCCACCGCCAGTGCAGCTCCGGCTGATAATCAAAATTCATCCCGTACACCCCGGCCACAAACGTCAGCGGCAGAAACACCGTGCTGATCGCCGTCAGCACCTTCATCACTTCGTTCATCCGCTGGCTCAGCACCGCATGATGAAACTCCCGGATCGACGTCACCGACTCCCTCAAGTGATCCGCCGTCTCGATCGCATGCCACGCATGATCGTAAAAATCCCGAAGAAACGGCGTGATGCTACTCGTCAGCAACTCGCTGTCACTGTGCTGCAGCGCCGTCGCCACCTCCCGCATCGGCCGCACAATCCGGTACAGAAAATTAGTCCGCGCCCGAATCGCATGAATCTCCCCAAGATCAATGTCCGCACCCGGCAGGGTCAGCTCTTCATCCATTTCCGCCACCTCTTCCTCCAGCGCGTCCAGCGCCACCAGATAGTGATCCAGCAACGCATCCAGCAGCGCCCACAAAAGATAGTCAGGCCCCTGGCTCCGCAGCCTCCCCTTCCCCTCCCGCAGCCGCGCCAGCACCGGCGCAAATACCGGACTCGGGGCCTCATGAAATGTTAGCAACACCCGGTCCGTCAGCACCGCCGAAAAATGCTGCACGTCAAAATCATCCTCACAATCATCCGGCGTCAGCGTCAGCTGCCTCGCCGCCACATAAAGATAACTCCCGAAGTCTTCCACCTTCGGAGGCTGATTCGTGTTCACAATATCATCCTGCACCAAGGGGTGAACCCCGTACGCCTCCAGCAATGCCCCGATCCGGTCCACATCATGCAGCCCCGTCACCATGATCCACGTCGGACTGTCGCGCCCCTCGAAACTCACACACTGCTCAGCCGTCTCCGCATGCAGTTCCCGGAACTCCCCCGCCGTATAATCCATCACCCGGAACGTCACCTCGCTCACCCGCTGCTCCCCCACATGAATCCTCTCGCCCGGCGACAACCCAGGCGGTCGAGGATCGCGCCGCCGCAATCGGGGTGAACGCGGCGGAAGTTCGTGTGAGCCGGGAACCGTAACCATGACCTCCCATCCTGCCCCGGCCCCCGCCACCACGCAAGAGTGCACCGCCTCAGGGCAATCGCGCCGCCGCCGCCGCTTCCTCATCCGCACCCCGCACCGGATCCCGCCGCCCCAGCGTGTACCGGTTCACCGCCTCGCAGCTCCCACCTAACTTCAGCACCGCCATCGGTCCCAGCGTCTCCAGCTCGACATACGCCCTCTCCCCGCCGTTCGTGTAAATCTCCGTGCTGCTCCCCTTGTCAGGATAATTTCCAGTCGGCCGCTCGCAATCAATCCGCAGCACATGCCGCTCGCCCACCCACACCAGCCGCGTCCCGTCCAACCCGACCTTCGCCGACCGCTCCCGATCCCGCTTCCACCGCACCAATCCCCCCTCGCTCTCCACCCCGGCCACCCCCTCAGACAACGGCACCCAGCCACCTTTCATCCCGCTGCCCGCAGGCACCGGCGCACACATCGCCTCAGGATCCCTCAACTGCGTCACCACCCACGGACTCACCGCCACCGGATCTCCTGACACTTTCTGATACACCGTCCGCACCCGCATCTCAGGCATCCCCGCCACCAGCGTGATCTCCCGCCGGCACCGCAACCCCGTCGCCCCATCCACCGCCGATGATAACACCAGCGTCTCTCCATCAATCACCGCCGCCATCGCCGATTGATCAAACAACACCGGCGGCGGCCACGCCTTCGGCCAGTGCAGCGGCCACGCCTCCTGCGGCGCAGGCCACGTCTTGTCACCACCGAAATTCCGCCACTCCCCTCCCCCCGGATCCACCGGCTGCCCGTGCAACGCCGCATCGTGCCAGAACGGTCCATCCATGTCCCCAGCCATCCGGAATTCCATGATCCTCCCGATCGATGGTACCACTACCACCTCCACTATCCCATTCGCCACCACCAACGCATCCGTCCAACCCTCCCACGGACGCGCCGTCACCGTCACAGCAGGCACCACCGCCTTCGGAGGCGGCGAACAGGCAGTCACCATCGCAATAGCGAGGAATGGGGGAATCCAGCGCATCACCTCCCCCAATACACCACCTCTCTCCCTCAAGGGAATCACAATTAACATTAAATTAAACGCACGCAACTCCTCCCCCAATCGCTCCCCAGCATTTTACCCTCCCGTTACAAATCACCCAGTTCCCGACACAACAGCTTAACAGCACTCAGGCTCAATGACCTCAGAAAAACAGGAGCAACCGCTTCTGACGCCAGAAGGGCTCCTCCGGTTTTTCTCAACGCCAGCCGCCCCCCGGCGACCGGCCAACCTAGCAAACCAAAAAGCACAACCATGAAAACGACTGCCAGCACTTCCCTCATCCTGCTGTCCGCACTGGCCTTCAGTCAGGTCGTCGTCATCGCCCAATCCGGCCGTCCCGACGGCCGACCCGACACCCGCCCCGATACCCGCATGCGCGCCCAACGAGGCATCGCCCCACCACGCCCCGTCGCCCCTCCCCAACCCGGCCGCCCGCGCTTCGGCGATCCCCTCCCCGGCCTCACCGCCGCCCAACTCGCCGCCTTCGCTCAAGGCCGTGCCGAATTCGAAAACCGCGAATCCCCGGACGGCGGCCTCGGCCCCGTCTTCAATAACAGTTCCTGCGTCGCCTGCCACGCCAGCGGAGCCACCGGCGGCGCCGGCCCCGTCACCGTCACCCGCTTCGGCCGCAACACCCCTCAGGGCTTCGACCCACTAACAGAACTCGGCGGCCCGCTCCTCCAGATGACCGCCACCGACTTCACCGGCCAGGAAATCGTCCCCTTCAACGCCGACGTCGTCGCCCACCGCCAGTCCACCCCGCTCTTCGGTCTCGGCCTCATCGAAGCCATCCCGGACGCCACCATCATCAGCAATGCCCAGCGTCTCGCCTCCGACGGAGTCCGCGGCAAATTCTCCGCCGTCCTCGATCCCGTCAGCAACCAACCCCGCGTCGGCCGCTTCGGCTGGAAGGCCCAGCAAGCCACTCTCCTCGCCTTCTCCGCCGACGCCTATCTCAACGAAATGGGCGTCACTAGCCGCATCTTCCCGGAAGAAAACGCCCCGAACGGCAACCCCGATCTCCTCGCCGCTCTCGACCACGTCGCCGACCCCGAAGACACCGTCGACCCAGCCACCGGCAAAAGCGACATCGATGCCTCCGCCGACTTCATGCAGCTGCTCGCCCCACCGCCTCCCCTCCCGCTCACCGCAGGAGCCGCCGCCGGCAGCCGCATCTTCAATCAGATAGGCTGCGCCGTCTGCCACCTCCCCTCCATGACCACCGGGCTCAGCCCCATCGCCGCCCTCAGCCTCAAACCCGTCCCGCTCTACTCGGACTTGCTGCTCCACGACATGGGCGAACTCGGTGACGGCATCCCCGACGGCACCGCCGGCCCGCGCGACATGCGCACCGCTCCTCTCTGGGGCCTCCGCGTCAGCGGTCCCTACCTGCACGACGGCCGCGCCCCCACCATCGACGCCGCCATCAAGGCCCACGACGGCGAAGCCAAGAACGCACGCGACCGTTACCTGCGCCTCCGCGCCATGGAACAACGTCAGCTCGCCGAGTTCCTCAACTCCCTGTAGCCGTTCGCCCCGCCCCGGCGCCCTCTGATCCGATCGCACGTCCGGCCCTGTTGCTCTCCGCAGCAGGGCCGGCGCGCGTTCCTCTTTCAATGACTCCCCACCCCTCCCTCCTCCACACCGCTCACCGCCCGTGGCCCCTGCCAGAATCCAACTGGATCATGCGCCAGGAATGGAACGACCTCGCCTTCCTCCACTGGGAAATCCAGCCCGCCGCGCTCCGCCCTCTCCTGCCCCCCGACCTGGAACTCGACACATGGGGCGACACCGCATGGCTCGGCATCGTCCCGTTCGACATGAAAGGCGTCACGCTCCGCGGCTTCCCCGCCCCTCCCGCTTTTAGCAACTTCCCCGAAATCAACCTGCGCACCTACGTCACCCACCGAGGCCTCCCCGGTGTCTGGTTCTTCAGCCTCGACGTCCCCTCACATCTCGCCGTCTGGATCGCCCGCTCCTGCTTCCACCTCCCCTATTTCCACGCCAGCGTCTCCTCCACCCGCTCCGGCAACACCATCCACTATCAACACCAGCGCGGCCACCTCCGCTTCAAGACTTCCTATCACCCTCTCGAGCCCATCTCCCCGCCACCCGATTCCTTCGAAACATGGGCCACCGAACGCTACTGTCTCTACACCGCCAACCGCCGCGGCCACATCCTCCGCGGCGAAATCCACCACCCGCGCTGGCCCCTCCACCGCGCCGCCATCGATATCTCCGAAAACACCTTCCTCAAAACCTGGCCCGTCGGCCCCATGCATCCCTCCGTCCTCTTCTCCCCTCACATCCCCGTCGTCGTCTGGCCCCTCAAAGACTGCACCTCCCCCACACCCGGCTTTTGATCGTTGCCGACCTCGCTCCCCCGGCTACCATCCCCGCAATGGCCTCCGCTGCAGCTGCTGTCTCCCCTCTCTTCCGCACCGTCGAAAACACCTTCTCCCGCATGGGCTGGCAATCCCGCCGCGTCCCCGGCCGGGAGGTCCTCGAAGCCGACTTCGAAATCCACCACAGCCACGCCCGCGTCCACGCTCAGGTCTTCGCAGAAATCAACGCCGTCAGCGTCGTCGCCGCCGCAGGGCACACCATCCCAGTCAGCCGCACCGGGGTCGTCGCAGAAATGCTCATGCGCACCAACAAGGAACTCACCATCGGCAACTTCGAACTCGACTACGACGAAGGCCGCGTCCTCTTCCGCGCCACCAACGTCTTCGACAATCCCTCCGCCAGCCCGGAAATCATCGCCAGCCTCGTCCACGCCGCCCTCGCTGAAACCGACCGCATCACCCCGTTCCTCACCCTCGTCCTCCGCATGTCCCCTGACGAACTCGCCACCCTCAACCTCAAACTCTTCCTCCAGCGCGAGGACCTACTCCCTCCCGTCCCGGAAGACCCCGACTCCACTCCCTGACCATGAAAGGCGACTGGTTCATCCTGCTTCCAGACGGCAAGCGCGAGGGACCCTACGAGGAAGGCGAACTCCTCGACTTCCTCGAATCCGGCGAACTGTCCCCTGACACGCCCTGCCTCCACATCTCCTCCAACCGCGTCGCCTCCGCCGCCGAATGGTTCCACGTCATCGACGCAGATGACTCCCACGAACCCGACGACGCCCCCTCCTCCACCGCCGCACCTCGCACCCGCCAGCCGTGGGTCCCCGCGCCCTTCCCTGACGAAAAACCCGCTCCCCCCAAGCCCCTCCCTGACCGCGTCATCTACCGCGGCCACCCCTCCATCCTAACCTACTGGCGCACCGGCCTCTTCGCCTTCGTCCTCGCCGGCGGCGGCTTCCACCTCAGCGACTGGCACCCGGAAACCTCCGCCCTCGGCCTCATCGCCGCCCTCATCGTTCTCCTCTGGGGCTCCCTCAACCGCCTCAGCCACTGCTACCTCATCACCACCCGCCGCGTCGAGGTCATCACCGGCCTCATCGCCCGCAGCAGCCGCGAACTCCGCCACCACGACATCCGTTCCATCAACGTCGAACGCCGCGGGCTCTCCGGTCTCCTCGGCATCGGCAATATCATCTTCTCCGCCACCGGCGGACGCGAAGACGATGTCGCCTTCCTCCGCGTCCGCCGCACAGATTCCCTCAAAGACCTCGTCCGCAAACTCCAGGCTCGCGCCACCCATTGACAGCAAGCCATCCCGCCCCGCCCTCAGGGCACTTCCGCCTTCGTAATCCCAGTCACCTTCACCCGGCGCGTGATGTTGCTCTCTTCCGTCGGAAGATCCACCTCGTCACCAATCGTCCGCCCCACCAGCGCCGCCCCGGTAATCGACAGATAGGAAATGATGTGCCGCGTCAGATCCGTATCCCACGCCCCCAGAATCGTAAACCCTTCCGCAACGCCCGTCGCCGTATCCACCAGCGCCACACTCGTCCCGATCGACACCTTGTCCGTCACCGCATCCGCAAAGTCCGTCCCCTGCGCACGCTGCAGATCCCGCTCCATCTCGAACTTCCGCCGCGCCAGCACCCGCGCATATTCCTTCGCAGACTTGTACTCGAAATTCTCCCGCAAGTCCCCGTAACTCCGCGCAATGCTGATGTCCTCGCGGTTCTTTGGCAACTCCACCGTCACAAGGTGATCATACGCCTTCTTCTTCTCCTCAAGGCTCTTCCACGAAACAATCAGCGCCTCCTCTTCCTCCTCGTCCCGTCCTTCGTGGATCAGTTCCTCGATCTCAGGATACACCCGGATGAACCGCGCCAGCAGCGACCGCTTGCCCATGTCGTCAATCGCCGGCGTGATCATCATCTGACGCGCAAAAATCCTAACCTGCGGCAGTTCCACCCCGGTGATCAGATCCGCAATCAGCTCCCGGTCGTCAATCAGCGCGTTGTACACACGGTTCGCCTTCCGGTTCTCCTCATCCATGTGATCCCGCTCCATAGCCGACAGCAACGCCCCGCTCAATTCAGGCCCGAACACATCCGACGCAATCCCCGTCCGCTCCCGGCACAGCCACGCCAGCGCTTCCGATGACAAGGTCCGGTGCAGAATCCCAATCTTCAAGAAGGCATTCATCTTCCCGATATAACCCTTCTCCTTCAGCACCCCGCACAGCTCATTGATGCTCCGCGCCGGCAGCTTGTTGATCAATGGAAGCAGACTCTCCACCCCCGCATCTCCAGACGCATCCACCAGCGCATCAAACACCCGCCGCTGCTTCGTCACCGCCAGACTCCCCACACACTGCGCCAGCCGCAACCCGTCCTGCACCATCGCCACCGCCAACCCAGGCGACGTGTCCGCATGCAGCGCCGGCACCTTGTCCCGCAACTCGTCCCGCGCCAGAATCAGATCCAGCGCCTCCACCGCATGCAGCCGCAGATTCTGAATCGCCACTTCATCCGCTTCCTTCAGAATCGCTGCCAACTCCGACCGGTCCGTAAACACCGACGGATCACGCGCAATCGCCTCCAGCGCCTTCGCCTTCGCCTTCACTTCCCTAGCCTTCCGGAAATCCTCCGACAGTGCCTGAGACGCCGTAAACTCCCCAGCCCGCAACTCCAGCGGCAGGGTCCGCTTCGGCGGCACAATGAACTCAGGCCGCGTCTTCAGCACCTTCTTCGCATTCTCCCACCACGTCTTGAACTTCGCCTCACTGACAATCTTCGGCTTGATCACCGCCTCGAACGCATCAAGCAGCATGCTCCCACCGTGCGACTTCAGCACCTCGCGGATCAGTGCCGGCGCATCCTCCTGCGCCAGCTTCGCCAGAGTCTCAGGATCAGTATACCGCCTCACCAGAATGTGCGTGTCCGCCACCAGCTCCAGCGACTTCACCGCAAACTCCGGCTTCATCGCATGCCCCTTCCGGTCCTCGAAATCCACCACCACTTTCTCCTCATCCAGCTCCCACGCCGCAATCCGCCCAATCCCCCAGCTCTTGTGCTGACAGAATAGCCCAGGCAGCAGCTGGCTCAGCCGCGTCGCGGCACTCGCAGGAAATCTGCCGGTGGCAACAAGCTTGGCGACGTCGGGGTGCAGGTCGGACATAGGAAAAAAGGAAAAGAAAGCGTCAGATGCGTTCGGGGTTGACTCTCACCTGCCCGCACGCCCCGCCGATTGCAACCGGGAAGCGCCACCAGCCTCCCCTCCCACCCCGAAATACAGAAGCGCCGCCCCGTCGAAGGGCGGCGCTCTGCCTCATGGTTTATTGCCTCAGCAGTCTCCTCAGACCGCCACCGACGCAATCGTCTTCAGAATCCGCGACGCAATCTGGTACGGATCACCCTGCGAATTCGGACGGCGGTCCTCAAGGTACCCCTTGTAACCATTGTTCACAAAGCTGTGCGGCACCCGGATCGACGCACCGCGGTCAGCCACCCCATAGCTGAACTTGTCGATCGACTGCGTCTCATGCAGCCCCGTCAGACGCAGATGGTTGTCCGGTCCGTAAACCGCAATGTGCTCGTCGCGGTACTTGTCGAACGCCGCCATCAGCTTCTCAAAGTATTCCTTCCCGCCAGTCTCACGCAGGGTCTTCGTCGAGAAATTCGCGTGCATCCCCGAACCGTTCCAGTCCAGCTCGATCCCCAGCGGCTTGCAGTGGAAATTCACGTCAATCCCGTACTTCTCACACTGCCGGATCAGCAGATAGCGAGCCACCCACACTTCATCCGCCGCACGCTTCGAGCCCTTTCCGAAGATCTGGAACTCCCACTGGCCCTTCGCCACTTCCGCATTGATCCCCTCATGGTTGATCCCCGCGTCAAGGCACAGGTCAAGGTGCTCTTCCACAATCTGACGGGCAATGTCTCCCACATTCTTGTAGCCCACACCGGTGTAGTACTCACCCTGCGGCGCAGGATACCCACCATCCGGGAACCCAAGCGGCCGCCCGTCCTGATAGAAGAAATACTCCTGCTCAAACCCGAACCACGTGTCCGGATCGTCCAGAATCGTCGCACGGTGATTCGAAATGTGCGGGGTCCCGTCCGCATTCATCACTTCACACATCACCAGCACGCCGTTCTTCCGCGTCGAATCAGGATACACAGACACTGGCTTCAGTACGCAATCCGATGAACGGCCCGGAGCCTGACGCGTGGAACTCCCGTCAAATCCCCACAGCGGAAGTTCTTCAAGGGTCGGGAAATCAGCAAATTCCTTCACCTGTGTCTTGCCGCGCAGATTCGGAACCGGGGTGTAACCGTCGAGCCAGATGTATTCGAGTTTGTATTTGGGCATAGGGTTGTTTGGGTACGTTGCTCCGGCGGCGGCTCGGGGGTTGCGGCCCGGGGCAGGCTGCCGGTCATTCAGAAATCAGCAACTCCCGTGCCAATTCGCCGGGAGTTATTGATTTGCATCCTTTCCGCCGAAACCACGCGTCAGTCCAGCGGAAACCTCCCGCTACTCGATCTTCAGCTCACTCCAGAAGCTGAACTCGTTCAGCCACCCACTCGGCCAGTTCTCCAATCGCAACTCCACCCGCTTCCCGCGATAAGCCGCCAGATCGAACTCCACCCGCTTCCACCGCTCTTTCCCTTCATTCGCCACCTTCACCCCAGCTCCCAGCGGCTTCCCACCCGCACTCGCCCGCAACTCCCAGTCACCCCCATCGTGGCTCGCCACCCAAACCGACAGCTTCACCGCCTTGTCCGCAGGCAATTCCACCGTCCGCACCAGCGCCGCCGCCTCCTTCCGGCCCGGTGGATGCAGCACCAGCACGTTCTTCCTCCCCCGGTACTCCACTAGCTTCGTCGGCGTTCCCTCGAAATCCGTCGCCTCAATTCCCCAGTCCACATTCCACAAGCTCGCTGACTCCCGGTCGCGCCGCTTCGGATCCCACAAATCCGTCCCGTCCGATGCCGGCACCTCCGCCACCGCTTCCCGCCCATCCGCACTCAGCACCAGCGCCGCCTTCTTCTCCGCACTCAGCACCCCCTCCTCCGGCGGAGCCAGCACATACCAGATCAGATCCCGGAACTGATCGTCCGGCAACTGCCCGAAACCCATCGGCATCAGGCTCTGATGCGTGTTCTTCACTTCCTTGATCTCACTCCGCGGCACCACCGTCTTTACCCCGCCAATCCCCAGCAGGGTCATCTGCGTCGGCGTGTCCTCCACCACCCGCCCAGCCACCGTCCGCCCATCCCCAGTCGTCACCAGAACATTCTCATAACCATTCCCAATGATCTGATTCGGATCAATCACATTGGCTAGGATCGCATCCAGATTGCTCCGCCCGGACCCGATCAGCTCCGGCCCCACTTCCTGCCCGCCCCCGTGAAACTTGTGACACGTCGCACACGTCGCCGCAAAAATCAGCTTCCCCTTCTCCAGATCCGGCTCGCCAGTCAGACACGCCTTCTTCTTCGCCGCCACCAGCGCCCGCACATCATCCCCCGATTCATTCCACGCCCCCAGCAACTGCTGCGCCCGCTTCTTCAGCTTGTCATTCTGCGCAAAACTCCGCCGCACACTCACCGGCACCTCCGACGGATTGATCCGCACGCCGCTCGCCACCCACTTGCCCTCCACAGCATCCAGCAACCTCCCGGACCACTCCACCCGCGTCGCCAGCACCTCCGCCGCCGCCGTCCTCACACTAGCCGGAAACTCGCCCCACGACTTCAGAATCGCATTCGCCAGATCCATCCCCCCCAGCTCTCCCGCCGCCCTCAGCGCCTCCACCGTCAGCACATCCGGGGTCCGCTGCCCCAGCAGCTTCAGCAACCCCGCCCGCGCCGCATCACTCTTCAGCCGCCTCACCGTCCGAATCGCCTCAATCCGCTTCGCCGCATCCGCCTTCCCATCCAGCACCACCGCCATCAGCGCCGCCACCGCATTCGGATCCCCCCACAAGGTCGCCAGCCGTCCCGCCAGACTCCTCACATCCTCCGCCTTGCTCTCACGCCACACCGCAAACAACCCCGCCGCATCATACTTCAACGGCTTCAGTGCCCCGGCCTCCTGCGCCTTCAGCATCCCGTCCAGGGCATGCGCAGTCAGCACGTCATCCCCTTTGATCTTCTCAAGATACCCCAGCAGCAGATCCATGTTCTCCGCCCGACGCGTGTCCGTCAGCCTCCGCGCCGTCTTGTACGTCAGCCCCAGACTCAGCGGCTTCGCCTTCATCGCCCGCTCTGCTAACCAAGGTAGATAACGCTCCGGCTGCGCCGCCACTTCCGATTCCATCGCCATCCACACCGCCATCGCAAGGGTCCGGTCAGCCTCCGCCGACTTCCCAACCAACCGCTCCAGCAATGGCATCACATCCTTCCCCGGCGCACCCTTCATCCCCACCGTCAGCCCGCCGCCGTGCCCCCAGCACCTCACCGCCACCGCCGCCGCCTGCCGCACCACCGGATCCGCATCCCCCGCCAATCCCGCAAGCCACTCGGGATACCCATCCGCCAACCGCCCCACCGCCGCCTCTGCCGCCCACAATGCCGCCGCCCGACGCGCCCCGGGCTCGCCACCCGACGCCTTCGCCGCTTCCGCCGCACTCATCCCACGCCGCTCGGCAGGCTTCCATCCCGGTGCCCGCGAAACCCCCGCCAGCCGTTTCCCCGCCTCATTCCCCGTATAACAAACCCGCCAGATCCGCCCTTTCTCCCGGTCCACCCCCTCCGGATTAGCCTGCGCATTCTGATAGCAAGGATACTTGTCGCACCAGTCCATCA
This sequence comes from Verrucomicrobiaceae bacterium, assembly GCA_027486335.1. Classification (GTDB taxonomy): domain Bacteria; phylum Verrucomicrobiota; class Verrucomicrobiia; order Verrucomicrobiales; family V1-33; genus V1-33. The sequence goes on along the minus strand of JAIXPK010000408.1, from coordinate 13,423 downwards.
CCCACAGAAATCCATCCGGCCCCGTCTGGATGCTCACCGGACGGAACCACCCGTCGTTCGCCCGCAGAAAATCCCTCACCGGCCGCGCCTTGAACGTCGCCCCCGCCGGCTCCAGCGCTTCCTCGTGAATCGCATTGTCGTGAATGTTCCCGAAAAATGCATGCCCCGCCGTGTCCGCCGGATACACCCCCCCTTGGTAAATCTGAATCCCCGCATACGCCGCCCGGAAATGCTTCGGCTGATCCGGCTGCACAATGCTAGGCAGCAATTCATACGCATACGGATTCTCCGGAGCCCCGCCCTGCCGCGCATAGATCCCACCCGGAGCCATGTGAAAGAGGTGATCAATCACGCACGCCTCCACAAACGCATTCCCCCGCGCATCGAAATCCACTCCCCACGGATTGCTCGTCCCATCCGCATACACTTCGTGAAACGCCACCACCGGATCCGCCGCCGCATCACCCGTCGCCGTCAGCTTCACCCGGTAAATCCCCGCATTCAGCACGTTCCCAGCCTCATCCTTCTCCCCAGGCCGCCGCACTTTGCTGTGCGTAAACACGCCGTGCGTGAAATACATCATCCCGTCCGGGCCCCACGTGAAACTGTTCAGCAACTCATGCCGGTCCTCCAGCCCGAACCCCGTCAGCACCGCCTTGTACTCGTCCGCCTTGTCGTCCCCGTCGGTATCCCGGAAAAAAAACAGGTTCGGAGCCTGCCCCACATACACCCCACCGTGCCCGCACAACACCGCCGTCGCCAGACTCAATCCCTCCGCAAACACCGTCCGCTTGTCCGCCTTCCCATCATTGTCCGTGTCCTCCAGAACCACCACCCGATCCCGCGGTGAACCCGGACCCGTCTTCACCACCGGCCGGTACTTCCCGTCACCCGCCGCCTTCTGATACTCATTCGTTTCCTTCGCCCCGCTCGGGTACTCGTACAACTCCACCACCCACAGTCTCCCCCGCGCATCCCAACTCATCGCCACCGGATTCACCACCATCGGCTCCGACGCAAAATTCCGCACCTCATACCCCTCCGGCACCTTCATCTTCCGAATCGCCTCCTCCACCGTCGGACATGGATTCTGCGTCGGCTGATAAACACCCTCCAGTTCCTTCCCGGAAACCGTCAGTGTCATGAGCCCGATTGTGAACACGGAAAGAGATCGCTGCATCCTCCCACCCTGCACAGCCCTCCGCCGCTTGGCAATCCCCGCAAAAAATGAAACGGCCGGCCGCGCACCACCGCACGACCGGCCGTCAGCATCACCCGCTCAGTTCGCGTGCACCACCCGCACCCGCATATACCGCCGCACACTCCCAGCCATCGGCCGCGTATCCACCGCCCGCCACGTTTCCACCGCCCCGGACACCGACACCCGGCTCTCCACCACCGTGCCCGAACCCCACGTCACAAGGTCATCCGATACCTCCGCAATGTACGTCAGCCCAGCCCCTGCATACCGCGTATAGCTGATCGCCAGCACCCCGCCCTCCGTAGAACCCTGCGGCAACCCATTCGTCGTCGATGCCCTCGGATCCATCCCCAGCGCAAACTCCAGCAGATTCACAATCCCGTCCGCATCCGGATCCCGGCTCATCCCCGTCACTAGCGGATCCGCACTCCCCAGCACCCGCACCGCCCACGCATCATACGTCTCCGTCACCGTCACCGTCACCTCATCACTCACCGCCACCGTCCCCGTCGCCGTCAGCCGCAGCACATACACCCCAGGCACCGTGAAGTTCGCCGTCGTCGACACCTGCCCAGCACTCCCGAACACCACCGCCCCAGGTCCACTCACCCGCGTCCACGCCACCGTCACCGCTACTGGATTCTGCGACCCGAAACTCAGTACACCCTCCAGATCAATCCCGTCAGGAATCGCCACCGATTGGTCCTCCCCAGCCGCCACCGCAAAACTCCCGTTCAACCCGGGATTCGGTACCGCCGCCCGCCACGAAACAGCATTGTCCCACGTGTTCCGCGCCCCACTGGCATTCACGATCTCCAGCGACGCCCCGCCACCATCCGTCACCGGATACCATCCATCCGCATAGTCAAAATCCAGAATCCCTAGCTGATACCCGTCAATCTCCATCCTGACGCGCTCCCCTCCATTGCTCAGACTCCCACCATACGTCCCCCCGAACGGAACCCCCGGATACCGCGCCGCAAACGCCGTCTGCGAAACATTCGAGATCACCACCATCCCCCCAGCCGCCAGCTCCGTCCCAGGCGCAAACTGGAACGTGATCCCATTCACAAACTTCACCGTCTCCAAAGGCAGCTTCACCGTCGCACTCAGATTCCTCAGCTCAATGAACTCAGGCGTCCCCGCACCCGGCGGATTGTACATCATCTCCGTAATCCGCAGATTCTCCAAAAGCAGGGTCTGCGCCGTCAGGTCCGTCGTGTTGGAATACCCAGGCGTCGGCAGACTGAAAAACGCCAGCCCAACCCCGCCATCAGGACTCCGCCCCTGCGACACATCCTCAGTCTGCGGCTCAATCACCACCTGATCAATCACCCGCCCAGCCCCGTCCAGCAGCGCCAGCGGCTCCCGCAGCCGGTTGATCGAAAACGCCAGATGATTCGACCCCTGCTCCGGCGCGTTGTCCGCAATACACCGCACAAACCCACCCGCCCCAATGAAACTCAGCGCCGGCAGCGGCGACTTGCCAGGTTCATTGATCGCGTCATCCGTCAGCACCAACCCACCCAGCGCCACCGGCTGCACGCCCGGATTGAACAGCTCCACAAAATCATTCTCCACAACGAAATCATTCGCCGCACTCCATTCATTCAACCTCAACCCCGCCGCCGTCCCCAGCGCCACCCCGGCATTCGCCACCCCGATCGTCGGCTCAGTCAACGCCCACGCCAGATCAGTGCCCAGCCGCCCGATCGATTTGTCAGTCACCTGATAACCAAACCGCACGCTGTCAATCAGCTCCGCACCCACCGCACTCCCGCTGTACAGATACAGCGCATCCCCGTCCCGGTCGAGATTGACTCCCGTCTGGTCAGACCGCAGCACCAGATAACCCCCGGGCGCAATCACCGTCCCAGCAGGGAACAGATACCTCGGCCCTTCCCCAGTCGTCAGTTCCTTCTCCGCCAGCGACCATCCCTCCAGACTCACCGGCGTCCCCCCGAGATTCCGCAACTCGATCACATCCGGCCGCGCACCCCCCACGACCCAGGCCCCCGCATTGTCCGCCAGCACTTCATTGATCACCACCGGACGCACCGCCGGATTAACCACAATCGGCCGCGTCACCGTCGGCACACTCTGCCACACCCCCGCATCGTTCCGCCCGATCACCGATACCGTATGCGTCCCCGCCGCCAGATTTGTCAGCACAATCGGCGTGGTAACCGGAATCTCCCCGGACAGCACCCCGCCATTCACCGCAAACCGATACACCGTATAACCCCAGTTGTACGCCGCCACCGTCCCTGACTGAAACACGCCGCCAGGCCCGACCGTCAGCGTCAGCGACGCCCCGCTCACCGGAACCGCCGGCACTCCGCCAATCGCAATCCCGGCAGGCTGCAACCCGCCACGGTTGCCCCCGAACATTCCCGTCCACCGCGCCGGCGACATCGGCCCCGGCACCAGCGCCGCCCGCACCCGCGCCGCCGCAGCCATCCCCTGTGCCACCGTCCCCGCCCCTAGCGTCGTCGGCGGCACCAATCCAGCCGTCGCCAGCTGCGCACCCGCAGAAACATTCCCCGCCCCCGGCCCGCCCCACGTCACCCCCGCAGGAAACAGATTCCCATCCATCCGCACCGTCAGATTCGCCGCGTTGTAGTTCGCCGCCAGCACCGCACAGTCATCAATCACGTTGTCCGCAATGTACGCCCCCTGACCATCCGCCAGCGCCGACAACGCCACGTCGTCATCCGTGAAATTGATCGCCGCAATGTCCACCCCGGACCCGTACGCACGGTTCACCCGCGACACCGTGTTGTTCACAAACACAAAGCGGCTCCGGTTCTTCGCCAGCACCGCATGGTCCACATCGTAAAACAGATTGTTGATGATCGTCCACTCGGACACCGACGCATTGTCCTGCCCGCCCGAAATCGCACTAGCCGTATCTTTCGGATTCGGCCGCTGCGTGTCCTGATGCACTCCGAAAAACACATTCCCCTCAATCCACGCATCCGTCGAATCAAGGTCCAGACAGTCGTCCGTCGCTCCGTCAAACACATTCCCGATCACCTGCAGAATCGCCCCCGGCCGGTTCCCACCCGTGAAGTCAATCGAGTCATTGAACCCCCACGTGTGCCCGAAATAATTCCCCCGGAACACGCCGTACCCGCTCGCCGGAATCCCCGTCACCCCATGCAGCATCTCCGGCGCACTCGTCACATTGAACGTCCCCGCATACGTCGGAAACACCGAGTTCGACACCACAAACGAACTGTTATCAAAACTGATGTACTGCACCACCGGCACATTCCCCCACACCGTGTTGTCGAAGAACACCACCGCATTGTTCACGTGGCACTTCGCATTGTGGCCACCAATCGTCGTGCCCCCCGCATTCTCAATGTCCACATAGGTGAGGCGGCTCTCCTGCGTCGCATTCAGAAAATCCAGCGCCCCCCAGTTCCCCGCACCCGGAGCCGCCGCAAAACGAATCCGATTCGTCTCCGTCCCCTGCGCTATAAGCCGCCCCGTCCCAGTCACCTGAATGCTCGCCCCGGCATCCACATACACCGTCGCCCCCGCCCCGATCGTCAGGGTCACCCCGCTCGGCACCGTCAATGTCCCCGTCACCTGCCACGGCCCACCCGCCGCACTCCACGTCTCACTCGCCGCTAGCGTCCCCGCCCGCGTCGTCGTCCCGCCATCATCATGCCAGATCTCCACCACCTGACTGTCCAGCACCGCATCCCCAACCCCAAGCGCCTGCACCAGCACCCGGTTGATCCCCGGATTCAGCGTCACCGCCGCACCCGCCGCCCACGGCGCAAGCCCCGTACCGCCCTCGCCATCCCCAGCAGCACTCCCGCCTCCCGTGTCATTGTAATTGTCAGGCAGCACCTCCGCCCCGCCCACCAGCAGCTTCCTCACACGGCTCGAATCCACCGTCCCGGACAACCCAGTCGCATTCGCCGTCGTCGTCCGCGGATACCCGCTCTGCACCGGCAGATTCGTCCCCGCCGTCAGCACCGCCGGCGGCAGCCCCGCCGCATCATACCCCAATACCGCCCGCAGAATGTAATCCCGCCGCGTCGCATTGAAGCTCTTGATGTTGTCCCGCGCCGAAACACTCACCCCGCCCCCCGGACCACCCCAGTTTCCTAGCGCATTATCCACCATCGCATTGAAATTCGCCGGCAGAAACACCGTCCCCAGCAGCTCCACCAGCTGCGCTTTGAACCGCTGGTTGCTCTCGGGATTCGTATACAGCGGCGCCAGCGCCCCGATCCGCTCCCCACTGTTGCTGAAATTCCCCGTCACCTGATACACCGTCGCCGTCGGCGAGGTCGGATCCGCAGAACTCGTGTTCCCTCCCTGCCCCCACACCGTGTCAAAATCATGGGCCAGTGGAATGAACCGCGGATCCTTCTCACCACGATACAATCCATAGTCGTCATTGCTCCCATTAGACAGGTTCGTCTCGTTGTGATTCACAATCGTCTGAAACGCCAGCCACCGCAGCCAGTAGTCCAGATTGATCACCGACTCCATCTGCGGCACCGTCGGCGCTGTCGCCCCGCGGAACGTCGTCATCAGGCCGTTCAGGTCCTGCCAGTCATTCAGTCCCTCATTCGAACTCTTCACCCACCCGTCATTCAGATACCCACTCGCACTCGGCACCCCCGGCGCACTCTCACGCACCGTGAAATTCTGGTGCGGCCTCACCTTCTTGTACAGATTCCCCCCGGAATCCAGCGGCCGCCTCACCTTCAGATACTCGCTCCCCGCAGGCTGCAGATGAATGAACCACCCCCAGCTGTACTGCTGGTTCTGCAACGCCCGATTCCCTCCATTCACCCTCACCTGAACCGGCCACGACCGCTCGTGAATCAACCCCGCCGCCTCCATCGCCGTGCTCGCCAGATGCCCCAGATGCGTGTACCACACATTCAGATTCATCTCCGAGTCCCCGTTCCAGTCGTTGTCCTTCGGAATGTCCAGTCGCCAGTTGTTCACTGAATTCCCGCGCGACCCCGCTCCCCGCACCCGCAGCCCGCAGCGATAGCGGATCTCCGTGTCGCCACCCTGCCGCGTCACCAGCGTCACATTCACCCGCGCATCACTGTTCCGGTCCCACGCATTGCTCTGAAACAACTCCACGCCAGCCACCGCACCCGCCAGTCGGTAAATCGGATAGTTGCTGTTCCACGCCTCCTCATCCACCTGGTAGAACGCATTCGCAGCCTGCACCAGCACGCCACCACCAGTCCGTCCAGGCGGCGGCCACGTCCGGCTCAACCCGCCCGCATCACTCGCCATCACATAAAACTCCACCACCGTCCCCACCGCCTGCGCTGGAATCACCCCGCCAAACCGCCCGTCACCAACCGCTCCATCCCCAGTCCGCCCGTCATCCTTCATCTCCACCTGATTGAATGCCCCCGGAGCCGCACTCGACACCCGCCAGAACAACGCCGCCACCGGCGCACTCTCAGCCTCATCCTTCAACTCCGCCGTCACCGTCACCGCCTGCGCCGACGTCGGAATCGCCGGCGCATGCCTCACCTTCCCAATCAGCGGAGCCACCTCCGCCGCCCTCACACTGTTAGGCTGCCCGGGCGTCGGATTGCCCGTCGACGCCTCCCAGTTCTCCCCATTCCCGTTCCCCAGCACCGGATTGATCAGCTCCAGCGACGCACCCCCGCGGTCATGCCGCGCAAACCACCCCCAGCCCGTCTCCCCACTCAAGGTCTCCTCCCGCCGCTCCGCCCAGTCCCCCTCGTCCGCATACGTCACCTCATCCACCTCCGTCCCGTCCCCCGCCACCAATCGCACCCGTTCCCCGCCGTCACTCAACTCCCCAGTCCAGCCCCCACGCAGCAGCCCCACACTCCCGTACGTCGCAGAAAAGACCGCCGGATCCGCCGCAATCACCAGCAACCCGTTCCCAGGGATCACCGTCCCCGCAGGAATCACAAAACTCACCCCCGCATTGATCGCCCACCCTGACACATCCAGCGCACCCGGATTCGCATTCAGGATCTCCAGAAACTCCTCCCGCGAGTTCATCGACGCAGGATTATACATGATCTCGTTGATGTGCACCTTCGCCAGATCCACCCCCACAGACACCGTCGCCGTCACCACCGCCGACTGCAGTTCCCCGTCACTCGCCCGATAACCAAAACTGTCCACCCCTGAAAACCCGGGCTCCGGCGTGTACGTGAACCCACCCGTCGCATCCAGCACCACCGTCCCATGCGCCGCAGGCACCGCCAGCACCGCACTCAGCGCCTGCCCGTCCACATCGCTGTCATTCCTCAACACCCCACCCGAACCCGGCACCGTCAGCACCGTATCCAGCGGCGTCCCGAAACTGTCACCCTTCGCAACCGGCGCATCATTCACCGGCAGTACCGTCACCGTCACCGTCCCCACCGCCGCAGAATCCCTCGTCCCGTCATTCGCACGGTACGTGAACCCATCCGTCCCGTTGAAATCCGCCTGCGGCGTGTACACAAACGCCCCGTTCGGCTGCAGCGCCACCGTTCCCCTCACCGGTTGCGTCACCACCGTCGCCGTCAGCGGATCCCCGTCAGGATCCGTATCATTCCCTAGCAACCCCGGAACCCCGACCGTCAGCGCCGCATCCTCACTCGTGCTGTAAACATCCGCCGTCGGCACCGGCCGCCCGTTCACCCGAATCGTCACCGTCGCCCGCGGCGATGTCGCCACGCCATCCCCCGCACGGTACGCAAACGTCACCGACCCCACAAACCCAGCCGCAGGAACATACGAAAACGATCCATCCCCATTCAAGGTCAGCGACCCACTCGTCACCGGCACCGTCAGCACCGCATTCAGCACCGTCCCCGCATCCGCATCCGTGTCGTTCCCCAGAACCCCCGGCGCAGCCACATTCAGCGCCACCCCCGGATCCGTCGCATATGCGTCAGCCACCGACACCGGAACGTCATTCACATTCGCCACCGTGATCGTCACCGTCGCCGCCGCCGAAGGCCCGCCAGCATCGCTCGCTCGGTACGTGAACGTATCCACTCCCGCAAAATCCGCCCTCGGCACATAACGGAACGACCCGTCGGCATTCACCGTCACCGTCCCATTCGCCGGCCCAGCCACCAGCGCCGCCGTCAGCGCATCACCATCCGCATCCGTGTCGTTCGCCAGCAACCCCGCCGCCGCACTCACCGTCAACTCCGCATCCTCTGTCGCATCGAACGCATCCGCCAACGCACGCGGCCGCACATTCGGCCCCGGAATCACATTGATCGCCACCGTCGCACGCCCCGAAGTCAAACCCGTATTGTCCCGCGCCACATAGCTGAACGTATCCGACCCCACATACCCATTGTTCGGAATATACGTGAACGTCCCGTCCGCATTCACCGTCACCGTCCCGTTCGCCGGAGCCGTGTGCGACAAAATCGTCAGCACCGCCCCCGCATCCCCATCCGTATCGTTCGCCAGCAACCCCGCCGCCAGCGCCCGCGTCACCCGCAGTCTCAGATTGAAACTCACATCCGAACTCGTCGGAGCCGTCTGGTGAATCTCCGCCGCAAACGTGTTCTCCCCAGGCAGCAGCGCATTCAGCGCCAACGGAAAATTCGCCACCACGTTGTTCCCGCTCGCCGCAGTGCAGTAGAAATCAAACGCCGGATTCAGCGTCGTCGCCGCCGACGGCATGTTCGCCGTCCTTACCACCTCCGCACCATTCAGAAACACGATCCCGCCATCGTCGTGCAGCAGCGAGATCTCCGCCGCAGTCACATTGTAGAGATCACTCACCGTAAACTTCCGCCGGAAATACGTCGTCGCATACCGCCCTCCCTCACCACTCACATAACCAGGCGTCGCATTGTCCTCCACCACCGTCACCTCATCCCCGTTACCATACCCTAACTCCGCACCGCCGGACTTCCACGCCGTATCCACAAACTCCGGAGCCCGCCACGCCACTCCCTGATCGGTCCCATTATCCAGATACCTCCACACACTCGGCACCGCCGCCGAACCATACGGCACCACATCGTCAGTCACCGTCCCTGCCGTAAGCGCCGTCACCACCAGCGGCGCATTCTTCGGCGTCGTATACGTGTCATTCACCGCCACCGGAGCCGCCCCCAGCCCCACCACCGCAATCCTCACCGTCACATCCTGCGACACCCCCACGCCATCACTCACACGATAAATGAAACTCGCCTCCCCGGAAAACGAGGCCGCCGGCGTGTACACAAATGACCCATCCCCATTCAGCACCAGCACACCCTGCCCCGCCGTCACATTCGTCACCAGCTGCGCCACCAGCGCACTCCGCGGATGGTCCACATCCACATCATTCTTCAACACCCCGTCCGCCGCATTCACCGTCAGCGCCACCTGCTGGTTCGTCGTATAATTGTCACCCACCGCCACCGGCACGTCATTCACCGGATTCACCGTGATCGCCACCGTCGCCACATTCGACGCCACAGGATCCACCGCATCAAACGCCCGATACGTAAACCCATCCCCTCCCGCATAATTCCCATTCGGACTGTAAGCAAAATTCCCGCTCGCATCCAGCACCAGCACCCCATTCGAAGGCCCGGTCACTAGCTCCACCCTCACCGGACTCCCCGTGTCATTCGCCAGCACCCCGCTCCCACTCGACAGGGTCGTCACACTCACGTTGTCTATCGACGCCACCCCGAACTCATCCGCTACCGTCGTCTTGTTAGTGTAGCCGCCGAGCGTCAGCACATGATCGCCCGCTCCAAGATTCACATCAAACGTCGCCGTCGCCCACGGCGTATCCAGCGTCGCACTCCCATTTCCCACCCCCACCAACCGCCCCAGAAACAACCCCTGCGGCGTAGTCACCGTCCCGTACCGCGTCCCGTTCAGGCTCATCGCAAACGCCGTGAACTCATCGGACTCCAGCCCGCCCCTCGTCCCGATCCTCCAGTCAAACACCACCCGCACCGTCGCCGGTGCCGCCAGATTGAACGCCCGCTGCCACCCACCCGAAAACCCTGACGAATTATTCACCTTCCCCGTCTCCACCGTCAGCATCCCGCCGGGATTCCCCCCAGTCGCCACCACCGCCCCACTCGCATTCGCCGGTCTATTCGTCCCGAACGTGTCGTCCGCATACACAAACCCCTGCTCCGCATTCCCCGCAGGCGTGAACTGCACATCAATCCCCACGTCACTGCTCGTGTACGAACTCCCCCCGGCCTGGTGCAGTTCCACCGCCATCACGTTGTTCCCCGCCACCAGCAACCCCGCCGGAATCGTCACCGTGTCCGTCGTGTACGTCCCCTCATCCGCAATGCTGTTCAGCACCGACGTGTTCGTCGTCACCGGCCCCGCAGGAAATAGCTGCCCCGCATCCATCCGCACACGGTCCACCTCCTGCCCATTCACATAAATGATCGCCCCGTCGTCAATCAGATGCCGGATCTGCCACGTCCCCACACTCGCCTGCGCCGCATTCAGCGTAAACACCTTCCGGAACAGATACGTCGTCACATTGTACGGCCCGCTCGCCGTCACCCCCTGCAGCGTGTTCGGCGCACCCGGAAACGCATTGATCCCCCCAGCCTGCAACGGCAGCACCCCAGTCCCCCACGGCACCACCGTCGACGTCGCCACATCAAAATTCAGCGCCCTCCAATCCCTCCCAGCCCCATCAACCGGATACGTGTCCGACGTCTGCCCATTCTGATTGTTCCGAATCCGGTCCAGATACCGCCAATCACCTCCCACCACATTCGTCCCCGGCTCGAAATTCGCAGAAAACAACGCCGCCGCACTCGTGTTCAGCACCGCATCCTCATTCACCGCATACGTGTCATTCACCGCCACCGGCGCCCCGCTCACCAGCGAGGGCAGCACACACATGGCAGCAATTCGAAAAAGGGTTCGGTGTCCGGTCATAAAAAACATGGCAGAAAACAGGGATACGCAGCACTCGGGCCCGCGTGTCGGAATCGTTGCAGTTCCAGTAACGCCTCCATCCTATTCCTCCAGCAGGAACACGCAATTCTCCCGCAGCCTGATCGGACCTAAGGGAAATCCCTGGTTCGCCACCAGGGAATCTTCGATTCAGCGGAAATTAATCTCCCGTCACCGCTTCCCACCCTTCTCCCCTTTCCCAGCCTTCCCGCCCTTTCCAGCCTTCAAACTCCCCAGATACGCCACCACATCCCGAATCTCCCGTCTCGTCAATATCGCCTCCATCGGCGGCATCACCGAAACCGGAGCCGACATCTCCTTCACCGTCTCCCTCGCCACTCGCCGCTCCCCGCCCTCCGGCAACCGGATCACCACCTCCCGCGCATCCTGCGACACCGGCACCCCTCCCACCACCGACCCATCCGCCAGCGTCGCCGTCACAATCCCATACCCGTCCGCCACCACCGCCCCGGGATTCACCAGCGCCTCCACCAGCTCCGCCGCCGTCCTTTCCGCCCCAATCCCCATCAGCGCCGGCCCCACCGCACTCCCCGGCGCCCGGTCAAACCGGTGACACGCCACACAATTCGCCGTCACATCCGTCAGCACAATCCGCTTCCCGCTCTCCACATCACCCCCGCTCACACAATCCCGCCACGCCACACCCACCGCCGCGCCCTCCACCACCGCCCGCGACTTCTCCAACGCCCCACTCAGCGCCGGATACTTCCCCGCCGCCTCCCAAACATCCAGCAGCAATTCCGCCGGCACTCCCACCTCTAGCAACTCCTTCAATCGCTCCGCCGCCTCCGCCCGACCCACTCTCCCCAGCAACCCGCACGCCTCCTGCCGCAACCGCACGCCTCCCCCGCCCCGCACCAGCTCCGCCGCCCGATCCACCGCCCCGCCCGCATCCAATCCCTCCAAGGCCCTCAGCGCCGCCACTGCCAGCGTCTCATCCTTCCCTCGCAGTGCCATCTCCACCGCCGGACGCGTCAGCGCATCAGCCCGGTGATCCGCCGCCAGCAATCCTAACGCCGCCACCCGCACCGCCGCCGTCAGCGACCCATCACCGCTCGCCGCCGCCAATCGCTCCGCCGGCACAGGCAACCGCAGGCTCAACGCCGCTCCCAGCACACCCGCCTGCAACTCCGGTTCCTTCAACTCCAGCAACCGTGGCAACAGCGGCCGCAACGCCACCACCGCCGCCTCCCCATCACGTCGCCCCAGCTCCCTCACAAATCCATCCGCCGGATCCAGCCGCGACACCGTCGTCCACTGCCCCAGCAATTCCAGCGCCGCCCGACGCAACCGCACCGGTTGCCCCTCCCTCAGCACATACTCCGCCAACCCCGCCGCCGCCGCGCCATCCCCCCGCCGCGCCAGCGACCCCATCGCCCGACGCACCATCGACTCCGGCGCGCCCGACCCAGCCCTCCCTAGCCAATCCCCCAGCACCGGCAATCCCGCCGCAATCCCCTCCCCATCATAAATCGCAATCGCCGCCGCCTCCCCAATCCGCACCTCCGCGTCATCCAGAAAACCCGTCACCTCCCCATCACGCTGCCGCCCCAACGCCAGCACCGCCGCCACCCGACGCCCCACCGACCCATCCGCCTTCATCCCCGCCAGTCTCCCTGAATCCGCACACCCAGCCAGGCCCGTCACCACCGCATGCCTCAAAAACGGCCCCCCATCCTCACCCGCCATCCGCAGCAATCCCTCCACCGCCCCCGCGACCTTCAACCGACCGCACGCCAGCGCCGCCTCCAGCCGCACCCGCCCCGACCCATCACCTAGCAACCCCACCAGCGCCGCACCAACTTCCCCATCCACCGGACTCTCCGCCGCCACCCGCGCCGCCAGCGCCCGCACGTCCTCATCACCATCCTTCATCAACCCAGCCAGCACCGCCACATCCCGCAACTTCCCACTCCTCCATCCCTGACCCAATCCCCAGATCCCATGCAGCCGCCCTAGCCGCGACTTCCCCGCCGCCGCCGCCTCCCGCAGCACCGCCCACGACCCACGCTCCGCCAGCGCCCACTGCGCCCCGCACCGCACGCGCTGATCCTCATGACCCAGCAATCCCGCCAGCTCACCCTCACTCCGCTTCCCGAACCCCTCGGCCAGCAACTGCCTCACCTCCCCGCGCAGAGGATGCCCCCGTCCACTCTCCACATCCACCCGCCACACCGCTCCCTTCCCGTTCAATTCATACCCGCTCTCCCAATCCGCATAATACAGCCCCCCGTCCGGCCCCCAGCTCATCCCCACACCCATGATCCCCCGACTCACCCT
>JAIXPK010000227.1 GCA_027486335.1 Verrucomicrobiaceae bacterium | reverse complement strand
GGCCAGAGGGAGTTTTTCCGCATCCAGTTGATGGCGGAGTCGAGCCTTGTGAAGATGATGTTCCCCTCGATTTTGGAATCGTAGGCGGCGCTTGTCAGGATCGTCTCAGCCATGGTGTTTGGGGATACGGGGGGTTGGGCAGGAACGTCCGCTGCGGCGGGATTGCCGCAAGGGAGATTGTGAAAGTTTTCACAAGCCTCCGAGGGGTCCGGGGGATCAGGGATCGAACTGGATCCAGTCGAGATTGAGGAGGCCGGATTTGCCTTGGTTGGAGAAGACGAGGAAGAGGTCGGCGGTGGTGGAGGAGGGAGGGAGAGGGATGGAGGCTTCCTGCCATGCTTCCCAGTTGCCGGTGTTGGGGACTGGGAAGGAGCCGATGAGTTGGCCGTCGGGGGCTCCGAGACGGCATTCGATGGTGCCGCCGTGGCCGCCGCTGGCGAAGCGTGCGGTGAGACGAGCGGCTTTGGAGGGGTTGACGGATTTGAACTGGATCCACTGACCGTGGGAGGTGTCGCCGATGAAGGATTTGCCGCTGGCGGAGTTACCGGCGAGGGACTGGGTGCCGTTGCGGGCGTCGCAGAGTTCGGCTTCGAGACGGCGGTTGCGGAGCGTGATGACGGCGCGGGAGGAAAGAGGGCCGGCGGGGGCGTTGCCGGCGTCGGTGAAGGTGGCTTCGATGCGGACGGCGCGGGCGGAGGCGGCGTCTTGGGGGATGACGACCTCGCCTTCGAGACCGCGCTGGAGGATGGGTTTATCGGTGCCTGGTTTGAGGGAGTAGACCCATTGGACCATTTCGGTGATTTGCTCGCGTGTGTGGTGGCCGTGGGGGAGCATGGGGACGGGGCCCCAGACACCGGTGGAGCCGCGCTGGACGCGATCGACGCTGGCGTTGAGGGCACCGTCCTGGCCGCGGTATTTGTCAGCGACTTCGAGGAAGGCTGGGCCGACGATGCGGTGTTCTGGGGCGTGGCAGTTGAAGCAGTCGGCGCTTTTCATGAGCGAGAGCCCCTTGGGTTCGACGCCGCCGCGGTCGAGGGAAGTGGAGACGAGGAGACGAGGGCCGAAGCCGCCGGGTTCGGAGGAAGAGTTGCCTTCTTCGGCGTCGGAGACGGAGGCGCGCCATTTGACGGGCTGGCCTGGGGTGAAGAAGTCGCCGTCGAGTGGGGATGCTAGGGAGACGACGGGCGGGGAATTGCCGGCGACGACGGGGACGGCGGATGTGGCGGAAGCGCCTGCGGCGTCGGTGACGGTGAGTTCGATGATGTGGTTGCCGGCGTCCGGAAGCGTGATCTGAGGGTTAGGATCCGAGGAGAGGGATTTCCCGTTGAGTTTCCAGTCGAAGCGGAGGGCGGCGGAGTCGCCGTCGGGGTCGGAGGAACCATTGCTAGCGAGGGCTACCTTGAGGGGGACTGGGCCGCTAGGAGGTGAGGCGGAGGCTGCGGCGAGAGGGGGGATGTTGCCGTGGGTGAAGGAGATGCGGAGGAGACGGGAGTCTGGGTTGGCACCCCATGTTTCGCCGTAGTCGAGACAGTAGAGATTGCCGTCGGGGCCGAACTGGGCGTCGAGGAGACGCTTGAAGGGGATGGCGGTGGTGAAGGGTTCGATGGCGACGAGGTTAGAGTCCTTGTCGAGCCGGGCCCAGCGGATGATGCGGCGTTCCCAGTCCCACCAGAGGAGACAGTTGTCGAAGTGGGCGGGGAAGCCGTTGGATTGTTCGAATTCGGGTTTGAAGTGGAAGACTGGGCCTGCGCAGGCGGTGCGGCCGCCCTGGCCGACTTCGGGGAATTCTTTGGAAGCGCCGTAGGGGTAGAAGATGAAGGCGGGGACGGCGGGTGGGAGGTCTTTGGCACCGGAGTTGTTGATGCCGTCGTTGCGGGGGTGAGAGGGGTCGAAGGGCGTGCCGATTTTTTTCGAGGCGTAGTCGTAGTGGGAGTAGGCGAAGTTATTGCCGATGAAGTAGGGCCAGCCGTGGTTGCCGGCTTTTTTGGCCTGGTTGATTTCGTCGTAGCCGCGTGGGCCGCGCGGGCCGTCGCCGCCGGCGTCCGGGCCGACCTCGCCCCAGTAGACGAAGCCGGTGGCCTGGTCGACGCTCATGCGCCATGGGTTTCGGCAGCCCATGCAGAAAATTTCGGGTCTGGTGCCGGGGGTGCCGGGTGGGAAGAGATTGCCGTCGGGGATGGTGATGGTGCCATTGTCCTGCGGGCGGACGCGGAGGATTTTGCCGCGGAGGTCATTGGGATTGGCGGCGGATTTCTGGGCGTCCCATGGTTCCATGTTAGGGCGGCCGTCGAGAGGGGCGAAGCCGTCGGAGTCGCCGTGCGGGTGGGTATTGTCGCCGGTGGAGATGAAGAGACAGCCGTCGGGGCCGAATTCGACGGAACCGGCGTGGTGGCAGCATTCGCGGCGCTGTTCGCCGAAGGAGAGGAGGATTTTTTCGCTAGCGGGGTCGAGGGAGTCGCCGTTCATGGTGAAGCGGCTGAGACGCTGACCGTCGATGTCTTTGGGGGAGTAGTAGAGGTAGATCCAGTGGTTGTCGGGGAATTTGGGGTCGAGGGCGAAGCCGAGGAGGCCATTTTCCTGAGCGGTGGTGGTGTCGACGGAACCGGCTTCGATGATGGAGCGGGAGTCTGGTTTCCAGATGCGGAGTTTTCCGGCGATTTCGATGAAGAAGATGCGGCCGTCCGGGGCGCGTTCGAGTTCCATGGGTTGGGGCATGCCCTGGGCGAGGACCTCGACCTTCCAGCGCGAGTCTGGAGGAGGGTCGGCGGCGAGGGCGATGGATGGAACCGAGAGGGCAGGAAATGTGAGGGCGGTCAGCAGGGACGGAAGGCGCATCGAGCGGATACGGCCCGGGGCGAGCGGGTTGTCATGCGGAAAGGGGGACGCATGTCTGGGGTGGGGATGCCCGTCCGGGATCAGCGGGTGCGGGCGGGGCCGAAGGATTCGCCTTCGATGAATTCGAGTGGGAAGCGGACCTGTCTGGTGTCTTCCTGGCCGCGGGCGATGTGATTGGCCCAGCGGAGGATGTGCTGGATCATGCGGGAGTCATCGCCTGAGAAGTGGGCGAGTGGGGGTTGGTGCCATGGGAGCCAGAAATCGCGGCCGAGGCAGAGAACGGAGACGTCGTGGGCGACCTGGAGATTGCGGACGGCCATGAAGGAGAGGAGGGAGACGAGCCATGTGGTGTAGGTGACGATGATGGCGGTGGGGGGAGTTAGGCGGAAGTTGGCGGCGAGGAGGGCCTGGAGTCCTGCTGGGGTTTCGTCGAAGGCGGGGGTGTGGTATTCACCGGCGGTGACGCCGCAGGCGGCGAGTTCGCGGTGGAGGACGGCGATGTAGGGGCTGGTGGCGGCGTCGCGGAGGACGGCAGGGGCGATGAAGATGATGCGGCGGTGACCGAGGGAGGTGAGGCGCTGGACGGCATTGCGGAAGGGATCGACGGTTTCCATGCCCGTGGCGGCGATGGGGAGGCCTGAGGAGAGACCGCCGAGGGCGAGGGCCGGGGTGCCATATTCTGCGAACCATGAGAGGACATCGCGGCTGCCGCCGATGACGATCCATGCGTCTGCTTCGCATGAGGAGACGAGACGGCGGACGCGATCGAGGTCGTAGTGGAGGCGGCTTTGGGATTTGGGGGCGAAGGAGAGCGAGTGGCCTTCGGCTTCGAGGCGGTTGCGGAGCTGGATGAGGGTTTGCTGGAAGACACCGTCTTCATCTTCGACGCGTTCGCCTGGGAGGACCATGATGCGGAGCGAGCGGGAGTTTGGTCTGGAGGCGTCGGTGGAGGGGGCGGAAGTGGTTCTGGGTTTTCCTGGGCCTGCGGATCTGATCCAGCCTTCTGCTTCGAGCTGGCGGAGGGCGGCGCGGACGGTGACGGGGGAGGCGTCGCATTCGCGGGAGAGGGCCATGACGCCGGGGATGGGGCCTGCGAGATTGCCGCGGAGGATGCGGTCCCGGAGGTGGGAGGCGACCTGATCGCTGGCGGTCATGCGGCGCAGAGGCGTAGTCATGGTCTGATCTGGTCTGTTTTATGGCGTAGTCCGCAAGGGGAATGATCTTGAGTGCGGGAGTCGCGGTCGAGTAAGATTTTCATGAATGGTGCATTATTCCCACTGCTCACACGTATGACCGACCCCTCAAAGGCTCACTGTCGACCGGCAGGCGACCACTCGAAAGACGGGCGTGGCAACGCCGTCTTGAGGGATGGCGGTGGGGCCGTCCCGTCGCGAGGGCGACGGGGGAGCAGTGGGTGCGAGAGATGAGCGTCGAAAGTTTGTCCAATTTGTCTTCTTCTGTCACCGATCTACGAAAATTCCGTCAACTGAACTACCAATCCTCTCCTATGAACCACACAAACAAACGCTCCCATCTCAGGGGCCTGCTGCTGACGCTGCCATGCCTGGCGGTTTCTGCTCATGCAGGACTTCTCGTTGAACTCAATTCCCTGACTCTGCCGCTTGGGCCGATTACGTCGTGGGAGAATACTGGAACGCTGCCTGGGGGGTTCACCTCCGCGGGTGCGCCGCAGGTGACCATGGTGGACGGCATCAAGGCGGTGACGCTTGGTGGCAACGCTGATTATCTTGTTGGTCCGATTGCGCCGGATTCGATTGGCGGGGTGAATCCCAACCGTTCGGTGGAAGTCTGGGCGTTCAATCCGTCGATTGCGGATGAAGAGACGCTGGTGGGCTGGGGGAACCGTGGTGGTGGGGACGGGACGAATTTTTCGTTCAACTATGGGTCGAACGCGACTTGGGGTGCGGCGGGGCAATGGGGTGGGGTAGCCGACATCGGCTGGAACATGGTGGGCGGGGCGCCGTCGGCTGGGACCTGGCATTATCTTGTGATCACCAGCGATGGCGGTGGCGCGGTTGGAGCGGGTACGACGCGAGTGTATGCTGACGGCGTGCTGACGAACTCTGAGTTTCACGGCAACCTGAACACCCACCTTGGGAACAACATTCTGATTGGGGGCCAGAATCAGAGCCTTTTGGTGCCTGGAGGTTTCAATTCCGGGCTGAGCATTGCGAAGGTGCGGATTCACGACACGGTGCTGACGCCTGCGGAGATTGCGGCGAAGTACACCGAGGAGCTGCCACAGATTTATCCGAAGGCGTATCTGACGAGTTCGAAGGTGGCGAGCACGACGTCGGTGTCGTTCACGATTCAGGATCAGGTGCCGGCGAGCATCACGGTGCCGAACAGCTTCACGGTGACCCCTGCGGGGATTCGGTCGAACTGGAACGTGCAGGGTGGTGAAGGGGTGATCAACGGGTCGATCACGTCGCCGCCGATTGTGATTCCTGCGGGCGGTCCGGTGCAGATCACGCTGAACCACCGGTATAATTTTGAAGGTGACGAGTGGGATGGCGGGGTGATTCAGGTGAGCGTGAACGGTGGGGATTTTGTGGCCGTGGAGAATTCCAGTTTCACTGCGAACGGGTATCATGAGGTTCCGCTGGTGGGGAATCACGTGTTGACCGGACAACTGGCGTGGAACGGGGCATCGCCTGGTTTTGCGACGGGGACGTTCATTGACAGTGTGGCGACGGTTCCGGGGATTGCTGCTGGGGACTCGGTGCGTTTCCGATTCCTTGGGGCTTGGGATGAAGGTGTTACGCCTGATGGACTCGACTGGCAGATCTACGGGTTCAAGGTGATGTCTGGAGCGACGACGGTGCTGAACGAGACCTTTGCATCGAGCAATGGCGGGTTCACTGCTGAGTCGACTGGCCAGGCTGGAGCGACGTGGAACTACATTGCAGGGAACCAGCCTGTGCTGGGGCCGTTGCAGATCTCGAAGGCGAACGGCGTGACGACGATCGTTGCGGGACTCGTGTGGGCTCCGGGTACGGAGTACAACTTCACGATCAACGGCAAGGACACGGCGAATGCTGATCTGGTGTACACGACGAAGATCACGACGCCGGCTCCTCCGCTGGCGGCGGCGCGGGCATGGCCTGCGACGATTCCAGGTCCTCAGGGGACCGCGAATGCGTGGGGCGTTCGGACGTTCCTGAACAACGGGATCAACACCAACGCGACCTTCGACGCGATGATGGACTTCCTCGCGAATTCGAGCGACCGCACGCCGGAGCTGACGCCTGATACGGTGGTGGACAGCCAGAATGCGTTCCTGAACTTCTATGACCCGGGTTCCAACGGCCCGACCAACGGGATTATCCCTGGCGGGCTTCCGTTCCCTGGTGACGCCCTCTCGACGGCGACCAACGGTGGGGTTCCCCGCGGTGACGACTACGTTGTCACGAGTGCGCACGGTACGATCAGCATCACGGAGGAGTCCGACTACACGTTCAACATCCGCGGTGATGACGGCAGCATGTTCCGCATCAAGCGTGCGGAAGGCGGGGCACCACCGAAGTTTGTTGCGGTGGTGAATGGCCAAGTGGACGCGGCGCAGCAGAACATCGTGTACTTCTTCAATCCGACTGGTGACACGAATGTGCGTGCGGTGACGCACCTGACGCCAGGGACGTACAAGCTGGAATACGCGACGTGGGAAGGCGGCGGCGGGTTCTGGTATCAAGTGAGCAGCGCCAAAGGCTTCTTCCTGAACGATGCGGATACGCCGACGTGGCGTCCGGTGGGCTATCAGGCCCTCTCGACGACGCCGGTTCCGTATCCATCGATGGTGGGCAACTGGAACGTGCTGAGCACGCTGCCTGGCGGATTGACGCAGGTTGATATTCCGGGCGCTGATGCGGCGGTGAACGCGGCGGTGGCTGCTGACGCGGTGGCGGCGACGTCATCGTGGGCGCAGATCAACTTCTTTGATCCGCAGAGTGGCGGTCAGGGCCGGATTCCCGGCGACGTGCCATGGCCACGGAACACGGAGCTTGACGACAACCGTTATGCGATGCGCATGACTGGGACGCTCCGTATTCCTGAGAGCGGTGAGTACCTGATCGGGTTCCAAGGCGATGACGGCACGAGGCTGACGATTGGCGGGAGCCATAGTGGTTTCAGTGCGCTGACGGAAAATGCCACTGGCGGTGGTGTGATCGGTCGCAGTACGGATGTCCTCCGGAATTCCGGGAGCATTGGAGCGGTGGGCAACTTCAACGGCAGCACTTCGGCGGTGTTCCAGCAGGATGGTGCGCTGGCGGGCAGCACGGACAAGGCGATCAGCGTGGCCCTCGCTGACCCGATCAGAACGCGTGTTGACTACACACCGTTGCTCAATCCACTCGGCGACTGGAGTTCGGAAATCTGGATCAAGCCAGCTGAGACGGCTCCGGGTTCCGGGGTGTTGCCTGGTGCTCCGTTCACCTGTCCGTTCTCGAGCGGGAACTTCGGTGATCCGCGTTCGGGATGGCTGATCTACATGGACAACGTCAATGGCTGGAGCCTGCGTGGGTACACGGGTGTCGGTCTTGGTACCGCGTTCAACGTGTCGACGGTGGGCATGCCGCCTTCGCCGAATGTGTGGTATCACGTTGTGGCGACTTGGACGTCTGCGACAGGAACAGCGACGCTGTTCGTCAATGGGACGCAGGTTGGTTCGCAGAGCGGGGTGACGAACTTCCTGCCGACCTCCGGGGTTGGTGCGGTGAACGGACGACTGCACATTGGGTCGCGTGCGGACAATGCCTTCGCATGGGCCGGGGTTGCTGATGAAGCGGCGATCTATGCGACGGCGCTGACTCCGACGCAGGTGCTGTCGCACTATGAGAACGGTACTGATCCAGCGCGTACGAAGCCGTATGATGTGCTGGTGCAGGAACTGGCTCCGCTGGGTTACTGGCGCTTGAACGACACGACTGGCAATCCGCGTGCTGATCTGGGCACGATCACGACGGACGTGCCGACGGGTGACAGCAGCACGGTGGGTCGCATCTTCCTTGCGGCGGGTGACTATCCGATCACGACGACGTTCTGGGAAGACGGCGGTGGTTCGTACATTGAAGTGTTTGCGCGGCGCGATGCAGGAAATGCGGTGCCGTTCCGCTCGCTGATCAATGGCGGGTGGCCGACGATTCAGGACTACAACGGGTTGCCGCTGACGGTGACGCCTCCGGCTCCAGGGCCTGCGAACACCGGGCTGGCGACCTTGCCTCCGACCGTCAATCCTGACGGGACGATGCGCGTGACCTTCCCGTCGATTGCGACGGTGGTGTACGACCTGCAGGAGTCCACGAACCTGCAGAGCTGGACGACGGTGACGACGGTGGAAGCGACTGGGCTTTCGACGACGATCAACGGGGTGCTGGGCAGCTACCTGTATGTTGATCCATCGAAGTCGAAGAACTACTACCGAGTGGTGGCCCGGCCTTGATAAAGCCTTCGGGCAGCAATAAATCAGTTGCCTGATCCTCGCGACGGGCGCTCCGTATGGGCTGCGGAGCGCCCGTCCTTTTTT
>JAIXPK010000281.1 GCA_027486335.1 Verrucomicrobiaceae bacterium | reverse complement strand
TCGGGAAGGGCGTCGAAGCCTTTTCCTTTCGGGTGCATGCCTGAGTCGAGGAGGATGCGGGACCGGCCATCGTCGAGGAGATAGCTATTGGCACCGATCTCCTGGGTCCTCGTCAGGTTCTGAAAGTGGACTGCCATGAAAATTCGTCAGGGGGGAAACCTCTGCATTCGGCGGTGAATGCGGGGCGGCAAGGGGAAACCGATGAATCGGGGGTGCGCGGAATTTCCGTGCCGAGGGGAGAGTGGTGTGCCATAGTGGGGGCAGGAACACAGAAAACCGAGAGATGACTGAGACCATGTTTGTGCTGTTGTTGGGGTTGCCTGCCGGCTTGCTGGCTGGGGCGCTGCTGCTTGAGGCGTTTGTGTTGCGGGAGAATGCGAGGGAGCAGGAGCCGGCGGTGTTGTGGCTGATGTTCTGTGCGGTGGTGGCGGCTGGGGTGGTGGTGCTGGTGGAGGCTGGGTTATACATGTGGCGTGGGGATGGGGCGCGGTTGGGGGAAGCGATGTGGGTGGGCGGGGCTGGGGTGGCGGGAGCGCTGGCCTGGTGGTTCAAGCGGAAGGGAAGGGACCGCGGGGTGCTTTATCTGCGTGAGCGGTTTTACGGGGAGAATCCTTTGGAGCCGCCGGTGGCGAAGCCTGGGCAGGCGTTCTGGATTCTGGGGTGGCGCGGGTTGGCGGTGGTGGCGCTGGCGGCGTCGCTGGCGGCGGTGTTGCGGGAGCGGGTGGGGATGAATCTGCTGGCGCGGCGGGGTGGGGAAGCTGAGGTGAAGGAACAGGAGACGGTGGATCCTGCGGAAGCGGCGCTGGCGGCGGCGGATGTGAAGCCTGCGGATGTTTATGTGCCTGGGGCGGAGGGAGGGGCTCCGATTGTGCCGGTGGAACCGAAGGTGGGAGAGGCGGGCGGGGATCCGACGCGTGCGGAGTTGCCGTCGGCTGAGGATTCGGAGAAGGCGGCGGCGATGGCGGCTGCTGCGGCTGCGGTGCCTGGTGGCGGTGCGGCGGCGGCGCCGGGGGGTGGGGCGATGGTACCTGCGGCGAGTGGGCCTGCGGGGACTGGGGCGGCTGGTGTGCCTGTGGCGACGGTGGCACCGGTGGTGGCTGCGGAGCCTGCGCGTCCGGTGTCGAGGAACAGCCTATATTTTTCGAAGGTGCGGCCGATTTTTGCGAAGGCGTGTGTGAAGTGTCACGGGCCTGAGAAGCAGAAGGGGGATCTGGCGTTGCACAATCCGGATGCGATTCGGGCGGGGATCAACGGGAAGCCTGCGGTGATTCCGGGGAATCCTGAGAAGAGTCGGGTGTATGCGTGCATTGTGCTGCCGCCGGACGATCCTGATTTCATGCCGCAGAAGGGGCAGCCGTTGAGCATGAGTGACAAGAAAGTGCTGGCGGAGTGGATCAAGACTGGGGCGGATCTGGGGGATGGGGTGAGTATTCCGAGTGGCCAGGGTGGGGTGTTTCTGGTGGATACGATTGCGGAGGGATTGCCTGAGCCTGATCCAGCGGTGGTGGAGGCGTTGCTGAAGGATCACGTGAACGTGAGGCGGCTGTCGAAGAACAAGCGGGTGCTGGAGCTGGATTTCAGTCACAGTGACCGGGCGAGTGGGAATCTGCGGCTGGCGGAACTGGCGCCGCTGGCGTTGAACATCCACACAATGGATTTGAGCCGGACGCAGGTGAAGGATGCGGACTTGGCCGTGCTGGCGGGGATGCGGAATCTGTCGCGGCTGATATTGAGTCGGACGGGGATAACAGATGCGGGGATTGCGCAGCTGGCTGGGTGTGTGTCGCTGGAGGAGGTGAATTTGTACAGTACGGGGGTGACGGATGCCGGGGTGGGGCAGTTAGGGGCGTTGAAGTCGCTGAAGAAAGTGTTTTTGTGGCAATCGAAGGCGACGGCGGCGGGAGGGCAGGTGCTGCAGCAGGCGGTGCCTGGGGTGGAGGTGAGCCTTGGCAATTGAGGGCATGAGTGTGGTGAATGTTGAGGAGAAGGGGAAGGCTGTGAGCGGGCTGAGTGGGCTGAGCGGGCTGAGTGTGGCGGAGCTTGAGGAGTTGATGGTGCGGGATGGATTGGCGCGGACGCATGGGTTGAGATTGTTCAAGGCGGTGCATCAGGTGCCGCATGATCTGGGGGAGAGCCGCGGGATGCTGCCGCCGCCGGTGCAGCGATGGCTTGACGGGCCCGGGGGGCTGGGCGTGGCGGTGGCGGAGGAGGTTAGGGAGACGGAGAGTGGGGATGGGTGGACGAGGAAGTATCTGTTGAGGATGGGGGACGGGCAGGAGGTGGAGAGTGTGCTGATGGGATTTCCGGGGCGGTTTACGGCGTGTCTGAGCACCCAGGTGGGTTGTGCGATGGGATGTGTGTTCTGTGCGACCGGGCAGATGGGATTGGTTAGGAATCTTGAGGCTGGGGAGATTGTGGCGCAGGCGCTGCATGTGGCGCGGCGGTGCCGGGAGCTGAATGGGGAGCGATTGAGGAATCTGGTGGTGATGGGGATGGGCGAGCCGCTGCACAATGCGGAGGCGACGTTGAAGGCGCTGGAGGTGCTGACGGACACGAGGGGATTGGGGATTGGGCCGGCGCATGTGACGCTGAGCACGGTGGGGCATGTGCCGGGGATTCGGAGAGTGGCGCGGCATCCGTTGAGGTTCCGGCTGGCGGTGAGCCTGCATGCGGCGACGGATGAGGAGCGGAGTGAGCTAGTGCCGGTGAACCGGCGGTGGCCGCTGCGTGAGGTGCTGGAGGCGTGCGAGGAGTATTCGGAGCTGAAGGGCGAGCGGGTGTTTATGGCGTGGACGCTGATTGCGGGGAAGAATGATTCGGAGGAGCAGGCGAGACAGTTGGCGGCGTTGCTGGCGGGACGGGCGGTGCAGGTGAATCTGATCCCGTTGAATCCGACGGAGGGATTTGCGGGTGGTGCGCCGACGGAGGAGCGGGTGGCGGCGTTTCAGCGGGTGCTGCTGGAGGCTGGGTTGCCGGTGACGAGGCGGCAGCGTCGGGGGATTGATGTGGGGGCGGGGTGCGGGCAGTTGCGGTCCGAGCGGCGGGTGGGGGTGTGAGGGAAGATGTGAGGGGATGTCGGGTTTTTCCCGATGGTGAGATTAAAGGGTTTCTTGTGAACGGGGTGCTGTAGAGATGCCGTAGAATGCTGTCGCGCCCGTGTCCGAGAGGATGGAGGTGATATTCAGACCCGATGGTATTCAGTTCTTATCTTTTTCTGTTCTATTTTCTGCCGGTGGCGCTGGCGGTTTACTATCTGCTGTCGCGGGCGGGGAACCGGGTGCTGAATTACTCGCTGATATTTTTCGGGTATTTGTTTTACGGGTGGGCGAATCCGAAGTTCATTTTTCTGATGGCGGCAACGACGGTGGTCGACTGGCTGGCGAGCGTGGTGATTGCGCACGGGACGTGGCGGTTGTGGGAAGTGTGGCGGGCTCCGGTGGTGGCGCTGGAGCGGGGAGGGGAGCGGAATCGAGCGCAGCGGTGGGCGATTGTGCTGTCGGTGGTATCGAATCTGGCGTCGCTGGGGTTCTTCAAGTACTTCAATTTCGGAGTGGACAGTTACAATGCGTTAGTGGCGTCGCTGGGGTGGACGGAGGGGCAATGGGATAGTGTGTTCCGGGTGGTGCTGCCGCTGGGGATCAGTTTTTACACCTTTCAGTCGCTGTCGTACACGATTGATGTGTATCGTGGGGATGCGAAGGCGATGAAGCATTTCGGGGATTTCTCGTGTTTTGTGTCGATGTATCCGCATCTGGTGGCTGGGCCGATCCTGCAGTTTTCGTTTCTGGCGGAGCAATTGGAGGGGAGGCGGCTGACGATGGACAAGTTTGCGCGCGGGGTGGCGATGT
Organism: Verrucomicrobiaceae bacterium; assembly: GCA_027486335.1. Lineage (GTDB taxonomy): Bacteria > Verrucomicrobiota > Verrucomicrobiia > Verrucomicrobiales > V1-33 > V1-33. Next base: position 4,561 of record JAIXPK010000281.1, on the reverse strand, counting down.
TTGCGCTGGGGATGGGAAAGAAAGTGCTGCTGGCGAATCCTTGCGGGAAGATAGCGGACACGGTGTTTGAGGCGGCGGGGCCCGGGGTAGTGGATGCGTGGTATGGGGTGACGGCGTATGCGTTTCAGATCTACTTTGATTTTTCGGGGTATTCGGACATGGCGATCGGGCTTGGGTTGATGCTAGGGTTTGTGTTTGCGAAGAATTTCGATGGACCGTACCGGAGCGGGTCGCTGACGGAGTTCTGGCGGCGGTGGCATATTTCGCTGTCCGGGTGGTTGCGGGATTATCTGTATGTGCCGCTGGGCGGGAATCGATGCGGGGAGGTGCGGACGTATGTGAATCTGATGGTGGTGATGCTTCTGGGGGGATTGTGGCATGGGGCGAGTGCGAATTTTGTGATCTGGGGAGGGATACACGGGGGAGGGTTGGCGCTGGAGCGTTGGGCGGGGAAGAGCGGGTGGGCCGTGAGGGGGCCGGTGGTGGTGAGGCGGGTGGTGACGTTTGTTGTGGTGTGTGTGGCGTGGGTGTTTTTCCGGGCGGTGGATTTTGAGTCGGCTCTGAGGTATCTGGGGAGCTTGTGCGGGATGGGGCGTGAGGAGGGATCGGTGCTGATTGGCGGGTTGATCTGGCAGCGGTATTACTGGGTGAGTTTTGCGGTGACGGCGGTGGTGGTGTGGGGGATGCCGCAGTCGTGGGATCTGACGCGGCGGATCACGTGGGGGAAGTTCTGGTGGATCGCGGCGGTGTTTCTGGCGGCGGTGGCGATGCTGTTCGCGCAGTCGTACAATCCGTTCATATATTTTATCTTCTGAGAGGCTGCCTATGAATGAGAAGAAGTCAGCGAAGGAGGAACCGATCAGGGCCCGGGTTACGCGTGAGGAGCAGGCGGCGGCGGAGTTAGGGGTGACGGAGTTTGCGCCTGGGGTGAGGGCGGCGCTGGTGTGGTTTTTTCTGGTGACGATTGTGGCGGTGCCGGTGGTGCAGCTGGTGGCGGCGCGGAGGGAACCTGAGCGGGTGGGGGATTTCGGGGCGGCGTTGAGGGGGTTGGTGCCGGATGCTGGGGCGGTGGCTGCGGTGGGCGGTTTGGGGGATGTGGTTAGACTGCTGCCTGAGGCTGGGCGATTGAAGGCGATTGAGGAGGATTGGGAGAGGGATTCGGTGGTGGGGGAGGCGGTGCTGCCGCGGGTGCAGCGTTGGTTGCTGGGGATGGGGCAGGGGAATGAGAAGGCGTATGCGGGGCGGGACGGTTGGTTGTTTTACCGTGCGGATGTGGAGTACGTGACGGGCCGCGGGTTTCTGGAGGAGGAGGTGATGCGGCGGCGTGGGAAGGAAGTGCAGGCGGATCCGGTGCGAGCGATCGTTGATTTCCGGGATCAGCTAGAGGGTCGCGGGATTGGCTTGCTGGTGGTGCCTGCTCCGGTGAAGCCGACGATTCATCCGGAGATGTTTGCGGGTGGAGCGGAGAGAGGGGGGGAAGGGATGCAGAATGCGTCGTTCGGGGAATTTGTGAGGCGACTGGGGTTGGCTGGGGTAGTGGTTTATGATCCCGCGGCGAATTTGATTAAGGAGAGCGGAGCGGCTTATCTGAAGACGGACACGCACTGGCTGCCTGGGGCGATGGAGCGGGTGGCGGCGGGGATGGCGGAGGCGGCGCGGGCGGCGGTGGAACTGCCGGGGGCGGAGGCTGGGCGGTTTCGGACGGTGGAGAAGCGAGTGCGCGGGACCGGGGACATTGCGCAGATGCTGAAGCTGTTGCCGGAGCGGGCGTATCCGGAGGAGGAAGTGGCGATCCGTCAGGTGATGGAAGCGAATGAATTGTGGCAGCCGAAGGAAGGTGCGCCAGTGCTTCTGCTGGGCGACAGTTTTGCGAATATTTATTCGCTAGGCGCGATGGGGTGGGGGGAGTCGGCGGGATTGGCGGAGCACTTGAGTGTGCGGCTGGGATTGCCGGTGGATGTGATCTGCCGGAATGACGATGGGTCGTATGCGACGCGGGAGATGCTGGTGCAGGAGTTGAGGCGCGGGCGGGATCGGCTGGAGGGGAAGCGGCTGGTGGTGTGGGAATTTGCGGCGCGCGAGCTGGCGTCGGGTGATTGGAAGGTGCTGCCGCTTGAGACGGGGGGGAAGCGCTAGGCGGGGATGGCGGCTGGTGCCGAGACCTGTGCCGGAGCGCCTCGGTTGCGAGTGGAGATTCTGCGAGATATGGTGAGACGACAACCTGTTCGGGAGAAAGGAATTCCGCAATGCACAATTTCGCTATCAAGCTAGCCATCATATTCTCGGTTGCGGCGGTTCGGCCAGCCATTGCTGAACCCCCGGTGAAACAAGCATACTTCCGTTCGGAACCGACCGAGTTGCGGTTTAGCGATGCTGCTTCACGGAACGCGAAGGAGGAGGATCTGGCCAGTAGGCTGAGCAAGGGGACTATGGAAGAACGAGTCGCTGCGGCGGGCGACTTGTGGAATGGGCATAGCCGCCGCCACGCCGGACGTGTTCTCAAATTCATCTTGGGTAGCGCGTCAGAATTAGCAGTCGGGACTAACCTGAAGCGTTCCATCGAAGACAGTCTCAAGCCGGAGGCGATTTTCCGCGAACTCCGCGATGGCGACAACTTGTGGGGGCTCTGGCTCGCTTGCCTGCGTCCACACGAATCCCTTGTGCCGGAACTTCTAGCCGAGCTGAACAAAGAGCCGCCGAACCGCCCAGAAGTGATATTGGCCCTTGGCAAATCGGGCGACAAAAGGGCAGTTCAACCACTCCTTCAGTTGCTCGGTAATTCGAACTATCGACTTCCTGGCGACGCTGCGAATGCATTGGGATACATGGCATTCCCGGAAGTGGAGCAAAACCTGATGGAAGCACTTTCTCGCGACAATCCATGGCTCAAGGTCAATGCTTGTTCAGCGCTTGGTAAGGTCGGCAGTCGTCGAGCACTCCCGGCCCTTCAACGGATCGCCAACGACAAGAGATATACGGGAGCATTGGCAGTCCGGTATACAGCCGCTTCCGCCATTGAGGCCATTACCAAACGGAATCCCGAGCAAGCCGCGCCATCCAATGGCGACAAGCCCCCATATTGAGATCGAGCTTCCATCCCGCCGTGGATGCGCTCAAACATTCGGCTACATCACGCGCGTGTCCTATGAACGAAGTCCCAAGAAAGCCATTTCGGATCATCATTGCGTTAGCCATTGCCGTTCTCGCTCTCGCGATGGTCTTTTTCATTGGCCCGAGTGTGATTCACGCAGCCTATCGTGCCACAACGTCTGCGGCCACGATTCAGAGCCAGCGTGCCGAGTATCGCCGTCTCGAAGAAGGCGAGTCGGGACTGTCCGGCGCAGCCAAGGCAGCCAGCCAGAACGGCCGCTACAAGCTGTTTCTTTGGTTTCACGCTCGCGGACTCGACATTGATGAGGGCGACGAGGACCATCCACTTTGGCATCCCTGGGCAGAGCTTTTTGGCTACTGGCGGGGCTGATCATTGCTCAGCTCAAAAACGGCCAATGTCGCCGCCCTTTCAGGGCTGGGGATTTTTTTGGTGGGGCACCCGGGGCGATGCCCCGGTCTATCACATTTGGCCCCTTTGGGACCGCAGGGAGAGATGAAGGGGGAGGCTTGAGTGGGGATTTTGGGGAGAGGGGCGAGGGCCTGCATGCCTCCAAAGCCTCGCTGAGAGTTCGGGCGGGGTGCGTGCATGGGGTGCTGGGTGGGTGCAGGTGCGGCGGGCGGGCCGTCGGAATCTTGATGGCCCAGGGCATGGCGCTACCTTGATCGTCGGCGATGCCCGGGCACTGTGGGAAGCGCTTGCCAATCCGGTTGGGCTGGATGTTTGGAAATCGGGTCGGTCATTTCCGTTGAAATTCAGGCGTTTGGAGGGTTCTGAGATTCGCTGGCACGCCTCGGTTACGAGTGGAGATTCTGTGGGATAGAGGGAAGTGGTAAATTGTTCGCAAGAGATTCGAAATACTCAACCTCATGAAAGCTGCTATCGTATCCCTGTTGTTGGTGTCCACCTTTTCAGCGTCAGTCGCTGGAGAACTTGAGAAACTGTTTCTGAGTGAAATGGAGCTTCCCAAGGGTGTTACCTTTATGGAGCCGAAAAGCGTGAGGAAACCGGAGTTCCTTAGAGGTAAGAATAAGGCTGTCTTTTCGGATGAGGCGACGATTAAACAGTTCTGTGCCATGTTTCTCCGCGATGAAGCGTTTGCCTCGAACATGGCGGAGGTCTCAATAACGGCTTGCCGAGCGCCTATCAATGACGCTACAATCGTCGGCCATCGACTTAAAGACGCAAGCAAAGCCGAGGAACTAAAAAAAGCTTATGCGTTTCTCATATCACAGGTGAAGTTTCATAAATTTTTCGAGTCGGAGAATCTGATCTTCATTGTTTGGTCGAACGACGACGAAGCTAAGAAGTCGTTCGATGATCTGGCAAGCGTGGGCCGCGCAATTTTTATTCTGTAAAAGTTTCGGCTAGGCGCAGGGTGGCTCTATGGAGTTCATGTTGAGGTAGATTTTTCCGGTGAGCCATTCGTTGCTCAATTCGCAAAGGAGTGCG
>JAIXPK010000078.1 GCA_027486335.1 Verrucomicrobiaceae bacterium | reverse complement strand
GCCTTGGTGGGGGCGGCGTATTCGGTGCGATTGAAGTCGACGTATTCCTGGGAGAGGTCGCTAGTGTAGACGGTGTAGGAGGCTTCGCCGAGATTGAGGTCGATGGTGACGCAGAATTCGGGTTTGGCGACGGCGCTGCGGAGGAGTTCGATGGGGGTGCCTGCGGCGATGCCGTTGCGAGTGGCGATGTGGCCGTCGAAGTAGATTTCGATGAGTTCTTCCTGGATGCGAGCGCGGCTGTAGCCGATGGCGTGCATGACGCGGCCCCAGTTAGGGTCGCCGCCGTTCCATGAGCATTTGACGAGGAGGGAATTGGCGACGGTTTCGGCGACCTTGCGGGCGTCCATGTGGGTGGCGGCGCCTTTGACCTGGATTTCGACGAATTTGGTGACGCGTTCGCCGTCGGCGACGATCATGCGTGCGAGCTGGAGCATGAGCCATTCGAGGGCGGCGCGGAAGGATTCGTACTGCTGGCCGGTGGAGGTGATGCGGCGGTTGCCGGCGCAGCCGCTGGCCATGACGACGACGGTGTCGTTGGTGCTGGTGTCGCCGTCGATGGTGATGCGGTTGAAGGAATTCTGGACGCAGTCGCTGACGCAGGATTTGAGGAGGGGGCCGGAGATGGCGCAGTCGGTGGTGATGTAGCAGAGCATGGTGCCCATGCTAGGGGAGATCATGCCAGCGCCTTTGGCGATGCCGCCGATGCGGATGGTGTGGTTGCCGATGGGGACCTCGATGGCGATTGATTTGGGGCGTGTGTCGCTGGTCATGATGGCGCGGGATGCGTCATCCGGGTTGTCGCGGGAGAGGCCTTTGACGAGATCGGGGATTTTGGGGGCGATGCGGTCCATGGGCATGGGGACGCCGATGATGCCTGTGGAGCCGACGAGGACCTGGGAGGGGCGGAGGCCGAGTTGTCTTGCGGTGAGGTCGGCCATGTGTTTGGCGTCCTGCATGCCGACTGGGCCTGTGCAGGCGTTGGCGTTGCCGCTGTTGACGATGACGGCGCGGACGTCGCCGCGGCGGAGGTGTGCCTGGCAGAGCCTGACTGGGGCGGCTTTGACCTTGTTGGTGGTGAAGGCGGCGGCGGTTTCGCACGGGCCTGAGGAGAAGATGAGGGCGAGGTCCAGTCTTGGTTTGGCTGGGTCTTTGATGCCGCAGGAGACCGCGTTGGCGAGGAAGCCCGCGGCGGCGCAGACGCCGCCCTCGATGAGGGAGTAGGGACTGGATTTTGGCTGCATGGAAGGGAGGCGTTTAACGGGCCGCTAGATGGAATGCAAGCCAGCCTCTTCCGGAAATTGCTTAAGGAGATTGAAGCATTGGACAGCCTGAGAGGCTGCGCCTTTCCAGAGATTGTCTTCGGCGCTCATGAGGATGAGGCGGCCGGTGCGTTCGTCGAGGGCCCAGCCGATGTCGATGAAGTTGGAGCGGACGACGTCTTTGGTGTCCGGGCAGCGGTTCTGGCCGCGGAGCCTGACGAAGGGGGCGTGGGCGTAGGCGGCGGCGAGGGTGGTGCCGATGGATTCGATGGAGGTGCCGGGGGCTGGGGCGCAGTAGATGGTGGTGCAGATGCCCGCGGTGACGGGGATGAGGTGCGGGGTGAAGGTGATGCGGACGGATTGGCCGGCGGCTTTGGAGAGTTCCTGTTCGACCTCGCTGAGGTGGCGGTGTTTGGGGACGCTGTAGGCGCGGACGCTTTCGTTGCATTCGCAGAAGAGGAGCGGGAGGGCTTCCTTGCGGCCTGCGCCGCTGACGCCGCTCATGCTGAAGACGCAGATGCTCTGGGGCTGGATGAGGTTGGCGCGGAGGAGCGGGAGGAGGGGGAGGAGCATGCTGGTGGGGTAGCAGCCCGGGGCGGCGATGAGCCGGGAGTTGCGGATGGCGTCCGCGTTGATTTCGGGGAGACCGTAGACGGCTTCCGAGAGGAGCTGGGGAGCTGGGTGCGGGTGGTCGTAGAATTCCTCGTAGACGGCGGGGTCGTCGAGCCGGAAGTCGGCGCTGAGGTCGATGACGCGGAGCCCGCGTGCGAGGAGGGCGGCGGCGAATTCGTGGGCGACGCCGTGTGGGAGGGCGAGGAAGGCGGTGTCAGCGCCGGAGGCGGCGATGGCGTCCGGGTCTGGGTTGATGAACGGGAGGGACGAGGCTGGGCCGGTGTTGGAAAAGCGAGGGAAGACGTCGGCGAGTGAGCGGCCGGCGTTCTGGCGGGAGGTGAGGCAGACGAGTTCAGCGCCTGGGTGGCGGAGGAGGATGCGAAGGAGTTCGATGCCGGAGTATCCGCTGGCTCCGAGGACGGCGACTTTGGCTGGGGTCATGGGAGGAGCCATGGCTGGCGGGTCGGGGGAGGGCAAGGGCGGGGATGGGAGGAATGGGGATCAGGGTTGTTTCGGGGCGGGGGTGGCTTCTTTTTCGCGAGGGTTGCGGCGGAAGGGGAGCGGGAGGAGTTTGGCGTGCCAGTGAGGGTCGGAGAGCGTGCCGTCGGCGCGGTATTCGAAGAGTTTGCTGACTGGGTAGAGGATGAGGCCGGGAGCGCCGCGGAGATTGACGCGGGCGTCGAAGTCGACGTGGGACTGGCTGAGGTCGGCGGTGCCTGCGAGGGTGAGTTTGAAGGTGCGGGTGGCGGCTTCGAAGTCCGGGGTGGTGACGCGGCCGCGTGCGACGTTGAAGGAAGCGGTGGCGCTTCTGGCGACGCTGTAGGCGATGTTTTCGCCAGGGAGGAGAGCGTTGATGATGGTGGAGAGCGGGCCGAGGAGCGGGAGAGCGAAGATGTTGCCGTCTTCGAGGGCGGCGGTGCCTGAGCCTTCGATGGAGTCTGCGGAGGAGCCCTTCATCTGATAGTTGATGCGGCCGGTGAGGTTGCCGCCGGTCTGGTCAGGAGAGGTGAAGATGGCGCGGAGACGGCTGTAGCTGACGCGTTCGATGGAGACTGCACCGGAGTGAGCGGGCTGGGACATTTCCGGGAATTCGAGGGAGGCGACGGCTTTTCCTGAGAAGATGGCGCCTGAGGCGGCCAGGGAGAGTTTTGGTCCGGAGGCGCGGACGGTGCAGTCGATGTTCTGGAAGGGGAAGTCGTAGCCGCCGAGGGTGACGATGGAGGTGGTGTCTGGAGCGAGGACGCGGACGACGAAGGAATTGGAGGCGGCGTTGGCTGGGTTGGTGGCGAACGTGCCAGCGATGCGAGTGGGCATGGGGTCTGGGAAGCGGACGGTGCCGAGGATGCGGGAGTCCGGGATGGTGCGGCCGGCGAGGTCGAGGGTTAGGGTCTGGCCTTTGATGCGGAGCCAGCCGTTGGCGGCGTTGAAGGCCCATTTTTCGCGGCCGATGGGGACGGAGATGCGGCCTGGGGATTCGACGCGGACGGAGAAGTCGTTTCTTTCGGGGCCCTTCATGTCGAAGGTGCCTTCGGTTTCGGTGCGCGGGGCGGAGGCGAATTCGTAGCGGGCGACGGCGGGGACGGCTTTGGGGGCGAACATGGAGACGGCTTCTGCGGGCATGACGGTGCAGGTGCCACCTTTGAGGATGCAGAGCCCTTCTTTGAGACGGAGTTCGGTGTGCTGGATGGAGAGGTCGCCCTTTTGGAGGCGGAAGACAGCGTTAGCGCCGGAGACGAGCGGGTCCGGGCCGGTGCGGATGGAGATGTCAGGAGACGTGAGCTGGGTGACGTGGACCCCGCGGAGTTTGAAGTCGCGAGCGGAGAGGTTGGTGGCGATCTGCCATTCGTGAGGGTGTGCGGAGGCGGCGTGGGTGGCCTGGCCGGAGATGACGAGACGGGAGTCCTTGGAGAAGTCTAGGAAGGCGAGTTGTTTCTGGATGGCTGGATCTGTCAGGAAAGGTGTGAGGATACGGATGGGGAGGTCGCAGGAAGCGGTGGCGCGGGCGGAGCCGTCGCGGAGGAGGAGCTGGCCGGAGGCGTGGCCGTGTTCGTGATCGATGCGGACATTGCGGAGATAGGCGAAGCCGTTGCCGCGGATGGCGAAGTCAGCGGAGAGGTTTTTGTAGGATTCGCCGCGGATGGAGCAGTGGCCGGTGGCGGCGCGGCCGGTGACGTCGAGCGGGAGCTGGTTCCATGCGAAGGGTTTGCCTGGGGACCATGAGCCTGAGATTTCGAAGGCGGGCGGGTCTGTGAATTCGATGCTGTCGGGGAGGGGTGTTTGTGGGGCGATGGCTTTGACGAGGGCGACGAGGTCGGCGCTGGAGTCGATGGCGAAGGGGACTGGGTCGTTGCTGCCTGGTTTCCATGAGCCGGAGGCGTTGAGGGCTCCGAATCGGTCGCGGAGGTGGAGCCTGCGGAGACTGAGTTCGCCGTCGCTGAAGGTGATTTCGGCGTCCATTTCCTGGGCGGAGAAGGTGCCGCAGGTGAAGGCAGCGGAGTGGAGCGTGCCGCGGATGTCGAGGGCGTCGGGCTGGCTGAGAGGGCCGTGGATTTCGAGATCGGCTTCGGCGATCGGCTGGGATTCGGGGGCACCGTCGGGGAGTTTGAAGAGATCGAAGAGTCTGAGGACTTTGTTAGTGCTGCGGCGGCGTTCGCGGTTGATGGCGGCCTGTTGTTCCTTCCATGCTTTCTCTTCGGCGCTGCCTGGTTTGGGGCGTGCGGAAGGTTCGGCGAGGACGATATCGCCGCGGGCGGAGAATCTGAGACCGCTGACGACGCCGTCGGCTTTGGGGAATTCGATGCGGCGGCCCTGGACGATGATGCGAGCGCTGAAGTCGCGGATGGTGATCCATTCGCTGGCCGGGTCTTCCGGGTCGACGGGCATGCTGACGTTGGCGTTGTCGAGGGTGACGGAGCGGAGGAAGTCGCGTTTGTCGACGAGTTTGGCGACATCGACGTCGAGGCTGATGCGGTTGATGTCGACGAGGCGCTGGCCCTGATTGACGAGGTCGAAGACGCGGACATTTCTGGCGGTGAGGCCGTCGACTGGGTCGAGGGTGAGGCGGCCGATTTCAGCGCGGAGGCCGAGGGGTTCGAGTTCGCGTTCGATGGCTTCGCGCCAGCGGCGGTTGAAGCCGACGTCGTAGGCGTAGAGCGCGAGGGCTGAGAGGCCGCCGATGAAGAGGAGGGAGAGGTAGAGGCCGAGACGGCCGCGGCGGATGCGCACACGCATGGGGAGGACGGTGGGCGAGAGGGGAGGGTGTGCCAAGGGCGGAGGTGAAGGGGAGGGAGGTGGCGGTGATGTCTGATGCAAACACGAGTGCTGGCGGAGCGTACGTTGGCGGATGTTGAAGCGAAAATTCAGATGGGCGGCGGCGGGAGTGGTGCTTGCGCTGGCGGGCCGGGTGGTGGCTGGGGTGGATGGAGAGTATTTCGAGAACAAGGTGCGGCCGCTGCTGGCGGAGCATTGTCATGGGTGTCACGGGGCGACGAAGCAGAACAACGGGTTGCGGCTGGACACGCATGCGGGTTGGTTGAAGGGGAGTGATTACGGGCCGGTGGTGGATGCGGCGAATCCGGGGGCGAGCAAGGTATTGAAGGCGCTGCGGCATGAGCCCGGGGTGGAGGCGATGCCTCGGGAAGGGAAGAAGCTGTCGGATGAGGCGATTGGGGTGATGGAGGAATGGATTCGGGCGGGTATGCCGTGGCCTGCTGGTGGGGAGGCGGTGGTGGCGGAGGCGTGGCGGAAGCACTGGGCGTTTCAGAAGGTGGTGATGCCTGTGGTACCGGGGCCGGAGGCGCTGCCGGAGGGGATGGCGGCGTGGCGCGGGCATGAATTGGATCGGTTAGTGGGGGTGAGGATGGTGGCTGAGGGGTTGACGCCGTCGGGGGAGGCTCCGCGGGCGGTGTTGCTGAAGCGGGCGGCGTTGCTGCTGCATGGGATGCCGCCGAAGTGGGAGGAAGTGGCGGCGTTCGAGGCGGACAAGACGGAGGGGGCGTGGGAGCGGCGGGTGGATGCGCTGCTGGCGTCGCCGCGGTTCGGGGAGCGATGGGCGCGGCACTGGATGGACACGGCGCGTTATGCGGACACGAAGGGTTATGTTTTCCAGGAGGAACGGAGGTATGCCTATGCTTATACTTACCGGGACTGGCTGATCCGGGCGTTCAACGAGGACCTGCCGTACGATCAGTTTCTGATCCGGCAGATTGCGGCGGACAAGGTGACGCCGGTGGACAAGCCGGCGGATCTGGCGGCGATGGGATTTCTGACGCTGGGCCGGCGGTTTCTGAACAACCAGAATGACATCATTGATGACCGGCTGGATGTGGTGTTCCGGGGGACGCAGGCGCTGACGGTGGGTTGTGCGCGGTGTCATGATCACAAGTTCGATCCGATTCCGACGGCGGATTACTATGCGCTAACGGGGGTGTTTGCTAACAGTGAAGAGCCGAATGAGAAGCCGCAGATCGGGGAGCCGGAGCGGACGCCGGAGTATCTGGCGTTCGAGAAGGGGGTGAGCGAGCGTGAGGGGAAGGTGGAGCAGTACCGGAGCGAGCGGCTGGCGGAGATTTTTCAGCCGAAGGTGGCGGCGCGTTATGCGGAGCTGGCGAAGGAGGCGGGCGACCGGGATGCGGGTGCGGTGCGGGAGCTGGCGAAGAGCAAGGATCTGAACACGGTGGTGCTGGGGCGCTGGGTGCAGTGGTTTCGAGAGGGAGGGAAGCCGGAGGAGGATCCGGCGGGAGCGGGGCCGTTGAAGACGTTAGGTGCGGCGGATCTGGAGCCGGGATACAATCGGAAGGACCGGGAGGCGCTGAATGAGTTGAGGAAGCAGGTGGAGGCCTATAAGGCGACGAATCCGTCGGCTCCGCCGCGGGCGATGGTGCTGGTGGACAAGGCGGCGACTAGCGAGCCGGTGATTCTGATTCGCGGGAATGCGGGGCGGCCGGGGCCGCAGGTGACGCGACGGTTTCTGAGTTGTCTGAGTCCGGGTGAGCCGCAGCCGCTGACGGAGGGCAGCGGGCGACTGCAACTGGCGCGGGCGATTGCGTCTCCTGACAATCCGCTGACGGCGCGGGTGTTAGTAAACCGGCTGTGGGTGCGGTTGTTCGGGGCTCCGATGGTGGATTCGCCGGCGGATTTCGGGGTGCGGACGGCGGCACCGGTGCATCCGGAGCTGATGGACTGGGCGGCGGCGACGCTCATGAAGGACGGGTGGTCGCTGAAGCGGTTTCTGCGGACGGTGCTGTTGTCGCAGGCATGGCGGCAGGATTCGAAGGAGCGGGCGGCGGAGGCGGTGCGGGATCCTGACAATCGGTGGCTGTGGCGGCAGAGTCGGCAGCGGCTGGATTTCGAGGCGTTGCGGGACAGCCTTGTGGAAGTGTGCGGGGGGATTGATGCGGGGATGTACGGGAGGTCGGTGGATCTGCTGGCGGAGCCGTACACGACACGGCGAGCAGTTTATGGTTTCATCGACCGGCAGAATCTGCCGAACACGTTCCGGACGTTTGATTTTGCGGGGCCTGACAACACGGCGGCGCGGCGGTTCGAGACGACGGTGCCGCAGCAGTCGCTGTATCTGATGAACAATCCGTTTGTGCAGGCTCAGGCGCGGAGGTTGTCGGCGGCGGTGGATGGTGCGGTGAGTGATCCTCGGGAGCGAATCCGGGAACGGTTCCGGCGGGTGTTGCAGCGCGAGCCGGAGGCGGCGGAACTGGAGCGGCATCTGGCGGTGGTGGCGGCGCTGGAGCGCGAGCCGAGGCAGAGCGGGACGCGGTGGCAGTATGGTCGCGGGCAGTGGGTGGAGGCGGGCAACGGTTTTGCGCCGCTACCGTGGTTTGGGAAGGATCGGTGGTCGGGATCGGAGGAGCTTCCTGACAAGGCGACGGGATGGACGTTGCTGAACCGGAACGGCGGGCATCCGGGGGTGGAGGCGGCGATCCGGCGATGGAATGCGTCGGAGGCGGGCCGGGTGCGAGTGAGTGGGCGGGTGGAACTTGGGGAAAAGGTAAGCGACGGCATCCGGGCGGCGATCCGGCATTCGCGGCTGGGGGTTCTGTGGGTGCAGAATGTGCCAGGCGGGGGCGGGGTCGATGCGGTGGTTGAGACGGAGGTCGAGCCGGGGGACGCGATTGATTTCGTGGTCGACCGCGGGACGACGGACAACAGCGACGGGTTTTCGTGGGCTCCGCGGGTTACGGATGCGACGACGGGGATTCTGCTGGCGGATGCGGCGATGGATTTCGGCGGGCCGGGGCTGAGTGCGTGGGAGGCGTTCACGCAGGTGCTAGTGTGCACGAACGAGTTTCTGTTTGCGGATTGAGGGTGTGGGGTGGGTGAAGGCTTGGGTGATCTTCAGGGCTCGGAGAGTTATCGGGGAATGAGGCTGGCGTGCGATGATTGGCCAGACCGCTGGGAGTGGATTCAGCGATGGGCGATCAACGTTTGCGGATGAGGCGTGCGACGAGGGCGGTCCATCCGGTCTGGTGAGAAGCGCCGCAGCCGCGGCCGGTATCGGCGTGGAAGAATTCGTGGAAGAGGATGAGGTCCTTCCATGCGGGATCGGTGGCGTAGCGGCTGTCGCCGCCGTGGCAGGGTCGGTGGCCGGCGGCATCGGGTTCGAAGAGACTGCTCATGCGGCGGGCGATTTCGTCGGCTGCCTCCTTGAGGGTGACGTGGTGACCGCTGCCGGTGGGCAGTTCGACGGTGAAGCTAGTGCCGTAGAAATGGTGATAGCGTTCCAGTGCTTCGATGATGAGGTAGGCGATGGGGAACCAGACCGGGCCCCGCCAGTTTGAGTTCCCGCCGCCGAACATGTGGCTGTCGCTTTCGCCGGGCACGTAGCGCACGACCTTGTCTTCACCCTGAAGATGGAGTGTGAAGGGATGCGCCTCGTGATGCCGCGAGAGCGAGCGGATGCCGAAGGGAGACAGGAATTCGCGTTCGTCGAGCAGATAGGCGAGGAGGCGCTGGAGACGCTCGCGTGAAGGAACGGCGAGCAGGCGATGGCCATGAGTCCCGCCGCTCTGGCAGTAGCTAACGTGAACTGCGAGATCGCTGCGGTGGCTCAGAAACCAATCCATGCGTTTCCTGAAGCCGGGAAGGTCGGCGATGCGCTGCTCGTCGAGCAGTTCCACTGCAATGAGCGGCAGCAGGCCGACGAGCGACCGAGTGCGGAGGGGGACTGGAGGATTTCCGTCATCGAGAATCTGGTCGTAGTAGAAGCCATCGTCTTCATCCCAGAGCCCGTGGCCGCCGAGATGATTGATGGCGTCGACGATCTGGACGAAATGCTCGAAGAACTTTGAAGCCATGTCTTCATAGGCGGTGATGACGCCGCCACCGGGCCGCCGCGCGAGTTCCAGCGCCATGTTGAGCATGGTGAGAGCATAAAAGGCCATCCACGCGGTGCCGTCCGCCTGTTCGAGTCTCTGGCCGCCTGGCAGGGCGGTGCTGCGGTCGAAGATGCCGATGTTGTCGAGGCCGAGAAAGCCTCCAGCGAAGAGGTTCCGCCCCTCGCTGTCCTTGCGGTTGACCCACCATGTGAAGTTCAGGAGCAGCTTCTGGAAGCACCGTTCGAGGAACTCGCGGTCGCGTTCGCCGGCGGGCGCGGTGATTTTGTAGATCCGCCAGCAGGCCCATGCATGGACGGGAGGGTTGACGTCGCTGAATTTCCATTCGTAGGCGGGGATCTGACCGTTCGGGTGCAGGTACCATTCGCGCAGGAACAGGAGCATCTGATCCTTTGCGAAATCGGGATCGGTCTCTGCGAAGGGCAGCATGTGGAAGGCGGTGTCCCATGCGGCGAACCATGGGTACTCCCATTTGTCAGGCATGGATAGGATGTCGCGGGCGAAGAGGTGTTTCCAGTTCCGGTTCCTTCCGTTCCAGCGGGCGTCAGGGGGGGTGGGAAAAGTCCCGTCCCCCTTCAGCCAGTCCTGAACCACATAATGATAGAACTGTTTGGTCCACAGGAGCCCGGCGTGGGCCTGTCGCTGGATCTGGGCGTGGGCGGGATCGGCCTGCACGATGGTTGCGTAGAACTCATCTGCTTCGGCGATGCGGTTCCTGAAGAGTTCCGAGATGACAGGAGTGGGGTGGCAGGAGAACGGTTCTGGTGCCTTTTGCAGCGGCTTTCCCCAGTCGCCTGCCATGCCGTCCCCGCAAAGTCTCAGGTCGAGCGTCACCGAGCCGCCAGCTGGGACGATCATGGAGTAAAGAGCGGCGGCCTTGGTGCCCGTGTGGTCCGGATTCACTGCCGAGGTCTCGTTTCCGACCACGAATCGATGAAAGGCATCTTTGGTGCAAGACGAAAAGTTAGGAGATCCGAAGAGCTTTTCGTGGTTTGTGTCGTTTTCTGTGAAAAGCCAAGCGGGGACGGTCCCATCGCTCGCGGGAGCCGCGTGAAGCCGGTACAGGCCGAGGTCATCCACGAGGTCGGACTTGAGACCCCGGTGGTCTATTTCCACGACCCCGCCGGCTAGGCTCAAGCGGGGTCTAGAGGCACCATGTTGCCATGACCAGACATTGCGAAACCAGACAGTTGGGAGCAGATCGAGCGGTGCGGCTTCCGGGCCGCGATTGTGGACTGTCACGCGGATGGCGAGATCATCCGGGGCGGCCTTGGCATATTCGACGAACACATCGAAGTAGCGCCCGTCGTCGAAGATGCCGGTGTCTGCGAGATCGAATTCCGCGTCCTGCAGCCCGCGACGCCTGTTTTCGTCCACGAGGCGAGCGTACGGAAACTCGGCCTGAGGGTATTTGTAGAGCCCCTTCATGTAGGAATGCGTCGGCGTGGAGTCGAGGTAGTAGTATAACTCCTTGACGTCCTCGCCGTGATTTCCCTCCGGGCTGCTGAGACCGAAGAGGCGTTCCTTGAGGATGGGGTCGCGATGATTCCAGAGTGCCAGAGCAAAGCACACGCGGCACTGGCGGTCGGAGATGCCGAGGATTCCGTCCTCTCCCCAGCGGTAGGCCCGCGACCTCGCGTGGTCGTGGGGAAAGCTCCGCCACACATCTGATTCAGCCGAGTAATCCTCCCGCACGGTGGCCCATTGGCGCTCGGAGAGGTATGGTCCCCAGCGCTTCCAGTTTGCGGTGCGGTTCCTGTCTTCGGCGAGGCGGCGGTGTTCCCGGGTGGTGGCTGTCATGGGGGCGGGAGGGGGATCCGGCATGGGCTGGTGTACTCCTGCATGCGTTCCGGGACTGGCGCATCGGAATTCGGTGCGGATGTTCCGCGAACTGTGCCCCTGGGTCAGCCTTCCGCGGACGGGGTTTCTGGCAATTGGGCGACCGGTTGCTTTTCACCGGTGACCCCGGTGCGGAGCCGGGTCTCGGCCTCGAGCCAGAAGTTCAGCTCGCCGCCCTCGGGTTGTCCTGAAGCATTCCATAGCTGGTAGGCGAGGAGGCGCACTGCTTCGTCGGAGGGGGTGGCGGGAATGGGTGTTCCGCTGGTGGTCCCGACTGGGAGTGAAGGGTTTTTCGGCTTTTTCATAACAACTGACAAGTATCGCGGAGCCATGCTGCTTCAATGCGGAGTCTGCACCGTTGCGCATCAGTAAACGGATTAGGGGCCGTCAGGTCTGTGCTGCGAACCAGCGTGTGGCATGGTGGATGAGTTCGGTGGCATTCCGGAGGCCGAG
>JAIXPK010000139.1 GCA_027486335.1 Verrucomicrobiaceae bacterium | reverse complement strand
GGTGAAGTTCGTGCGCTGGCTGCGGGCATTTCTGTTCCGCGACGCGCCCTGGACGGCCGTCCTCGACGCCCTGCGCAGGGTCTACCGCACACCGTAGCCGAAATCACGGACACCGTTGGTGCGAGGATAGAGAGACAGACCTCTTGGAGGGAGGCGAAATCACGGACACCGTTGGTGCGAGGATAGAGAGACAGACCTCTTGGAGGGAGGCGGGGAGTGCTTCGCGTGCGAGGGGAGGATAATCAGACAGGCCTCTTGGCTGGGCCTCTTCGCGTGCGAGGGGAGGATAATCAGACAGGCCTCTTGGCTGGAGGCGGGGCAGCGGCAGGCGGGTGGGGGGAGGGGCGGGGTTAGAAGCGGAGGAGGGCTTCGATTTCGGGGGCGGAGGAGGGCATGGGGACGGTGAGGATTTCGGGGCCGTCGGGGGTGAGGGCGATGGTTTCCTCGAGGCGGAGGCCGAAGCCGGCGTGGTGGAGGAGGATGCCTGGTTCGACGGCGAGGGCGGCGCCGGGGGAGAGGGGTTCGGAGTCGGGGACGGGGTCGTGGACTTCCATGCCGATGTGGTGGAAGATGCGGTGTGGGCAGATGCGGCGGATGGCTTGGGAGATGAGGGAGGGGTCGGGGACGTCGGTGGCGGGGAGGAGGCCGCAGCGGAGGAGTTCGTGCTGGAGGAAGAGGAGGGTTTCGTCGTGGCAGTCTTTGAGGAGGCGGCCTGGTTTGAGGGAGGCGATGGCTGCGGAGAGGGTGCGGTGGACGGCGTCGTGGGCGGTGCGCTGGAGGGGGGTGAAGGCGCCGGAGGCCGGGAAGGAGCGGGCGAGGTCGGCGTGCCAGCGGTCGTGTTCTGCGGTGGCGTCGAAGAGGATGAGGTCGCCGGGTTCTGCGGGGCGGCGGTCCCCGTGCCAGTGGAGGGTGAGGGATTCGGGGCCTGAGGCGGTGAGGATGGGGCAGCCTGGGCCTCGGGAGCCGCGGTGGTGGATGGCGTGGAGGAATTCGGCTTTGAGGTCGCAGCCGCGGATGCCTGGTTTGATGGTGGCTGCGGCGCGGCGCATGGCGGAGGCGGCGGAGGTGGCGGCGGCGCGGATGGCGTCGAGGTCGGCGTCGGATTTGACGGCGCGGAGACGGCCGAGGAGCGGGGCGAGGCGGTCGATGCGGTGGGCTGGGAGGAGACGGGCGCAGAGGGAGGCGAGCCATGGGTCGTCGCTGTCCGGGGCGAAGGGGTTGCCGCCGGTGAAGACGAGGATTCTGCGGGCGCTGAAGGCGAGGGAGCGGAGGGCTGGTTCGAAGAGACGGAAGGGGGAGATCTCGGGGATGGCGGCGGCGGCGGTCTGATCTGGGGGGATGGAGCCGTCCCAGAGGGAGGCGGAGGGTTCGGGGATGAAGAGTCGTTCGCGGAGCGGGCCGGCGTCGGGTTTTTCGAGGATGAGGCCGCAGCCTGGGTGGTCGAGGCCAGTGAGGTAGTGGAAGTCAGGCCATGGGTCGGCGGAGTCCGGGCCTGGGGAGCGGCGCTGGGGGCTGGTGGCGATGACGGCGAGGTCGCCCTTTTCCATGAGGGTGCCTAGCCGGTGCCGACGGGCAGCGAACGGGGAGGACATGGAACGGGGTGGCTATGGAGCGCCGGGAGGGGCTTGGGGGGTCAGGCGAGGCCTGGGATTTCGAAGCCCTTGCGGTAGGAAGAGCGGCCGATGAGGGCGTTGGCTTCCGGGTTGTTGGGGAAAGTGAGGTTGGCGGCGTCCCATGTGAGTTCCTTGTCAGGGAAGACACTGGCGAGGCAGCCGAGGAGGACGGATTCGGTGAGAGGGCCGGCGTAGTCGAAGTTGGCGCTGGGCTTGCGTTTTCCGTCGAGGATGCAGTCGACGAAGTCGAGCCAGTGGTCGCGTGGTTCGAGTTTCGGGTAGGGGTGGCCCTTGAATTTGTCTAGCGGATAGAGGAGCGGGCGGGAGCCGTGGCCGAAGAGCATGATGCCGTCGGTGCCGACGAAGATGCTGCCCTGGTCGGGGATGCGGCCGCCGACGAGGCTGGCGAGTTCTGCGGGTGGGCGGGCGGAGCCGTCGTACCATGTGACGCTGACGGTTTTGTCGGCGGTGAAGGCGGTGCCGGGGAACGAGTAGACGACCTTGCCGTTGATGGCCCAGTTGTCCTTGTTAGGAGTGGGGCCGGAGTATTTGACGGAGAGTGGGGACGTGAGGTCGAGGGCGCGGTACCAGCCGCTGAACATGTGGCAGCCCATGTCGCCGAGGGTGCCGGTGCCGAAGTCGCGGCGCTTGCGCCAATTACCTGGGTGGTAGTAGCCGTTGATGAAGGGGCGTTCGGTGGCGACGCCGAGCCACAGGTTCCAGTCGAATTCTGGTGGGATGGGGTCGGCGTTGGTGGGAGCGGTGCCCAGGTCGCCCCAATCTTTATTGCTGAAGCTGTGGACTTCCTTGATTTTGCCGATGGCTCCTTCGCGGATGAGGCCCTGGGCCCAGCGTTCGGAGAAGTCGCTGCTGACCTGGATGCCCATCTGGGTCATGACGCCTTTGGCGCGGGCGAGGTTGGTGATGTGGCGGCACTCGCGGAGGTTCTGGGTGAGTGGTTTCTGGCCGTAGACGTGTTTGCCGAGGGTGATGCAGGCGGAACCGATGATGCCGTGCATGTGGTCCGGGGTGGAGACGTTGGCGCTGTCGAAGTTATCGCCTTCTTTGGCGAGGAATTCGCGGAAGTCCTGGTAGAGCTTGGCTTTGGGCCATGCTTTGGTGATGCCGTCCCAGTTCCGTTTATCGACATCGACGACGGCGAAGACCTCGACGCTGGGGCTGCGGGAGATGCTTTCGAGGTCGGCGCGGGCCATGCCCGAGGCCCCGAAGGAGACGTGGCGGATTTTACCGTTTGGGGAGGCGGCGCGGAGATTGGGGATGAAGGCCGGGGCGGCGAGTGCGGCGGCGGTGGTGCGCAGGAAGGAGCGGCGAGAAGAGAGGTGATTCATGAGAAAAATGGATTAGGAAAGGGACTGGGGACAGTGAAACTAGGTGGTGGGTAGGGCTGGTGGCGGGTGTGGGCAAGGAGATGCGGGAAACGCATTGCTGTATTGATGGGGAGGGTCAGCCGCGGCGGTGTTCGAGGATGGCGAGCATGAGGAAGGAGAGGATGAGGTTGAAGATTTCGAGGGGGCTGGCGGGGCCGGATTGTTCGATGGCGAAGGTTCCCTGTCTGAGGGCTGGGCGTTTGATGAGACGGAGGGCGGGGGTGCCGGAGGGGCGGGAGGCGAGGTAGCGGGGTTTGAAGATGGGGATGGTGAGGAAGTTGAGGATGGGGATCTGACTGAGGGTGCGGTCGATGGTTTTGGCGAAGGGGTTTTCCTCGCGGATGGTGAAGCCAGGGGTGGAGTTGTCGGGGTTGAAGAGCGTGTAGCGGGCGCGCCAGAGCGAGCGTCGGTGCTGGCGGCCGATGGTGCCGATGTGGGTGTTGGAAGCGTCGGTGAAGCGGTAGCGTGCGGACCAGCCGGGGATGTGGGCGGGATGGATCTGGGCGAGACGGGTGGTGGCGGCGGTGTCGGTGAAGACGTCGACGTGTTCGCGGAGGCTGAAGAATTTCTGGCGGGCGTGGAGGACGTGGCGGCCGTTGGCGTCGGTGATGTCGATGCG
>JAIXPK010000431.1 GCA_027486335.1 Verrucomicrobiaceae bacterium | reverse complement strand
TCCCCGACATCGCCGCCAATGACGCCGGCTCCGACGCCCTCATCGACTTCTCACCGCTCGTCTCCGACCCCGACGCCGGCGACGTCCTCACATGGCGCGTCATCGGCAACACCAACCCCGCCCTCTTCTCCGAACTCTCCTTCAACCCACAAGGCCGCCTCACCATCCGCTACGCCCCCTACGTCAGCGGCGAAGCCACCATCACCGTCTCCGTCTCCGACAGCGCCGGCACCGTCGCCCAGCGTTCCTTCAAGGTCGTCCTTCCCGCCCTGCCCCCACCCTCCGTCACCACCCAGGGAACCCTAACACTCAACCGCCAGACCGGTCTCTGGGAACACCGCGTCACCGTCCGCAATGTCGGCCAGCGCCCCATCGGCGGCTTCGAAATCCACGTCGCCGGCCTCCCCGCCAACGCCTCCCTCTACAACGCCAGCGACTGCCTCACAGGCCTCCCCTGCGCCATCTACCACCAACCCGTCGCCCCAGGCGCTTCGGTCTCCATGGTCCTCGAATACCACGTCTCCGACCGCCACCCACTCTCCCCCCCAACCCTCACCACCTTCCCCACCCTCCCGCACGACGTCTCATCCCCCGCCACCTCCGGCACCCTCGCCATCGATGTCGCCCAACTCCTCCAGCCAGGCATGTTCATGATCGAATTTCCCTCGGAACCCGGCGTCCTCTATCAAATCCAGTACAGCGACGACGGCACCCACTGGCTCGACTCCCTCTCCCGCATCCGCGCCGCGGGCACCAGAACCCAGTGGATCGACCAGGGCTCCCCGCGCACCTCCTCCCCTCCAGGCTCAGGCACACGCTTCTACCGCGTCAAACGCCTCTCCGCCTCCTGACGGACCCCTCCGGCAACCAAACCACTCACCGGCCCCTCCCGCCGGCCGCCCCCTCACGCCCACCCCTCGCCAACCCCTCAATCCACTAGCCTTCGCGATTGTAGGAAGCCCTCTCCGCGCCAGGATCTCCTAAATCGCCCGATCCCATGCGCCCGTCCCACGCTCCGTCTCGCCCACGCTCCCTCAGCAACTGGATCCTCCTCTTCCTGCTGCTCCTTACCACCACCACCACCGCCGACGAGATCCCCCCACTCGCCCCAGGAACCCCATCCGTCACCTCCCGCACCTTCAACTCGATCTCCCTCACATGGTCAGACCTCTCAAACAACGAAACCGGCTTCCGCATCGAGTTCCGCACAGCCGGCAGCCCCACCCCATGGTCCCCCGGAGCCACCACCACCGCCAACACCACCACCTCATCCGTCACAGGCCTCAACACCAATACCAACTACGAATTCCGCGTCCTCGCCCTCAACGACACCCTCGTCTCACCCCCCTCCGCCTCCGTCTCCACACGCACGCTCTCCTCCCCGGACGAACCCGCCGGCGAACCCTACAACCTCGCCGTCACCCGCATCTTCCACAACAGCATCACCATCGCATGGTCCGATAACGCCGCCAACGAATCAGGCTTCCGCGTCCTCCGCGCCCTCTCCGCCGGCGGCACTACCACCGCCATCAGTCTCGGCGCTAACTCAACTTCCTACACCGACAACAGTCTCGCCGCCAACACCACCTACTTCTACCGCGTCCAGGCCGTCAACGGCACCATCACCGGCGAACTCTCCTCTCAAGTCTCCGGCCGCACCCTCACCGCCGCCTCCGCACCAGTCCCAGCCTCCGCCCTCACCGTATCAGACATCACCACCAACTCAGCACGCCTCACATGGAACGATAACTCCACCAACGAACAAACCTTCACCGTCGAACGCTCCACCGTCCCAGCAGGCACATGGACCACCGCAGGAAATGTCGGCTTCAATGTCCGCTCCCTCGTCCTCAACGGTCTCTCCGCCAGCACCGCCTACTCCCTCCGCGTCAGAGCCACCAACCCCACCGGCAGCTCCTTTTCAAACATCACCACCTTCTCCACACCCGGAATCGGTGGCGAATTCCTCAACATGGCCACGCGCCACGGAAACACCTACCACCTCGCCTTCAGTTCACCTAGTCGCCTCGAACGCTACGATCTCGCAGCAGGTGCTTCCCTCCCGCCAATCCCGCTCGAAGCAACCCCCACCGCCCTCTGGATCGATGCCGACGGCATCTTTGTCGCCGAAGGCCGCAAGGTGGTACGCTTCAACCTCGATGGCTCCGCCCGCCAGTCTCTCGTCGATCTGCCTAGCTCGGTATCCCTCATGTTCGCCACCGACTCAGTCCTCGTCACCAGCAGTGCCCTCGGAAGACTGACGATGTTCCGCAAATCCACCGGCACCCAGTTGAACACTCTCGATCTTTCCCTTTCTCTCCATGGACTCAGCTACGACCCGACCCTCAAACGTGCCTTTGTGCAGAGACCGACATTCGGTGACGGAGACATCTACTACATCGACGTCAGCGATGACGGGCAACTCGAAGTCAATGAACGCCCCGAAAGCGGGTTCTTCCCGTCTGCCTCGCGCACCTTCGTGCCGCCACGCGGCGGCCGCGTCTTCGACAGTTCCGGCACCATCTTCTCCACTGACAGTCTCCTCCAACTCGGTTCTCTGGGCGCACCATTCACCGACATCGCCTTTCTCGGCCCAGACGTCCCCGTCGTGCTGCGCGGAACCCGCCTCCACAGCTACAGCCGTACCATGCAGGAAATCGGCTCGACCGCCCTCACAAGTGCCGAACCAATCCGCGTCGCAATTCACGGCAATCAGGCCATCGTCTTCGCAAAAGACGCCCTCAACACCTCCGGATTCCGCATCGAAACAGTCGCCCTCTCAACCATCGGCGCAGCCGATCCCACCCAACCCATCAACCCCCGCGGTCTCTCCTACACCGCAGACGATATCATCACCACCAACGATGGCGTCCTCTGGATCCTCAGCCGCGCCCATCTCTCCCTCTTCCGCTGGTCCCCGGAAGCCCGCGATTACCTCACCACCGTTCCACTCAAAGGCGCCCCCAACCGCATCGCCTATTCGCCCGTCAATCAGCGCATCTACACGGCCTACTCCTCCAATCGAATCAGAATGCTCGACGCCTCCGCCGCTGATCCCGCCGAAGTCGAATTCGCTCCCTTCGATGGCCCCGTCACCGGCCTCGCCGCAGCCGGATCCTATCTCTATGCCAGCGGCGGCAACCCCAGTGGATTCTCCTCATACAATTCCGCAGGTAATGTCATCACCGCCTTCTACCAGTGGGGCACAGGCCGTGACAATACATGGGACCCCGTACGCAACCGCATCTACCATCTCACCGAGGGCAGCTCCCCGATGAGCATGACATGGAAGTCCGTCAGCGCAGACGGAAGCGTCGAAAGAGTTCTCGAAAGCTCATCCTCCGGCATCGTAACCGCTCCCATCCGCGTCCGCAGCGATGGCGAACGCATCGCCCTCGCCAGTGGCCAGATCATCCAGGCTTCCAATCCCACCACCGCCACAGTCATCGGCAACTCCGTCACCGACCTCCTCTGGATAGGCAATGAACTCGCCAGCATCCGCCTCCTCAACGGGTCCACCCAGCTCCAGCGCTGGCTCGGCCCATCCCTCAACGTCGGTCCAAACCCGCGCCAGTTCGCCGGTTCTCCAGTCCGGCTCTTCGCCACTTCCACAGGCTATGTCGTCGTGACCCAGTTGGATGGTGACCCGCGCTTTGTCCTCACCGATTCCGATTTCAATCCCGTCTTCCTCTCACCCCTCAGACCCGCGCCTCCAGCCTCACTCACCTCAGGTGCCCGCTCCACTGACAGTGTCGAATTGATCTGGACAGACTCGCCAGCCGCCGCAACCGGCTTCCAGATCGAATACCGAATCTCCGGCTCCGGCGGTCTATGGATCAAAGGCCCCACTGCCGCCGCAGGGTCCACCCGCACCACCGTCACCGGCCTGACCGTCAATACGCTCTACGACTTCCGCGTCAGGACTCTCGTAGGTTCCATGGTCTCCAATCCAAGCGCCACATGGTCCGTGTCTACCCTCGCTTCGCCGGATCAACCGCTCGGTGAACCCTACAATCTCGTCGCCACCCGCGTCTCCCACAACTCCATCACCATTTCATGGAAGGACAACGCCACCAACGAAACTGGCTTCCGTATCATCCGCACCACCAACATCGGCGGCCCGGAAACGGTGTTCCTAGCGGCACCCAATTCCACCACCTACACCAGCACCGGTCTCACCCCGAATACCTCCTACTTCTTCCGCGTGCAGGTGAACCGCGGCACCACTCTCGGCGACCTCTCCACCCAGATCGGCGTCGCCACTCTCTCCTTCGCCCAGGTCCCCGTCTCTCCATCCCAGCTCACCGCAACGGAAGTCACCAGCAGCAGAGTCACGCTCTCATGGAGAGACAATTCCACCAACGAAGACAATTTCGCCCTCGATCGCCTCTCGGGAAGCACATGGACAACTCTCCAATCCTTCCCCTTCAACACCACCTCGGCCTCCATCACCACCCTTGAACCAGGCATCGAACACGTCCTCAGAATCCGCGCCATCAATACGATCGGATCCACCGAATCCCACCCCCTCTCCGTCAAACCCCCGGCACTCGGCGGGAACTTCCTCGACCAGTCTTTCCGCTCCGGGAATGTCCAGTACTTCGCCTTCGATAGTCCCTTCCGGATCGAACGCTACGACCTCACCTCAAGGCAATGGCTCACACCCGTCCCCACACAGGCCGCCGCCTCCGCTCTCTGGGCCGATGACGCCGGCATCTACGCCGCCGAAGACCGCAACCTCGTCCGCTGGAACCTCGATGGCTCCGGTCGTCAGATCCTCACGTCCCGCGCCATCCAGATCAGCAGCATCTTCACAACCGGCGAGATCATCGGTCTCTACGACGACATCATCCGCACCTACCATCGCCGCTCGGGCGTCGCCCTCAGCAGTTTCCCCCTATACACCGGCTTCTCCGGCCCGAGCGTCCATCCCGTCAATGGCAGGGTCTTCTACCGCGGCCCAGGCAGCAACCCCTCAACCATCCACTTCTTCGACCTCGCTCCCGATGGCTCGAGCTCCGCCTCAGGCTCAGGCCCCGCCTTCGGTGGATTCGCCAGCGCCTTCTTCACATGGGTCTTCCCCGACGGAAACCGCGTCATCGACGAATCAGGCACCATCTACGGCACAAGGTTCCTTTCCCATGTAAACCGTCTCTCAGGCAATGGCTTCACCGACGTCGCCTTCCACGGCGGTGACCTCCCCATCGCTCTGCGGAACAATCAGGTCGTTTCCTTCCGCAACAACATGCTCCAGTCCGGTGCCGTCACCCTAACCTCCCCCCAGCCCCGGAAAATCGCACTCAGCAGCACCGATGTCCTCGTCTTCGCCATCTCAGGCGCTTCCCCCAATGGCATGTCCATCGAAGTCGTCCCCTTCGCCCAACTCTCCGTTCCGGAACCCGGCCAGATCATCGATCCCATCGGCCTCCCCTATGAACCTCACGATGTCTTCGTCGACCGCGACGGTGCCCTCCGCATCCTCAGCCGCGCCCACATGAGTCTGTTCCGCTGGTCACCCACCGAACGGAAATACACTGGCTCACAACCGCTCGGCGCTGTTCCCAACTGGCTCACCTACGACTCCTCCACCAACCGCCTCCTCTTCAGCGACAGAGGCCGCGAAATCTGGCAGCTCGCCCACAACGCAACCACCCCGGATCTCTTCGCAACCCTCCCAGGTCAGGTCCAGGGCCTCGCCATGGCGGGCGACCTCGTCTTCGCCTCAGATCCTAGCGGATCACGGGGCACCCATTACCTCTACAATGCCGCCGGCGAAAGATTGGCATCGCGCGACTGGAACCACTACTCGGAATACTACACATGGGATCCTAATCGGCGTCGCATGTACTTCTACAGCGACCAGAGCCCGCGGGACCTCCACTTCGAAACCATCGGCACAGACGGGCAGTTCGGTGCCGTCGGCGAATCCCCCTACCACGGGCAGTTCGACTTCACCGGCCCGATCCGCACCAGCAGCAACGGTGACCTCGTCATGATCGGCAGCGGCACCATCTTCCGCTCCAGTGACATCGTCGCATCCCGGGACCTGGGCTTCCGTCCAGTCGACATGCGCTGGCATGCCGGTCAACTCATCACGCTGGAAAACGAAGCCCTCAGCGTAACCCGCTTGCAGCGCTGGTCTACCTCATTCACCCGCGAACGCTCCGCTCTGGTCTCCGGCACTCCATGGCGCGTCGTCCCAAGTCCGGACGGCGGACTCGTCGTCGTCACAGAACAACCAAACGGCGCTCCCCGGTTTCACCTCCTCAACGCCGACCTCGATGTCCTCTCCGATTCGGAATCCGCCACGCTCAGCACAACCACAGTCCGGGCCCCTGCATCAAGACGCATCGACTTCGGAGCCGACACCGAACTCGAAGTCCTCGCTCTGGGCAGGCTCCCGCTGCAGTACCGATGGTTCCGCAATGGCACCGAGATCACCGGCACCACCGGCAGCCGTCTCCCTATCACAAACGCCGGCTCGCTCTCCGCAGGCACCTACGAGGTCCGTGTGTCCGACGGCACCACCGAGGTCATCGCCGGAAACATCAGGGTCGCCGTCGGCCCCATCATTCCCGCTCCTATCGCATCCGGCAGTCTGCTCCTCAGCGGCGGCGCACTCATCCGGGAATTCCCCGACCCAGCCTCCAGTTCCATCGGCCAGTCGATCACCGTGCCCACTTCCCCGGGTAACAGCTTCGGTGTCCCCGCAAAGGTCTCCGGCGTCGCCTCCGATCGTCTCGGCCGCATCCACGTCCTCAATCACGATCACCTCGGCGGCTCATCGGTCTACCTCTCTACCTACGACCCCGGATTGCAGACATGGCAGCACCGGGCCCTCCCTCGCGTCGGCACCATGACCAACTGGAGCGAGGGCGATCTCTGCCTCTCTGGCGATTGGGCTGTCATGAACCGCGGTCGTATCCACAGCCTCACCGGCGAATGGCGCCCGTTCACCGGCGATTGGCTTCCAGCCCGCGTCGCCACCGGCCCCGGCGGTGTCGTCTTCGGCATGACCGCCGCTGGCGCAGTCCGCTCCTTCAACAACACCACGGAATCATGGGGCAATCCCATCACGCTCCAGGCCAGCGGTTCACATCAGGCCTTTGCCGTCGGCACCGATGGCAGGTTCTACACGCTCCTGCAGGGGATCTACCGTTCATTCCAGCCCGATGGCAGACCCATCCGCTCGCTCAGTCCCGCAACCGCCCTCACCGCCCAAAGCCTCGCAGTCGGCGGTTCCGGGGGTCTGCAACTCGTCGCCGGATCCGCCAATGCCGCGAACTTCTCCCTCACCCAGACCGCCCTCCTCAGCGAAACCCGCACCTCCGCCCAGAACCCCACCACCCTCCCGGGATACTTCGTCGCATGGTCATCACCCGTCCCCGAACCAAAACCCGCCTTCGTCGAACCCGCCGCTCCCCCAGCCACCGAAGACATCGCATGGTCATGGAAACCTCTGGTCTCCCATCCCGATCCTGACGCCGTGCTCACCATCGAGGCCGTCTCCATTCCGCCCTGGATGTCTTTCGCCAATGGCATCCTCAGCGGCACCCCGGCACAGGCCAATACAGGAAACACTCCCGTCCAACTGCGCGTCTCCGACAACTCAGGCCGCCAGACGCTCTGGCCCCTCACCCTTCCCGTCGCCGAGGTCAATGACGCCCCCATCGCCGTCAATCGCTTCCTCAGCGGACCGGAAGACTCCCCATCCGAAGCCATCACCCTCACAGATCTCATCTCCGACGAGGAATCCGCCACCCTCACATGGAACATCACCGGCTCCACCGGTTCCACCATCTCCTCCGAAATCTCCGGCAACCGTCTCCTCATCTCCTACCTCCCCAACGCCCACGGCATCGCCACCGTCAGAGTCCGCGGCACCGACGACGGCTTCCGCTTCGCCGAATCCCTCATCACCGTCCGCGTCTACCCAGTCAACGACGCCCCCACCGGTTCCCTCAACCCCATCTCCGCCAACGAGGACGCCGCCCCCATCACTATCAATCTCGCCGACTCCTTCACCGACATCGAATCCCCCGACCTCGCCTTCTCCGCCTTCTCCTCCCGGCCCGACATCGCCATCGCCTATGCCAACCGCAGCTTCCTCACCCTGATTCCTCGCCCCAACGCCAACGGCACGCTCACCGTCACCGTCCGCGCCATCGACCCCGAAGGGCTCTCCGTCAGCGTCCCCATGGCCGTCACCATCATCCCCGTCAACGACCCGCCCACCGGTTCCCTCAACCCCATCTCCGCCAACGAAGACGCCGCCCCCATCACCCTCAATCTCGCCGACTCCTTCGCCGACATCGAATCCCCGGACTCCGCCCTCACTTTCTCCGCCATCTCCTCCCGTCCCGACATCGCTTCCGTTTCTGTCATCGCCGGAACCCTCACCCTCACTCCTCTCCCCAACGCCAACGGCACGCTCACCGTCACCGTCCGCGCCTCCGACCCCGAAGGTCTCTTCGTCGACGTCCCCATGGCCGTCACGGTCATCCCCGTCAACGACACGCCCACCGGCTCCCTCGAACCCATCTCCGCCAACGAGGACGCCGCCCCAATCACCCTCAATCTCGCCGACTCCTTCGCCGACATCGAATCCCCGGACTCCGCCCTCACTTTCTCCGCCCTCTCCTCCCGACCAGACATCGCCTCCGCCACCATCTCCGGCCCACTCCTCACCCTGACCCCTCTCCTCAACGCCAACGGCACCCTCACCGTCACCGTCCGCGCCACCGACCCCGAAGGTCTCTTCGTCGACGTCCCCATGGCCGTCACCATCATCCCCGTCAACGACACGCCCGTCATCCCCGCCGCCATCCCAGATGTCGCCGCCAATGACGCCGGCTCCGACGCCCTCATCGACTTCTCCCCTCTCGTCTCCGACCCCGACGCAGGCGACGTCCTCACATGGCGCGTCATCGGCAACACCAACCCAGCCCTCTTCTCCGAACTCTCGTTCGATCCTCAAGGCCGCCTCACCATCCGCTACGCCCCCTACGTCAGCGGCGAAGC
>JAIXPK010000487.1 GCA_027486335.1 Verrucomicrobiaceae bacterium | reverse complement strand
CTTGCTACAGTGGCTTGCGTGGAGACAATTGCATTGAGGGTCACAGGCGGGACGCCCGTGCCACTTTGGCTTGCGTGGAGACAATTGCATTGAGGGTCACAGGCGGGACGCCCGTGCCACTTTGGCTTGCGTGGAGACAATGGCATTGAGGGTCACAGGCGGGACGCCCGTGACAGTGTGCTTGCGTGGAGACAATTGCATTGAGGGTCACAGGCGGGACGCCCGTGCCACTTTGGCTTGGGTGGAGACAAGGCCGGGACGGCCTTGCTACAGTGGCTTGTGTGGAGACAAGGATCTGTCAGGCTTTGTAGACGGCGGCGGGGTCGTATTCTTTGGCTGGGTAGATGGTTTTGAGGGCGGCTTCGTGGGTTTCGGAGACGGAGACGCTGCGGAAGAAGCAGGAGCGGTAGCCGGTGTGGCAGGCACCGGGGCCTTTCTGATCGACGCGGAGGACGAGGGCGTCCTGGTCGCAATCGGTGAGGATTTCGACGATTTTCTGGACGTGGCCGCTTTCTTCGCCTTTGTGCCAGAGCCGCTGGCGGCTGCGGCTGAAGTAGACGGCTTCGCCGAGGGAGAGGGTGAGGCGGAGGGATTCCTCGTTCATGAAGGCGACCATGAGGACGGTGCCGGTGACGGCGTCGACGGCGACGGCGGTGATGAGGCCATCGGCGTCGAATTTCGGGGCGAAGGCGGCACCTGATTCGATGGCGGCTTTGGAGTCGCGGGAGCCGAAGATGATGGAGGCGGCGGAATCCTTCTGGTCGGGAGTCATGGTTTTACATCAGGCGCGGGGATGCGATCGTGCAAGCGGTGGGCGTCGAGGAGTTGGCTGAGGAGGTCGGTCTGGATGGTTTGGATTTCGAGGAGCCGTTGACTGTGGTGGTAGAGGAGGTGGTCGAGTTTTTCGTGGAGGTGGCGGATTTCGAGTTCGGCTTTGAGGTTGATGCGGTAGTCCTGTTCGGCGCGGTTGCGGTCGCGGGATTCCTGGCGGCGCTGGCTCATCATGATGACGGGTGCCTGGAGGGCGGCGATGCAGGAGAGGAGGAGGTTGAGGAGGATGTAGGGGTAGGGGTCTGGCGGGTTGGAGCGCCAGATGGCGGTATTGAGGAAGATCCAGAGTGTGAGGAAGGCGCCGAAGGTGAGGATGAACGTCCAGCTGCCGCCGAAGGAAGCGAGGTGGTCGGCGAGGCGTTCGCCGAGAGTGCGGGAGGCGAGGGCGGCGGCGTCTTCCGGGGGTTCGGAGATGACCTCGTGTTCTTCGAGACTGCGGATGACGGCGCGTTCGAGGTGGGTGATTTCGCCGATTTCGTCGGAGAGGGATTCTTCGACGTAGGCGGCTTTGAGGTCTGGGAGGGCGTCGGCGGCGACGATGGATTCGAAGGTGACGGCGGGGAAGCGTTTCTGGATGAAGCGGAGGAGGGAGGGGCGGAGGCCGCGGCAGGGGACGGCCTCGTCCGGGGAGAGGGTGCGGCCGGTGATGGCGCAGGTGGGTGGGGCGGGAGAGTCCATGGAGGGGATGGTGGGAGAGGCTGGGAGTGACTGCGAAGGCGATTCGCGGGGGGAATTGAGGTGGTGAAGAATGGCTTTTCGGTTGGGAGGAGATGTGGCAGGGTGGTGGGAATATGAAGATTCGACGACTGATCACTGGGGTGGCGATGTTGGTGGTATGGGGAGTGGCTGTGATGGATGTGGATGGGCAGACGGCTGGTGGGCAGGGGGAGGCTGGGGCGAAGCCGAAGGTGAAGACGGAGGCGGAGAAGGCTGTGGAGAAGGCGGAGATGCAGAAGGCGATGGAGAAGGTGGCGGCGGATCAGGAGCGGGTGATGAAGGGGG
The DNA here is from genome assembly GCA_027486335.1 of Verrucomicrobiaceae bacterium. GTDB lineage: Bacteria > Verrucomicrobiota > Verrucomicrobiia > Verrucomicrobiales > V1-33 > V1-33. The sequence continues at coordinate 3,789 of JAIXPK010000487.1, read as the reverse complement.
CGGTGGCGGTGGGGCGGGAGTGGATGAAGGCTGTGGAGGCTGGGGATTACGGGTTGGGGATGAAGCGGTGGGGTTATCAGGCGTTTGAGCGGCATGCGGAGGGTGATGTGGTGGCGACGCTGAAGGGGCAGACGGCGGAGTTAGGGAAGCTGAAGTCGGCGTTGCTGCTGGAGGACCGGAGTCTGGTGGATTTGAACGGGCCGCCGGAGAAGCCGGGGAGTTATGTGACCCTGCGGTGGTTTTCGAGGTATGAGCGGCGGGCGCAGCGGGAGTATCTGGTGGTGCATGAGCCTTTGAAGGATGGGGACGGGCCGAGGATTCTGGGATTGCGGCGGGAGGAGCTGCCTGTGGGGAAGGAGGGGGCGGTGGAGCTGGCGGCGGACATCGGGCATGCGGTGATGCTGCGGCTGCGGGAGTTGCCGGAGGCGCAGTGGCGGCCGTATGTGCTGGAGGCGGAGGCGATCGCGACGGGGATGAAGCTGGTGCTGCCGCCGTTGCCGGGGGATCCCGGGCCGGAGCAGCGGGACAAGGCTGGAGCGGCGGTGGTGGAGTATCTGATGGACGGGATCAATCCGCTGCTGGAGAAGTTAGATGATGCGGGGGGGAGGCGTGAGGCGCGGATGGTGCTGACGAGTTTTGCGCTGCTGATTGCGTACAAGCCTGGTGAGGAACTGGTGGCGCGACTGGGGGCGATCATCGGGGCGGACGGGGCGAAGTCTGGGTTGCCGGCTGGGTTGTGGCAGCCGGTGGTGAAGGCGGTGGTGGATAAGGAGCCGGCGGCGCGGGTTTATGAGTCGGTGCAGACGATGGTGTCGGATGTGGCGCTGCATTTACGGACGCAGGAGAGGGAACGGGTGCTGGCGGGGAGTGCGCGGGAGTTGCTAGACAAGGCGTTTGCGAACATGGCGGGGTTGAAGTCGTACGAGGTGAAGGCGGAGTTCCGGGCGGGGGAGAAGACGGCTTGGATGGAGGCGGCGATGACGCTTGAGGCGGCGGAGGTGAAGCTGACGGGGTTTGACGGGGCGAAGCAGCAACGGCTGGCTGGGAAGCAGGGGTTCTGGGTGTCCGGGGATGAAGGGAAGACGTGGGTGGAGGATGGGGATCGCGAGACGGCGGCGGGGTTGCTGCGGACCCTTACATCGCCGGTGGATCCGGGGTTCAAGGTGACTGCGCAGCATGAGTTCACGGTGGAGGGTGAGGAAGTGGTCAACGGGGAGCGGTTGGTGCGGGTGCGGAGCCGGGAGGCGACGCCGGAAACGCCGTTGGATTACTGGGTGCTGATGTCGAAGTCGGGGCCGGTGATCCGACGGGCGGTGGTGGTGCTTAGTTTCGGGAACGTGCCGGCGCTGACGGAGCTGGTGTACACGAAGCTAGGGAAGCCGGTGGTGATCACGCAGCTGGAGGAAGTGCCGGCGGCGGGGAGTGTGCCGGGAGGGGGAGGGCGATGACGTGAGGGACGGGCTTGCGGCGGGGCGAGGGACTGTATTGGTTGGGGGGAGATGAGCACACCGCCGAAGGGACATGTTTACTGGCAATGCCAGCGCTGCACGAACTGCTGCCGGTGGGCAGGGGATGTGAAGGTGAGTGCGGCGGAGATCACGGCGATTGCGGGGTATCTGGGAATGGAGGAGCAGGTGTTTGTGGAAGGGTATACGAGACTGCGGGCGGACCGGCTGGGGCTGTCGATTATTGATAGGGAGGATCATTCGTGCATTTTTCTGGAGGGGGGCGGGTGTGTGATCAATGCTGTGAAGCCGCAGCAGTGCCGTGATTTCCCTAACAAGTGGAATTTTCCGGGATGGAGGCAGGTGTGCGAGGCGGTGCCGGTGGAGGTGGCACCTGGGGAGCGGTATGCGGACGGGCACCGGGTGGGAGGAGGGGAATCGGGTGAGGAGGCTGGTGAGGGCGATTGACCGGGAGCGGATGCCTGATTAGGGCGGAGGGGAGAACCTGAAAACTGAGCAGCCAAATGATTCCGAACGTCCTTGCCGAGCGCTACGCCACCCCGTCCATGACAGCGATCTGGTCACCGGAGGGGAAGATTCTGCTGGAGCGGGAGTTGTGGATTGCGGTGATGAAGGCGCAGCGGGCGCTGGGGTTGGAGATTCCTGCGGAGGCGATTGCGGATTACGAGCGGGTGAAGGGGGAGATCAACGTGGGGCGGATCATGGAGCGGGAGCGGGTGACGCGGCATGATGTGAAGGCGAGGATTGATGAGTTCTGCGAGCTGGCGGGGCACGAGCAGATTCACAAAGGGATGACGAGTCGGGATCTGACGGAGAACGTGGAGCAGCTGCAGGTTTACCGGTCTTTGCAGGTGATTCTGGAGAAGGCGGTGGCGGTGCTGGCGGCGTTGAGTGGTCGGGCGGTGGAGACGCGGGATCTGATTCTGACGGCGCGGACGCACAATGTGGCGGCGCAGACAACGACGTTCGGGAAGCGACTGGCGATGTTCGGGGAGGAACTGCTAGGGGGGCTGACGGTGCTGGAGCATCTGCTGGCGACGTATCCGGTGCGTGGGATCAAGGGGGCGACGGGGACGCAGCTGGACCAGTTGAATCTGTTTGAGGGGGATGCGGAGAAAGTGGCGCGGCTGGAGGAGGAGATGGCGAAGCATCTGGGGTTGCCGGCGTCGTTCCGAGCGGTTGGGCAGGTGTATCCGCGGAGTTTGGATTTCCGGGTGGTGAGTGCGTTGTGCGATGCGGCGAGCGGGCCGTCGTCACTGGCGAAGACCTTGAGATTGATGGCTGGGCATGAACTGGCGAGCGAAGGGTTTGCGCCTGGGCAGACTGGGTCGAGTGCGATGCCGCACAAGATGAACAGCAGGTCGTGCGAGCGGATCAACGGGTTGCATGCGATCTTGAAGGGGCATGTGACGATGGCGGCGGGGCTGGCGGGGGATCAGTGGAATGAAGGGGATGTGTCGTGTTCGGTGGTGCGGCGGGTGGTGCTGCCTGACAGTTTTTTTGCGATGGATGGGTTACTGGAGACGACGCTGGTGATTCTGGGGCAGATGGAAGTGTATCCTGCGGTGGTGGGGCGTGAGACGGCGCGGTATCTGCCGTTTCTGCTGACGACGACGATTCTGATGGAAGCGGTGCGGAACGGGGTGGGGCGTGAGACCGCGCATGAGGCGATCAAGGAGCACGCGGTGGCGGCGGCGCGGGATTTGCGCGGGGGTGGGGTGACGGAGAACGACTTGCTGGACCGGGTGGCGGGGGATGGTCGACTGGGGCTGACGCGGGAGCGGTTGCAGGAATTGTTCGAGGCCGGGGCGGCGCGGACTGGGGCGGCGGCGGAGCAGGTGGATGCGGTGGCGGCGGCGGCTGAGGCGTGGCTGCGCAAAGTACCTGCGGCGCGCGACGTGCGGGCCGGGGTAATTTTGTGAGGGAGGCGGGGAGAAGCTCCCAGGGGGTACGGGCGCGGGCGTTGTTCCTAACGTTCTGCGCCTGCGGGGATGAGGTTTTCGTTTTCGACTTCCTCGGTCTGGGTGAATTCCTCGAGCGGGACGAAGCGACGTGCGGCGAAGCCGAGTTCGGAGGGGCAGCCGAGGAGCGTGGAGGGATCGACTGGGTTGACGAGTTCGACGAGGAGGACCTTCATGTCGACGGAGTCCCAGCCTTTCTGGGCGCTGACCCATTTGGCGCGACCGGGTTCGCATTCGCGGACCGTGTAGGTGTCGCCCTTTTTGGGGAGGGCGGAGTAGAGACAAGCGACTTCGGGGTGGATGCGATCGTCCACGCAGACGACTTTTTCGCCGGGTTCGAACATGGTGTGGGGCGGGTTGGG
>JAIXPK010000422.1 GCA_027486335.1 Verrucomicrobiaceae bacterium | reverse complement strand
GACCGGCAGCAACTGCAGGTGACGGCGCATTACGGGGATGGATCGTGGCGGGATGTGACGGCGCTGGTGACTTACGAGAGCGGGGCGAAGGACATGGCGACGGTGAATGAGAATGGGTTGGTGCAGACGGCGCGGCAGCCGGGGGATGTGGCGGTGATGGTGCGGTTCATGGAGCTGGTGGGAGTGTTCCGGGGGACGATTCCGCTAGGGGCTCCGCTCGGGGAATTTCCGCCGGTGAAGAATGTGGTGGATGAGCATGTGTTTGCGAAGCTGCGGACCCTGGGTTTGCCGCCATCGGGGTTGTGTGATGATGCGACGTTTTTGAGGCGGGTGACGGTGGACATTACGGGGAGGATACCGAAGCCGGAGGAAGTGGTGGCGTTTGCGGCGGACGGAGGGAAGGACAAGCGTGCGGCGGTGATTGAGCGGCTGCTGGCGTCGCCGCAGTATGCGGAGTATTTTGCGTCGAAGTGGGCGTCTCTGCTGCGGAACAAGCGCGGGGACCGTCCGGCGTACGGGACGCATGCGTTTTACGAGTGGATCCGGGACATGCTGAACAGGAACCGTCCGTACAGCGAGATGGTGGCGGAGGTGGTTAGTGCGTCGGGTAGCATCAGCACGTCGCCGCCGGTGGCGTGGTATCGGACGGTGAGGCAGCCGCAGGATCAGTTGCAGGACATTGCGCAGGTGTTCTGCGGGCAGCGTCTGCAGTGTGCGCAATGTCACCATCATCCGTACGAGAAGTGGAGTCAGAACGACTACTATGGGTTTGCGGCGTTCTTTTCGACGGTGGGGCGGAAGGCGTCGGACCAACCGGCGGAGGAAGCGGTGTTTCACGAATGGAAGGAGGCATCGGCGGCGAATCCGCGGACCGGTCAGCCGCAGAAGCCGAAGCCGCTGGGTGGCGAGACGCTGAAGCTTGAGCCGCAGGATGATCCGCGGCAGCCGCTAGCGACGTGGCTGACGTCGGCGGAGAATCCGTTTTTTGCGAAGATGTTTGTGAACCGTTACTGGAAGCACTTTTTCAGTCGGGCGCTGGTGGAGCCTGAGGATGACATGCGGGTGACGAATCCGCCGGTGAATCCTGCGCTGCTTGATGCGCTGGCGATGGAGTTCACGAAGAGCGGGTTTGATATGAAGGCGTTTGTGAGGCTGGTGTGCAACAGCAGCACCTATCAATTGAGCAGCCTGCCGAACGAGCATAATGCGAGTGACCGGCAGAATTTCAGTCGGTTCTTCCCTCGGCGATTGCAGGCGGAGGTGCTGCTGGATGCGATTGATGCGGTGACAGGTCTGGCGACGCGTTTTCCGGGGCAACCGGTGGAGCGGCGTGCGGTGGGATTGCCCGACGACAGCTTCAACGGGGCGAGTTATTTTCTGACGGTGTTCGGGCGGCCGGAGAATTCGAGTGCGTGCGAGTGTGAGCGGACCCAGGACAGCAGTCTGGCTCAAAGCCTGCATCTGCTGAATTCGAAGGGATTGCAGGAGAAGCTGATGGCGGAGACGAGTCGGGCGGCGCAGATGGCGAAGGATGGGCGGCCTGCGGGTGAGCGGGTGCGGCAGTTGTTTGTGACGGCGTACGGGCGCGAGCCGGAGCCTGAAGAGGTGAAGAAGGCGGAGGAGTATCTGGCGAAGAAGAACGGGGATAAGGCGGCGTGGGAGGACATGGTGTGGGCGCTGCTCAACACGAAGGAATTCCTGTTCAACCATTGAGGTTATGCGCAGAGGAGATTCATGGAAGCGGGCCGCGGCGCTAGTGGCTGCGGCGGGGATTTGTCAGGTGGTGCGCGGGCAGTTGCCGACGGCGAGGCTGGACGGCGTGTTTCCGGCGGGGGTGAGGGCGGGGACGGAGGTGGAGGTGATGCTGACGGGTGCAGATCTTGATGAAGCGGACCGGCTGATGTTTTCGGACGGCGGGTTGTCGGCGGTGCGGGTGGAGGGCATGAAGTTCAAGGTGACGGCTAGTGCGGGGATGGCTCCGGGGCTGTATGAAGTGAGGGCGGCGGGGAAGTATGGGATTTCTGCGAGCCGGTTGTTTGCGGTGGGGGCGATTGGGGAGGTGGTGGAGAGCGGGGACAATGGGTCGGTGGAGAAGGCGATGGTGGTGACGGTGCCGGTGACGGTGAACGGGACGACGGGAGCGGATGCGGCTGATTATTTCCGGTTCAAGGCCGGGAAGGGGCAGCGGTTGGTGGTGTCGTGTGCGGCGGAGAGGATTGATTCGCAATTGAATGCGGTGGTGGCGGTGAGTGATGCGGCGGGTCGTGAACTGATGTCGGCGCACCGGACGCTGGCTGGGGATGCGCGGCTGGAATTTGAGGCAGCGGAGGAGGGGGAGTACACGGTGAAGGTGCATGACATGGCGTGGCAGGCAGGGGTTTACCGGCTGACGGTGGCGTCGCCGGAAGAGGCGGCGGTGGCTGGGGCGATGGTGCTGCCGCTGGCCGGGACGGTGGCGATGGTGCCGACGGAACCGTTAGTGGTTTTCGAGAAGGCGGCGGTGGGAGCGGCGGAGGCGCACAAGATTGTGCTGCCGGGGACGTTCAGCGGGAAGGGGTCTGGGGAATGGGTGGAGTTTACGGGGGAGAAGGGGAGGAACGTGGTGCTGGATGTGTTCAGTCACCGGATGGGCGAGCCGAGTGATTGGTTTGTGAGGGTGCTGAAGGTGACGAAGGGTGAGAAGGGGCAGGAGAAGCTAGAACAGGTGGCGGTTTTCGAGGACACGGCGGCTCCTGCGGGGACTGAGCCGATGGCGTTAGGGAGCCGGGATCCGTCGGGGGTGCTGAGTTGTGAAGAGGGGGTGGTGTACCGGGTTCAGCTGCTGGATCGTTTCAATGCGCGGCGGCCGTGGCGGCTGGTCTTGCGGGATCCGGCACCGGGTTTTGGGCTGGCGGCGTTTTCGGTGTCGCCGGTGACGAGGGGAGGGGCGGTGCAGCGATGGAGCCCGTTGCTGAGGAAGGGCGGGACGTCGGTGATGCAGGTGGCGGTGCTGCGGCGGGATGGGTTTGACGGGGCGGTGACGCTGCAGATGGAGGGATTGCCGGAGGGAGTTAGTGTGGAGCCGGTGACGGTCCCGGCGGGGGTGAACAGTGCGGTGCTGGTGGTGCGGGCGGCGGCGGAAGCGAAGACCTGGAGTGGTCGGGTGAAGGTGACGGGGACGTCGGGCGGGCAGACGGTGACGGCGGGCGAGGCGGTGCCGCGGTGGAGTGTGGGGAATGCGGCGGGTGAGCGGTTCGGGATGCGGCTGGCGAATGACGGATTGGTGCTGGCGGTTTATGATAGCGAGACTGCGCCACTGGGGATTGCGGCGGCGGAAGCGAAGGTTTACGAGACGGCGATGGGCGGGGCAGTGGAGATTCCGGTGAAATTTGTGAGGGATGCGGCGCTGAAGGGGATCAAGGGTGAGTGGGAAGCGATGCTGACGGGGATGCCGGGGATGCGTCAGGGTCCGGTGGTGAAGCCGCCTGGTGATGCGCAGGAGGCGAAACTGGTGCTTGATGTGAAGAACAAGGACGGGAATGTTTTTCAGGCGGGCGAGTGGGTGGTTTATGCGAGTGCGCGGGGGACGGTGCAGTGGCAGCCGGGAGGGGAGAAGGCTCCGGTGAAGGAGCTAGTGGACGCGGTTTATTCGGGACCGATCCGGGTGAAGATTGCGGATTCGCCGGTGGTGCTGATGGTGCCCGAGACGGTGGTGGTTGCGCCGGGTGGGAAGGCGGAGGTGGGGATCAAGCTGGAGCGGAGGTATGGGTTTGCGGAGGCGGTGGCGGTGGAGTTGGCGGGGGCGAAGGGAGTGACGGCGGAGAAGCTGAGTGTGGGGAAGGAGGCGGCCGAGGGGAAACTGGTGATTGCGGCGGCGGCGGATGCGGCGGTCGGGGTGCAGGAGGTGATTCTGAATGCGAAATGTGCGTGGAACGGTGTGGAAGTGCCGTGGTCAGTGAAATTCAAAGTGGAGGTCAAACCGTGAAGAGAAACCGAGCGATGTTGTTGTCAGGAGTTGTGAACGGAATGCGGGTGATGCCGCTGGTGTTTTCCGGCGTGGCGTTTCCGGGGCTGCTGCGTGGTGCGCCGATTGCGGTGGCGGAGGTGAAGCGTGACGGGCCGGTGGATTTTGCGAAGGACATTCATCCGCTGCTGAAGCGGAGTTGTCTGGCGTGTCACAACACGACGAAGGCGAAGGCGGGATTGAATCTGGAGTCGCCGGCGGCGATCATGAAGGGAGGCGATACGGGACCTGCGGCGGAGGCTGGGAAGGGATTGGAGAGCCTGCTGGTGAGGACGTCGTCGCATGCGGAGGATCCGGCGATGCCGCCGCCGGGGAACAAGGTGAATGCGACGGATCTGAGTCCAGAGGAGTTAGGTTTGCTGAAACTGTGGATTGATCAGGGGATGAAGGGCGGGGCGGTGGTGGACAATGTGGCGGCGTGGCGGGTGTTTCCTACGCAGCTGGCGCCGGTGGCGGCGGCGGCGATGTCGTCGGGTGGGAGACTGGCGGCGGCGGCGCGGGGGAATCAGGTGCAGGTGACGGAGGTGGCGACTGGGGTGTCGCTAGGATTTCTGACGGATCCGGAGCTGGCGAAGCTGGAGCTTTATGCGGGGAAGGCGGCGGCGGATCGTGATGCGGTGCTGGCGGTGGCGTTCGGGACTGATGATCTGGTAGCGACGGGAGGGTTTCGGACGGCGCGGTTGTGGCGTCGTGGGCCGCTGACGGCGGGTGGAATGGTGGAATTGCCAGGACCGGTGACGAGTGTGGCGGGTGGCGGGAAGGTTGCGGTGGCTGGGGAGGCGAGCGGGTTGATCCGGGTGTGGGATCCAGGTGTTGAGAAGCCGGTGGTGGCTGAGTGGAAGGAGCATGGTGCGGCGGTGAAGGCGCTGGCGGTATCGGCGGACGGGAGGTTTGTGGTTTCGGCGGCGGAGGACAAGGCGGTTAGGGTGTGGTTGGCGGGGGAGGGAAGGGTGGTGAATCGTGGTGAGGTTCCGGCGGCGGTGGTGGCGTTAGGGTTTCTGAAGGGTGGAGCGGAAGTGGTGGCGGCATGTGCGGATGGGATGCTGCGGGTGTATGGGTTTCCGGCGGAGGGGGCGGCGCTGGCGGTGGTGCGGGAGCATAAGATTGGCGATGCGGGGCCGGTGTCGATGGCGGTGCCTGATGTGGCGGGAACGCGGGTGGTGTGGACGAATGCGGAGCCGGTGCTGCATGTGACGGAGACGGCGGACGGGAAACGTCAGGATATTCCGCTGGAGCATCCGGCGCTGGCGGGGATTGCGGCGGCGGAGCGGCGGCAGCAGGCGGCGCAGCGGCAGGTTGAGGCGCGCAAGGCGCGGTTGGCGGCGGCGGTGGAGGCGGTGAAGAAGGAGAATGAGAATCTGAAGGCGACGCACGTTGGTCAGGAGAAGGCGCGAGGGGAGCACCAGCGGAAGGGTGACGCGGCACGGGTGGCGGCGGCGGCGTTGCAGGCTGCGCCTGAGGACAAGGCGCGGAAGGATGCGGCGGCGAAGGCGGTGGAGGAAGCGGACAAGGCGATGCGGGCGTTCAGCGATGCGCGGGCGAATGCGGAGTTGGCGGTGCGGCTGACGGGGACTGCCACAAGTGCGCAGGGAGCGGCGGAGGGAGCGGCGGCGGCGGCGGAAGCGGCGCTGGCCGAGGCGGTGGCGTCGGTGGAGGCGCTGAAGAAGGGGATGGTGGCGCTGACGGCCCCGAAGTCGATGATTCTGCTGGATGGCGGGCGAACGGCGCTGGTGAGTTTTGATGGGGGCGTGCTGCAATGGCATGCGGCGGCGAGCGGGGCGTTTCTTGATGCGACGGACGGGGCGGTGACGGCGGGTGCGCCGGTGCTGCTGGCTGCGCAGGGCGATGGGGTGCTGGCGGCGCGGGCGGACAAGAAGGTGGTGAGGCTGCCGGGGCGGCGCGGATTTGTGCTAGAGCGGACGATCGGGAAGCCGGACGATGCGGCGGTGCTGGCGAGCCGGGTGACGGCGCTGGCGTTTTCGTCGGATGCGCGGGTGTTGGCGACTGGTGGCGGGGTGCCGTCGCGGAGTGGCGAGGTGAAGTTGTGGAATGCGGCAGACGGGGCGGCCTTGTTGACGATTCCGGAGCCGCATTCGGACACGGTGAATGCGCTGGCGTTTTCGCCGGATGACGGGCTGATTGCGACGGCTGGAAGCGACCGCTGGGCGAGGGTGTTCCGCACGGATGACGGGAAGCGGACGGCGGCATTTGAGGGGCACAGCGGAGCGGTTCTGAGCATCGGGTGGCGGAGTGACGGGCTGGCGATGGCGACGGGGGGATCGGACAAGACGTTGCGGTTCTGGGATCTGCTAGAAGGCAAGCAGACGAAGGCGATCACGAGTTTCGGGAAGGAAGTGAGTGCGGTGGCGTGGCTGGGGACCGGGGATACGGTGGCGAGTGCGAGTGGTGATGAGGGGGTGCGGCTGAATGAGGAGAAGCTGCCCGGGGCGAAGGGGTTCTGTTTTACGGTGGCGAGCGATGCGGGCGGGAAGTTTGTGGCGGCGGGCGGGGAAGACGGGGTGCTGAGGATCTGGGATGCGGCGGCGAAAAAGCTGGTCAGTGAGGCAAAGTGAGGGCGGGGGGCGGCCTTTCCCTGCGGCGGAGTTTTGCGAGGGGTCATGGCGACGCGATGAGTACGAGTGCAGAGGATGCAGCAAGGCCGTCCAGGCCTTGTCGCGACGGGTCGGCTCTACTAGTTCAAGCAAGCACTGATATCGCCCCAGCTGGGTACCTAACGAGGTTTGCAGGAGCCGCCGGGTGCAGCCGGATAGTGGGAGGCAGACAGCCGAAAGGCTGCGCGACGGACAAGTGAAGCGTGGTCAAACCCGCATGCCGGGTGGTGTGGCAGGGGAAGTCCTGCTTCCTTGACCTGACCTGCATTTGTCCGGGCTGCATGCTTGCTGTTCATGACTGGTATCTGCGTTCCCAAAGGTCGCTGACGGTCCCGTAGATGTCAGCGTTGTCTGAAATGACAAGTGCCGTGTCTTCGATGGGCATGGGCATCTGATCCAAGCCATCGAGTAGTTGACCAACGGCCGGGCCAGAGGCAGTCAAAGCCTCCTCTCTGCAATAGACTGCGATCAACTGCTGACCCAAGTGGCGGACGACTCGACCCCGAAGAAATCCGCCGTAATCCGGCTCGTCGGCCAAGATATGCTCGAAACCCGGCGGGGGACACGAACGGTGGCTGCGTCTGGCGTCGTGAAGTTTTCCGTCCGGGTAGATCCAGAATACAAACTCTGGGATGCCGTGGGTAAGGTCCCGAATCGCAGTGCGCCTACCTCGATAGTCTGGCGAAAGGAAATCGAACCACTGAGCGGCTTGATCTCGGGAAACGCTACCAACTGTGATCATGGGCGACGGATGGGGCTCTCGGATTTGAGCGAACGTCATGGGCCTGCCAACCGCTACCGGAGGGCAGGCTCCGATTCAGGTTTAGGTTTCTGAATACCCTCAGGCTTCGATTCGGGAGCGGCAACGGGTTGGTCGGCGCCGCCTTGTTCGCTCTTGGTTGTCAACGTGGAACGGAATTCAGCCAAGAGAAGATCGATAAGGCTACCGGGCTCTTTCGAAGCCCTCTCCAATGTCCCAACAGTCTCACTTGGAGGCAGAGTCGCGTGAAACGACAGAGCTTTCAGAGTCTCCATCCAAAGATACTTCTCATGAGTGTCATGCGCACGCTTGAGCTGCTCGAGAGCTTCCGGAATGGCATCGGCAGCCAACTTGGCAAGTTCTGCATCAGCCGCTTCGCACTTCGTCTGCTCATCCGCAGGAAGAGGTCGGGGTACATGCATCATGCGCCGTTGCTTGTGAATAGGGGAATCTCTTCGTCTCCACTCTTCCCGAAGACGGGCACCGAGATACTTCATGCAGAGAAACGGATGCGCCTCAATGCTGGTGAGGATAGAAGGATCGTTGCCATTCTGCGACAGGAACAAAGTTCCCCCAAGCTTCGATGAATAGGATCTATCCTCAAGTTGGGCTTGGGTGAGCCGATTGGCTGCTTCTGGTGATAGTGAAAACCACCGCAATGCCAGAATTGCATTGAATCGATCAGAGGCCGGGTGAAGTGAGAAAGTTGGTTCGAGCGCTGCCAATAGATCCGCCTCCAGTTCACGTGGAAATCCCTTAATGGTACGTGTGGCGCAGAGGTAGGAGTAATTGAATCCGTTCGGAACCAGTGCAGCAATGATTGGTATACTCTGCTTGCCAATATGACCTAATGCTTCTGAAGCATATCCCGCCTCGTCCCCTGTGGGGTCCGTCGCAATAATGCGTCCGAGAACAGCGGTGGCTGGAGCTGCCCGTTCCTCTGCGTTTCGGAGTGCGGCAACCGCTGTGATTCGTTCTCTCTTGGTTAGACTCGTTTCCAGAATCCTAATTGCCGTCTCGACCGATAGATCGTCACTCGCAGATAGAAATCCGGGGGTTGCGAGAATAGAGAGGAGGATTGCGATCGACGACTTCATGTTTTCAGCGAACAGTGTAATCATGACAGCGAATCTCGCCTGATATCTGCAGATCGGGCCGTCGAAAACCTGAGGTTTGAGGGACAATGTCACGGTGAGGAATTGCCGTCAAACCGGGAATGAGGCTGGCGGAGTGGGGAAGTGAAGATTGGGAATAGGAGAAAGGGAATTCGGAATGGTGGAGGTGGGCTTGTGGGTAGGGTGTTTGGTGGGATGGGGGGCTCACGCGATGGCGCGAGGGGCGTGTTCGGAGGGAGGCTGGCAGGCGCACTCCGTGCGCAGGGAGAGCTGTAATGCTGACAGCAGTCCAGAGCCTTCGGCTGCTTGTTCGGAGGGAGGCGTGTTCAGAGTGGGCGGCGTGTGGGGAGAGGGGGCTTTTGACCTGCGAGTGCGGCGCGGGGTACTGCTAGCTCGCTAGCGATCGTTGACGGGGGGGCTGGAAAGGTGATTGGGATATACGGATGGGGCTCTTGAGTTCCGTGGTTGGTTGGTGAGGCGTTCCTTCAGAACGCGGGGTTGGGCGGTGGTTGTTACCCAGAGCGGTGCTCTGGGTATACGGTGTCCCGTTGTGACGCGGGGTGCGGGCGGTTCCGGTGGATAAGAGGACGGGGGGATAAGAGGGCGGGGCTCTTGGGGTGCGAAGGGCAAGCGAAGCGCGGTCAGACCTGCACGCCGGGCGGTGAAAAACGAGACAGACCTCTTCTGGGTGCCGGGCAGGCGGGGGGAAAGTGGCAAGGGAATGACTGGCAAGGGAATAGGGCTAGGCAAAAGTACAGCAGGCAGGAGGCCTGTGTCACTTTGCGAGGGCAAATGGACAGACCCCTTCGGGGCGCTCGGGTCTCGCTTGCATGCCGGGCGGTGAGCAAAGAGACAGACCTCTTCGGGGCGCTGGCGGGAGGTGGCACGGGGCGGATGCGCGTGCCACTTTGGGGGCGGAGAGACAGACTTCTGACGGGAGAGGTCACTGGCAGCATGCCCGTTTCACTTTGGGAAGGCGGCGCGAATGGGAAATGGCAGGGGAATGGCTGGCAAGGGAACAGGTGTGAGCAAAAGGACAGGGCTCTGGGGAAGTTCCCTTCGGGTCTAAGAGACAGACCTCTTCGGGTCTGTTGGGCGGCGAACAAAGAGACAGACCTCTGATGGGCGCTCGGAGTGCCGTTGGGGACAGATGGACAGACCTCTTCGGGGCGCTTCTTCGGGTCTGGCAACGCTGGCGGAGGAATGGCCGGCAAGGGGGTGAACAAAG
>JAIXPK010000515.1 GCA_027486335.1 Verrucomicrobiaceae bacterium | reverse complement strand
GCATCCGCAAACAACCGCACCCGCCCGCTCTCCAGCACCACCGCCACATGATGCCACTTCCCGTCCGTCACCCTCACCTCCGACGCATACACCCCGCCACGCCCCGGCATGTAAAGGCTCAAAACCCCGCTCCCCGCATGCGCATACACTTCCCAGTGCGCTCCCGACGACTTCGGCCCGTTCGCCAGAATGATCCGGTAATCCCCCGCGTCCCCGATCCTAACCCACGCCTCCCCCGTCAGCGGCAGCACGCCGTAATCCGCCGCCTTCCCCACCGCCAACCCCGCCGTCGCCGCATCCAGCGCCTTCCCGAACTTCCCCTCCCCAACCTTCGGCCCAGCCTCCACCGGCAACGCAAACGGCCGCTCCCCGCCGCTCCCCGACCGCTCCAGTTCCTTCCGCAACCACTCCATCCCACGCAGATTCTCCCGCAAGGTCTCCTCACTGTCCGTCTCCGGCCGATGATCAATAATCCCCACCGGCCCGCGCCAGCCCGACGCCCGCAACACCCGCATCATTTCCAGTTCCTGATCCCCTCCCCCTAGCGGCAGAATCTTCAACCCGCGCCGCTCCCCATCCCGCACCATCCCGTTCAGATTCACCGCCAGCAGCCACGGCTTCATCAGCCGCACCAATTCCCCGAACCTCCCCAGATGCTCATGCCCGTGGTGAAAATTATACACCATCCCCGCATTTGTCAGGCCCTCCCGCTTCCATCGCTCAAGAATCGCCACCTGATTCTCCGGCTCCCCGAACCACCCGCCATGGTTGTACAATGCCACCTTGCACCCTATCCCCTGCGCCGCCGCCACCACCGGCTTCAGCCGCGCCGCCGCCGCCTCAACCGCTGCCAACTGCTCCCGCTCGTTCGCCACCGGCCCGCCCGACCCCATCACCCACAACTGCGGCCGGATCCCGTGCCGCTTGATCACCTCAAGGATCTTCTTCGCCGTCTCGTCCAGCACCGACGGAAACCACCACGCCGTCATCTCAATCCCACGCGCCTTCATCGCCTCCACCTCGGCATCAAACTGCACAATGTGCTCGTCCCGCCAGTCGTACGCCAGCTTCCGGATCCCTAACCCCTCCAGCATCGCCGCCCGCTCCACCGGACCGCGCTTCTTCGCGTCAAACGGCACAATGCACCACGCCACCAGATTCTCCGGCGCATAAATGTCAGGATCCGCCGCGCGCAGCGGCATCCCCAGCATCAGCACCAGCAGCAACCGGCACCACCGCACCCATCCCAATGTCCCCGCTCTCATGGCGTTCTTCCCCGCGCTCACGCCGGACGCACCCCGTCCCACTCCGCACGCCACGACGCCGGACGCGCCAGCGCCGTCGCCGCTTCGTGCCCCGTAAACTGCATCGCCCCCGCATCCCACACCAACCGCTCGCCCGGAAAACGCGTCGCCACCACCCCCAGCAATCCAATCTCGCTCAACGCCCCGCCGTACTCGAACGGCGATCCCGCCGGCCGCCCCGCCCGCACCGCATCCAGCCAGTCCTGCTGGTGATTTCCATCCTTAACCCGCGGAATCGTCTCGTCAGGCTTCGGAATCTCCCGCGCCTTCTGCACCGGAATGATCCGCCACCCACCCGCTCCGTGCGACCCATGCATGATCTTCCCCTTGTCCCCGATCAGCACCGCCCCAGTCCCCACCACTTTCCGTCCCTGTCCTTCTTCCTCCAGTTCCTTCGGCGACGGAATGCTGAACTCGCCATCGTGCCAGATCAGTTTCACCGGCCCACGCGCGCCCTTCGCCGGAAACTCAAACGTGATCCGCGTCCCCCGGGGATAAAACATCGCGTGCAGCTTCGGATCATAATCCTTCGTCACCTCCGCCGTCACCGCCGTCGGCATGTCAAGATCCAGCGCCCAGAACGACGGATCCACCACGTGGCAAATCCAGTCACCCAGACATCCGCCGCCATACGCCATGTGCCCGCGCCACGAAAATGGCAGGAATCCTGGATGATAGGACCGCTCCGCCACCGGCCCCTGCCACAGATTCCAGTCCAGCTCCTTCGGCACCTCCGCGTGCTGCGCCAGTTCCGCCATCCGACCCTGCTGCGCATACACATCCTTGAACGCATCGCACCCCGCATGAATCTCCGTCACATTCCCGATCGCCCCCGAACGCACCATCTCCACCAACCCGCGGATGCTCGCCGACGAATGCCCCTGGTTCCCCACCTGCGTCACCACTTTCTTCTCCAGCGCCGTCTTCCGCAGGGTTCGCAACTCCGCCACGCTGTGCGCCAGCGGTTTCTCGCAATACACATGCTTCCCGGCCCGCATCGCCGTCATCGCCGCCGTGAAATGCGTGTGGTCCGGCGTCGCCACCAGCACCGCATCAATCCCGTCCGCCATCTCCTCAAACATCTTCCGGAAATCCTTATACCGCTTCGCCTGCGGATGCTTCCCGAAACTGTCCGCCGCACGCCGGTCATCCACATCGCACAATCCCACCACCGCCTCATGCGCCATCCCCCCGAGATCCGCTCCACCCTGACCACCACACCCGATCACCGCCAGCCGGATCTTCTCGTTAGGAGTCTTCTCCGCTCCCTGCGCCCGCAGCACGCCGGGCCTCACAATCTGAAATCCAAAGGCAGCAGCGGCAGCAGGTACAAAAGCTCGGCGTTTCATCATCGTCCCCCTTAACCCGCGTCAACCCTCCTCGGCAACTCCGCGTCCCCGTCACCACTGGCCCGCTCAGAACCCCGCCAGCGTCACCCCCCTCAACCCGCACAACCTCTCAACCTCACCCCGCTCCAGTATCAGCGTCTTCCCCGCCTCCACCCCGATCAGCTGCACCCCCGCCTCCGCCGCCGTCTCAATCGTCTGCGGCCCGATCACCGGCACATCAAACCGCAAATCCTGCCCAGGCTTGCTCACCTTCACCATCGCCGCCTTCCCCCGACCCATCGCCCCGCCCCGCCGGATGCACTCGTTCGTCCCCTCAAACGCCTCCACCGCCAGCACCGTCCCACGCCGCACCACCACCGTCTGACCAATGTCCAACCGGCTCGTCTCCCGCGCCATCCGCGCCCCGAACTCAATGTCCTCCATCTCCCGCGCTTTCCTCACCGGCCCGCAGATGTGCCCCAGCGGAGCCATCTCTTCCTCCAGATAGGAAATCGCCGGCAGCAGCGTGATCCCGTCCCGCTCCAGCTCCGCCGCCACCGCCCCGAACAAGCTCTCCGCATTCCGCTCCTTCACCTTCGCCAGCATCATCAGAGTCCTCAGATCCGGCCGCAGATCAAAAAGGTTCCGCGGCGCAATCTGCCCCACCATCACCGCATGCCCCACTCCCTCACCACGGAAAAACTTGATCATCCGACTCAACTGTCCCACCCGCAGCCACGTCATCGCCGCCACTTCCCCCGCCAGCTCCACCCGCGTCTCATTCTCAAACGCCGCCGCCACCAGCCGCTTCACCCCCGCACGCCGCGCCGCACGCGCCATCGCAAACGGATACTCTCCGTTGCCCGCAATCAATCCTAACGTCTCTGGAACCGGTGCACTCACACCCCACCCATCCGCAGCCCTCCCGCTTTTGCAACCAGCCCGCTCAACCCCTCACTCCGCCTTCGCTCCCTTCACCCCTTCCTTCGCCGCCGTCTCCGCAGCCTTCCGCCCAGCCGCCGTCACCGGCCACCGCCACCGCCCCGCAAACAATTCCCCAAGATCCGTCTTCGCCGCCGCACTCGCCGCCACCACAAAATGATCCACCGCATCCTCCGTCGTCTTCGCCTCCGGCAGCTTCCCTGCCTCCTGCCACACCGCCTTCACCCACTTCTGCCCGCCATGATCCCGCGCCAGCCGCAGGCAGAACGACGAAAACAGATCGGTCCCGTTCAATCCTAGCGCATTCTCCGGAGCCGCATCCACCTTCAGCGTATTCTCCCACCGGAACTTCGCGTCCGCTTCATACAGATCCACCAACCCCTCCATCACCGCTCGAAACTCCGCACCCGTCTTGTCCCGAAACGGCCCCAGCTTCGCCCCCGCCGCATCCAGCGCCATCAGCCGCATGAACACCGCATACCCAGTCACCACCGACCGGTCACTCACCGGCTTCCGGTACGCCAGCTGCGGGCTGTAAAACCAGAAGTTCCGCCCGAATTCATACGGCAGCGCCTGATCCACCAGCTCCCCTTTCTGCCACCCGCCGCACAACTCCGTAAACACCCCCGGCGTCAGCTCAATCCCCGTCGCCCCCAGATAACCACACGCCGCCCCGCAGGTCTCATCCACCTCCGCCACCGTGATCTTCCCATCCAGATGCTTCAATTGCTGCGGATCCCTCCCCGTCGCCTCCCGATAGAAATCCCGCACTTTGTCAAACACACCGCACAACCCGCCCATCACCTTCTCATCCACTCCCTCCGACTTCGTCAGAAACGCCACATGCTTCCCCACCCACGGCCGCAACTTCACCCGCTTCCCCTGAAAAGTCGTGTATTCCACCAACCCGTCAGGCGCATTCGCTGCCATCGCACCCAGGGGCAATGCCATCACACTCTCAACAAATCGGCGTCGTTTCATGCCCCCTTCTACGTCGCCCCGCGTCATTTCTCTCCAACCGTTTCACCCCTTTCTCCTCACTGCCCGGCCACCACCCGCAGATACTTCCGCCCACCAGCCCCGACCCTCACCCGCGCCGTCACCACCGCCGACCCATCCATCTGCACTCCACGTCCCGTCACCTCCATCTCGCCCTCCTCCACGCCCCGCCACCGCTCCAGATCCTCAGATACCTCCACCCGCCATGCCATCTCCGCCGCTTCCCCCACGCCGCTCCGCCAACGAATCCCCACTCGCCCCTCGCCATCCATCCCCAGACACTCCGCTCCGCGCTTCCACCCATCCGCCAGATACGGATCCCCTCCAAACGCATACTCCGCAAAGTTCTCCATCCCATCCCCGTCAGGGTCCGCCCCAGCCCCGGACACGGTCTCAACCCCATAATCATTCGCCTCCCCTAGCAACGCATTGCCATGCCGGAACACGCCATACCGCCACGCCTCGTATTCCAGCGGCGCAAACAACGCCGTCACCTCCCGGTCCCCCTCCCCGAACCCCACCTCCAGCGTCCCCGCCGCTTCCACCCGCCCACCCACCACCCATCCCACCGTCTCCCAACCGAACTCCGGCACCGCCTCCACCCTCACACTCTGCCCAGGCAGAAAAAACCGCGTCTCCGCCCCCACCGCAGCCACCACCTCCACCCGCCCCGCATTCCCGAACCGCACCACCGGCAGCACCCGCCGCAACAGCAGATACCCTAACTGTCTCTCAAATCCCCTGCCGCTCACCACATCCAGCTGCGCCTGCCACAAAGGCATCGAATCCCCCGGAGCCGCAAACACCACCCGGAAATCCCCCACCCCGCGCCCTGTCAGATCCCACTGAAACGCCGACACCAGCCGCTCATCAAACGCCCCGCTCTGCGGATCATCCATCGCCCTGAAATCCGGCCCAAGCACCACCGGCCTCCCATCCCCGCCCACTCCATGCAGCCGGATGTTTTCTAACTCAAACCGACGCCCCCCAGTCATCGTCTGAAAAATCACGTTCGTCACCTCCCCGCCACCGCCGACCGGCTGCCGCCACACCACCTCAAACGCCGTCCGCCCGCGGAAATCATACAACGCCCCAGACGATGTCAGGAAACACGTCGCACTCCCCGTCTGCCGCAGCACCGCCTGCTCCCCACTCACGTTGTTCACATTCCCCGCCGCATCCGCTCCCAACGGAGCCGCCAGCAACCCCGGCGGATTCCCATACAGATAGTTATACACCGTCCCCGCAGGATTCCTGAACTGATTCCAGTACGCAAACCCAGCCCCCCCTCCCCTCCGAATCTCCGGCACCACAAACAACCCCGTGCTCTGCCCCTCAACCCGCCCCGCCACACCCATCCCCACCACGCCCGTCATCACCACCACCCACCTCTTCATTCTCTGCTCAATTCGTCCGTTCATTTTGTTAGTCATTGTTTCAGTTCCGCCTCGCCCCGGCCCAACTCAGGTCAGTTTCAGCTCCACACCCTCTACCCCTTCACCCATCCCTCCGCTGCCGCCCCCATGTCCCCTCACAACCCCAACTCTCCCCTCACCACATCCCACCACCACTCTTCCACACACCACCATCAGTCCCCCACTCCCACCAACTCCCCTCCACCTTGATTCCCCCATTTTCCCGCTTTATGCGAATGAGTCTCAATCCCAATTTCAACCACTCTCCCGCTCCCGCGCCGCCACCATGCACCCAAAGCCCTCCCTCGCCGCGCCCGACCCCTCCCGCCAATGGCACCGCGCCAACCCCTCCCCAAACCTCACCCCGTGGGGCGAATCCATCCGCGCCTCCGCCCTCCACGTCTGGCTCAATGTCTCCGGCGAAGGGCTCGTCGTCTGGCCCTCCGGCTCCCGCATCATCCTCCGCCCTCAATCCCTCCTCTGGATCCAGTCCGGCACCCACGCCCCAGCCGCCGCCCACTGGCTCCCAGGCCCAGACCCGCACGACTGTCTCGCCCTCACCTATCCCAATGACTGGCTCGACTCCTTCCTCGGCAATCTCTCCTCCAAACCCGACCCCGACCTCGCCCCGCTCGTCTCCGGCCCGCGCCTCGCCACAGCCTTCGTCGAACGCCCGCTCTCCTCCGCCGACCGCTCATGGGCCCACGGCTTCCTCGCCCCTCACCTTTGCGAACACGCCCGCCGTCTCCTCGACAACTCCCGTCTCACCGAATTCCTCCTCCTCCAGCTCTTCCGCCCGCGCCCCTCCGACCCACCACGTCTCTCCCGAACCCAGCGCATCGCCCGCGATCGCGCCGAACGCGTCAAACAAATCCTCCGCAGCCGTCTCGACAACCCGCCATCCCTCGACGACCTCGCCGCCGCCGTCGGCTGCAGCGCCCCCTATCTCAGCCGCACCTTCGCAGAATCCGAAGGCCGCACGATCAGTCTCTGGCTCCGTACCGCCCGCATCGACCGCGCCGCCGATCTCCTCCGCTCCGGCACCTGCAACGTCAGCGAAGCCGCCATCGAGGTCGGCTACCGCAGCTTCTCCCACTTCAGCCGCGCCTTCCACGAAGAGAAAGGAATGACGCCGTCCCGCTGGCTGCAGAACGGCGTCACGTGACGCAATCTCGGGTGATCATCACGGGCGCGGCCGAACCCCTTCATTCCCCCGCGCCTTCCCTGCCCCTTTCAGGACAGATCTCCTCCCTCAATCCTCCGCTAGAAACCTCTTGATCGTCTCCTCCACCGTCTCCGGCCCCGCGTCCCCGCGCGCGCTCAATCCCTCCACCGCCTTGTGCAGTTCCTTCATCGCTCCCTCTCCACCCACCTTCAACGTCCGGCGCTCGCTCTGCAGCCGATCCCACTCCGCCAGCACCACATTCCAGAACGCTCCCTCCTTCTCCCATAGCCGACGCGCCTCACCAAAATCCAACCGCTCCTCCCCACCCATCCGCTCATACGAATTCACCCCCGCCTCCCGCGCCACCGCTCCCGTCACCTTCCCCCCATCCAGCACGCTCTTCGTGTTGTCCTGCTCATGCACCCACCCCGTCGCCGTGATCGCATGCCGGTTCGTCCCCGCGATCACCTGATACTCCGCACTCCGCTTCAATTCCCGCCGCGGCAGCGGCCGCCACGTGTCCCCGCTCGTCCACTGGCTCACCCCGCCCCCATGCGTCCACCGCCCCACTCCCTCATAACGCGGGCTGTCGTCAATCTGCGTGACCTGCTGACTCCAAGTCCCCTTCGCCTCCTCCGCACTCAGCTCCCGCATCACCCACGTCTCCCCACCACGGTACTCGCAAACGTTCCGGTCCTCATACTTCCATACCTGCCTCCAGTGCTTGATCGCCCCGCCCTCATGCACTAGCAGATGCTGCAGCTCAATCCGCCGCGGCTCATCCCTCACCACCAGCACCAGTTCATGCGCGTCCTCCCGATACGGGGCCGCTAGTGTCCCGCCCGCCCTGAAAACCGCCGTCTCCTCAAACCGGAACCGCACCCGGAACTCCCCAGCCATCGCCTTGATCGCCGCACGGTCCGCCTCCGGTGCCGCCCCCTCATCACCACGGCTCACTCCCGCACTCATCATCGCAATTGTCAGGATCGTCACTCTCATTCTCATGTTTGTTGTTCGCATAAATTCTCTCAGCCCCCAGCCCCGCTCCTCACTTCCCGCCAGTCCCCCGTACTCCAACGGTAACTCCCGCTCAGCGTCGCCCCGCCGCCTCCACCCGTCGCAAAATCCGGTAACCCGGGATCATTCGCGTCCAGCACGCGCCACACCCGGCACGACCCCCTCCGCTGCGCCGTCACCCGGTCGCTCCCCGCATCAAACCCTTCCCCGCCACTCCCCCGAATCGTCTCCGCCACAAAATGCACCCGGTACACATTGCTCCGCGTCGTGAAATGCGGCAGCAATCGCGCATACGGCCGCTCCCGGCTGTTGTCACCCGTCAACCGATGCCGCCGCCACCACGCCTCTAACCCCGCCCGACTCAACTCCCCGCCATATCCCTCCGGCACCAGCGGCATCCCGCAAATCTCCGCCGCCGCCAGAAACGCACGCCCGCCCCGCTCCCGATCCCACAACGCTAGGGTCGCCTCCACATCAATGTAATGCCGGAACCTGTCCCCCGCTCGCCCGCCATTCTTGTACGTCCCCGCCGCCCCATCCGGAATCGCCATCAGGGTCTCCGGCTTCATCACCGCATGCAGCGCCGTCCGCCTCTTGATCCACGAAAACGGCACCAGCCCCTGATTCAGATTCACCCTCCCCTCCGTCTCGAGATCGTGCGACCACGGCTGCGGCTCCACCACCGGCTGCCAGAAATTGTCCAGCAGCAGCCAGTCCGGCAATCCCTCCCCGCCCGGGTGCCCTTCCTGCGGCCGGAATAACAAGGTCCGCCACGGCACCCCGCTCGCCGGCCTCGACGGCAGGCTCCCGAACATCACCGCCGACGGAATCTGCCGCAGCGCCGAAAACACCGACGCACTAACCGGCGGCACGTTCATCCCCGCCGCCCCCACCGAAAAATACGGCACGCCTCCCGCCACCAGCGCCGCCAGATGCCCGTCGTCCGGCCGATTGCTGTACGGTCCATCCGGAGCCGCTCCCATCCCATTGTCAAAATCCCCGCTCCGCTCCGGACCCTCACCACTCTCCCCATCCCAATCCGGAGCCGCCGCCCGCGCCACCCCAAGCCCTCCGATATAACCCCTCACTTCCCCCTCCGCCTCTCCCCTCAACCCAGGCTCCCTCAACGAATGCGCCTGCGCCTCCCGCCCCCACCTCGGATGCGGCTCAAACACCCGCACCGCACCAGCCCCACTATCAATCCGGCTCTGCACCGCCACCATCCGGTAATCCCCATGCCGCACCACCAGCGACTGCACCACATCACCCTCACGAATCAACGGCTCGCCGCGCCGCGTCGCCGCCAGCACCCGCTCGGTCAATCCCCCCGCTCCCTCCCGCCATGCCGGCACTTTCACCAATCCTCCCGAAATCGCCGGAAACTCCAGCCCGATCACCTGCACCAGATCACCCCTCCCCGCCGCCCCGCTCCCCGCACTCCCCGGATGATCATACACCGCCAGCTTGAACCGCCGCCCCGCATTCTCCACTAGCTGAGTCCCCGAAAACTCCAGTCCCTCCCCCCCACCTCCCTCCCCAGGCTCCACCACCACCGGCCGAAACTGAATCACCCGCTGGCTCAGGCACCGCACCCCGGCATACCCTCCCCAACTCACCCACTCCGCCGGGGGATCCGCCGGCGATTGCGCCTGCGGCCGCGCCACCGTCGGCACCAGCGCCTTCCCATTCAGATACATCGCCGGCCACGCCCCACCCTCCCATGGCATCGTCTCAGGCCCGCCCCCTGACAATCCCACACTGACATATGGCCGGTAATCCGCCCAGCCCTGCGACGGCACAAACGCCTCCAGCAGCATCCCCACCTCCACCTCCCGCTGCCCAGGCTTCCGCAACGCCCCGCGATTCGCCGCACTCGGCACCCCTCGCACCCGCCCGTCCGCTCCCACCTCCGCCCGGCACACCATCCACAACGCCACCTCACTGATCGTCAGCATCCGCCCCATCCCCCGCACCTCCCCAGCCCCCCCTCCCAGCGGCGACACCTGCCCGAACCCCTCATGCGCATTCCCCGGACACAGCACCGGAAACTGGCTGTCCGCCGCCAGTTGCCCATCCGAAAAATTCGCCGCCCTCACATAATCCAGCATCCCCAGCAGAATCCCCTCGCGGTCGCTCCCCTCACCACTCCCGTACTTCTCCGCAAACGTCCGCATCCCCTCATCCTCACGATAAAACCCCGGCACCGCTCGCCCCGTCAACCCTCGCAGATACTCCAGCAACGCCGCGTTCCCCCCGCCAGCCGCCGCCCTCAGATCAAATTCACCATCCCCCGGCCGCGCCCGCTGCACACAATACACCCGCGGCCCCACCCGGCTCGCCGCCGCCACCGCCGCATCATACGCCGTACTCCGCTCCACCGGCCCTCCCATCTTCCCGCCCAGCTCCGCCGTACTCGTGTGAATCGGCCACAACGCCACCCGCGGCAATCCCCCTAACGTCGTCTCCGGTGCCGCACTCCTCGCTGTCAGAAAAAACTCCCGCTCCCTCACCAATTCCCGCCGATCCTCCCGCCCACGAAACCACCCAGCCACTTCCCTCCCTCCATCCCCTCCATCCCTTCCCGCCTCCCACACCAGCTCCGACACATCCCCCAGCCGCCCCAGCCGCTTCGCCCGACGCTCCACCCCGAACACCTCAGGCACCGCCGTCCCACCCACCGACGTCCCCGCCCACTCATAGCCCGACTCCTGCCTCCCTAACTGCAGCAACCCCAGAAAATCCGCCGCCCGCATCGACCCCATCACCCCACCCACGCGCCGCCGCTCCGCCCCGAATCCCTCCGCGTCAAACCTCCTCCCCGGGGCCAGCACGCTGCTCAGACAAACCGCCGCCGGATGCCCCGGCTGACGGTGATACTCCCACCGCAGCGGCTGCCGCATCGCCAGCGCCCGCTCCTGCGCCGTGTCCGCCCGAGGCGTATCCCAGAACACTCCTTCCCCACTCGTCGCCGCATTCACTTTGCACGTCTCATCATCACACCAGAACGCAAACCGCCCCGTAATCCGATTCCCCTTCCCTGGCCTCCCCGGCCCTTCCGTCACAAACCGCCCGCTCTCATCCAGCGTCCCAAGGGTCCCATCTTCTAACTGATAAATCCACTGCACCGGCATCGGCAGCGCCCCACCTCGCTCCGCCACCACCGTCCCCTCCACCGCCCGCCTCGCGTCCACCCCGAAGCCCTCCACCGCCTCTCGCCCATCACCCCCAACCGCCTCCCCAGGATCCACGATCGGAAACCACCGCCGCCCGTCGGCCTCCACCAGCGGCGCATTCAAATCCACATACCTCCCCGGCACCTCCGCCCAGCGCTCCAGACCTCCACGCTCCTCCCCGCCTTCCCCCGTCTCCACCATCCGCGCATCACTGTACAGCTTCAGCCGCCGCGCCACCCCGCCATCCATCCGCCAGACCGTCAATTGCCCGGGCTGACTCGTCCATGGAGCCGCCCCGCCATCATCACGCACCGCCTCCGTCCCCGCCCGCAACTGCGCCACCGCCACCTGCACCGCACTGTCCGCCAGCATCACCGCCCCATCCGCCTCCACAGTCCCCACCGCCGTCTCCCTCACATAATCCACATGCCCCATCATCCCCACCGCCAGCACCGTCATCAGCGTCACCATCGCCAGCACCACCAGCACCGCCACCCCGCGCTCCTTACCCCGCTTCTTTCTGTGTTCTGCTCGCATCCCCCAACCTTCCACTCCCCAGCCCCTCCACGCTGCCGCCCGCTTGCCTCCTCATACCCCGCCCATCCTCACCACCACATCCCGCCACTATTCCACCACAACCCACCACCATCCCCTCACCCCAGAATCTCCCGCACCACCCGACCCCTCACATCCGTCAGCCGGAAATCCCGCCCACCACTCCGGTACGTCAACCGCTCGTGATCCAACCCTAGCTGGTGCAGCACCGTCGCATGCAGATCATGCATCTCCAGCGGATCCTCCACCGCCTTGTACCCCCACTCGTCCGTCGCTCCATAACTCATCCCGCCCCTCACACCGCCCCCCGCCAGCCACACCGAATACCCGTACTCGTTGTGATCCCGTCCATCCGACCCCTGCGCAAACGGGGTCCGCCCAAACTCACCCGCAAACACCACCAGCGTCTCATCCAGCAACCCACGCGCCTTCAAATCCTTCAGCAATCCCGCAATCGGCTGGTCCACCGCCCGCGCATTATCCCCGTGATTCTTCACCAGCCCGCCATGCGCATCCCACCGCTGAAACCCATCCACCATCGGAATCGTCAATTCCACAAACCTAACCCCGCGCTCCACCATCCGCCGCGCCAGCAGACATTGTCTCCCGTACGTCCTCGTGTGAGGATCCATCGCCTCCATCCCATACATCCGCTGCACCGCCGCACTCTCCCCGCTCAAATCCAGCAACCCGGGCACCGCCCCCTGCATCCTCGCCGCCAGCTCCGCATTCCGAATCGCACTCTCCAAGGCATCCGCCCCGCGCGACGCCTCCAACCCTATCTGATTCAACCGCCCCGCCAGCCGCATCCTCGCCGCCTGCCGCGCCGCCGACTTATCCAACGGGGTCAGATTCGCCAGCGGCTCCCCAATCGCATTGAACAATGATCCCTGATGACTCGCCGGCAGAAACCCGCTCCCGAAACAATCCAGCCCGCCCGACGGAATCTGCCCGCCATTCAGCACCACAAACGCCGGAAGATCCTCACTCTCGCTCCCTAACCCATACGACACCCACGCCCCCATGCTCGGCCGCCCCTGCAACCCAAGCCCGCTGTGCAGAAAATAATTCGCACTCGTGTGCTCCGGAAACGCCGAGGTCATCGACCGCACCACACACAGATCATCCGCACACCCCGCAAT
>JAIXPK010000370.1 GCA_027486335.1 Verrucomicrobiaceae bacterium | reverse complement strand
TTCTTGGATTTCGGCGGCGGCATGACCTCGTCGGGGTCATGGCTGATGATGCGCTTGATCAGTTCGCTGTCGTCTGGCTTGCCTGGCACGACGGCGGCGTAGCCCCCCAGATCGGCGAGCGCGCCTTCCCGGGTATCCAGTCGCAGATCGGCGTCGCGGTGCTTCTCGTCCGGCCCGTGGCACGCGAAGCACTGGTTTGAGAGAATCGGCCTGATGTGCGCATTGAAGCGCACCTTCTCAGGCAGGGGGGCGGCGGCCTGAGAGATGGCAAGAGAGGCAAGTAGGACGGACAACTGACGGATCACGGGTCCCGATTAACTTAAGCTTCCGCCTGAGCCCAAGCGGAAACCGCGTACCGTTTGCGGGTCTGCGGACATCCGGGTCACATGCGCTGGCTGCCATTCGATGCCGCGCATGCAGTCGATCGAATCAGAAGATCCGGGGGGCGCGGTCCGGCGATTCTGATCGCATTGCTCTCTGAGCGGATGGCTCCTGAGATCCGCTGGCCGGAGTGGGGTGTCAAGTCCGGGCACATGGCTGATCTCGGATTTCCTTTTGATAACAAGGTCGAACGAGACATCTGGCGCTTCTACTTTGCTTTACCGGGGGGTGATTTTGCCATTTTGATAAAGGTGTCCAGTTGACTTTGACTGATAAAAACTGCCATGAAGTCGAGGCCGGGACAAGTCTGATACAATTCAATCGGCGACTTGAACTGCTTAAGTTCGATGACACCAGCGCAACTAGCTCTCCAAACCATCACCCCCGCGTGCCCAAAAGTTTCGGTTTCATTAAAATACTCAACGTGAAAGGCCACCTCGTTGGCTTCGTTCTTGATTGTGAAAGCACCGTGAGTGGGAATGAGCGGGACGGGCTGCGGCTTACCGGATTTAAGCAGATTGATGAGGGCTTTATAGCTATTGCTGCTCGCCTTAACCGAATCACTCTCGACAAAAATGTTTAGAAGAACTGGCACTGTGTCACTCTCGCCAGGACTAAGATTAGGCTTTAGTACACTGAGCACGGTTGATCCGGAAGTCGGATAAAAAAGTTGCATTGAACTTTTCTCAAGCTCCCCAATCCAAGAAGACCAAAGTTCGGCCTGGGCCTGAGCGTGAGTTTTACCTTTGTTGTCACTTTCGCAGGGACAAGGACTCGACACTGCTAGCAGTAAAATTGCAATGATGATCTTCATGGATGGCTGGCGGTTTCAATTTTCAAGCGGAACGGAGTGGGTGTGAGGTGGTCCGCCGGCCAATGAAGGGAGGTGAGGAAACCAATCCCTGACTTTGAAGAACTGCGGGCACCTCACGATCACAGAGAGAGCACAGTTGGAAGTTCTGCACAAGCGGGGGTATGGACCGACAGCGATTGGCAAGGAAGTGGGCTGCGCCAAGAGCGCGGTGAGCCGGGAAGTGAAGCGCCTTGGTCCCGGCGCGTCGTATGGGGCAGCCCGCGCGCAGGCTCAACGGATATTCTTGGAATTGAGCTGGAGGGCGACTCGGCTGATTCCCGCACTGTGGTATGCTTGTCTTCGTTGCAGGGCGCTACTCTTCCAAAAAGAACCATTCTGGGGCCGGATCTCCATTTTTTTTCACCCAGAAACTTGGGCGTATTGATTTGTCTAAGTAAAAGATTGGGGTGAAAAGAATAGGTAGGATTCCGTCATGGCAATTTGGCGGGGGATACCAACGCAATCCGGGCCTTGCTTCTCCCGTTGCCTGCGCGATGTCTGCTCGATCAATAAGGCGATATGGCTTGGGCGTAAGTAGTATGAAATAGCACGAGACATATACCGCGATGAATGCGGACGCGAAGGGCCAAAGACGCTTAAGGGACAACGGCCGCATTGTTTTTAACTTACTGATTTAATGGAAGTTTGTCAATCTACAAGCGGCGGACCAAGCATCAGGGATTGCTTTGTGGGACAATTCAGGATCGTGTCCTCAAGCCAGCACTCCGGCGATCGGCACGCCGGAGACATCGGTGAGGCGGAATTTCCGTCCCTGGAAGAGGTAGGTCAGCTTTTCGTGGTTGATGCCCAGCTGGTCGAGGATGGTGGCGTGCAGATCGTGAACGGAGCAGGGATCGCGGACGACGTTGTAGGCGAAGTCGTCGGTTTCACCGACGACGGCGCCGGCTTTGATTCCAGCGCCGGCCATCCAGATGGTGAAGCTGCGGGGATGGTGGTCGCGGCCATTGTTTCCGCCCTGGGTGAAGATGGTGCGGCCGAACTCGCCTCCCCACACGACCAGAGTGTCGTCGAGGAGGCCGCGCTGCTTCAGGTCGGTGATCAAGGCCGCGGCGGGACGGTCGGCTTCGGCACATTGCCTGGGCAATTGGTCCACCACGTTTTCGTGATGATCCCAACCCACGTGCGAGAGTTGGATGGTGCGCACACCGCGTTCGGCGAGACGACGCGCCATCAGGCAGTTCCATGCGAAGCTGCCGGGCTTCTGGACGTCCAGCCCGTAAAGGTCGAGGACCTCCCTTGGTTCCTTGGAGAGATCGAGCAGCTCGGGCACGGAGGTCTGCATGCGGAAGGCGAGTTCATACTGCGCGATGCGTGTTGCGATGTCGCTGTCGTGGAGAGAGGCCAGGCGGTGTCGGTTGAGGGTGCCGAGGTCATCGAGTTGATCGCGGCGGTCGGCGGGGGCGACGCCGGTGGGATTTGCGAGGAATGGCACGGGCTCCATGCCGGCGCGGAAGCGTGTGCCCTGATGTTCGCCGGGCAGGAAACCGCTGGACCAGAAGCGATCGTAGACGGGAGATTCCTGAGGACGGCCAGCGCCGCGCGACACTAAGACAACAAACGCGGGCAGATCGGCATTGACTGTGCCGAGCCCGTACGAGAGCCACGATCCAAGCGCCGGGCGGCCTGGCAATTGGGATCCGGATTGGAGGAAACTCATCGCGGGATCGTGATTGATGGCATCGGTATGCATGCTGCGGACGAAGGCGACGTCGCCGGCAATCTTCTGCAATTCGGGGAGCAGATTGCTGATCGGCATGGCCGATGGGCCGCACAATTTGAATGGCCAGTGCGCCGGGGCGACCGGCAGGGTTTTCTGGCCTGAAGTGAAACCGGTGATCCGCTGGCCGTTGCGCACGGAGGGTGGCAGGTTGGTGCCGCGCAGCTTTTCGATCTGTGGTTTGTGTTCGAACAAATCGATGTGCGACGGTGCTCCGGCCATGTGCATGAAGATCACACGTTTGGCCTTGGGCGCGTAATGCGGGAGGCCTAACCGTTCATTGCCGGAAATTGTTTCGGCTGCGGCAAGGTTGCGGCCCAACAACGAAGCGAGCGCCATCATGCCGATGCCACCGGCACTGCGCTTGAGGAAGGCGCGCCGCAGTACCTGGTCCTGGAACGAGTTGATGGGGTTCATGAATTCATTCCCGGGTGAGGGTTTCATCGAGGTTGAGGATGAGCGCGCAGGTCTGCGCATAAGCCGCGAGTTCGGCTGGTGGGAACGTGTGAGGCGGCGGCGGGGTGCCCTCTGCGAGGACGGTCGCGGCGGCGGTGGGATCGGCGGCATAACGATCCAATCGTCGTTTCAGTCCAGCGGTGAGGATGCCGAGTTCGGCGGCGTCTGGACGCCGGGACACAACGTGCCGCATCGCCAGAGTGAGCCTTTCCTCAGGTGTGGCGGCTTCGCCCATGATGCGCTGCGCGAGCATGCGGGCAGCGACCGTCGTGGTGATATCGTTGAATGTTGTCAGAGCCTGCAGCGGCGTGTTGGTCCGCAGACGCTGGACATTACAGAACTCGCGGCTCGGGGCATCGAACGCGACCATGCCCGGTGGTGGCTGGGTGCGCTTCCAGATCACATAAACGGCCCGGCGCCAGAGATCGTCGCCGGTGGCTGGGGTGTAATTATTGAGATTGCCGCTGCCCGGGCCGCCATCCCACGAACTGGCGGGCTGGTAGGGACGGATGGCAGGTCCGCCGATGCGTTCGACCAACAATCCCGAGGCGGCCAGCGCCTGATCGCGGATCATCTCGGGAGTCAGTCGGAAGCGAGGACCGCGAGCGAGCAGACGGTTGGCCGGATCGCGGGCGATCAAGTCGGCGGGTGCGGCCGTGCTCTGACGATAGGTGGCGCTGGTGACGATGGTGCGCAGGAGTCGCTTTGTGCTCCAACCGTGTTCACGAAACTCGACCGCGAGCCAGTCGAGCAATGCGGCATTCGATGGAGGTTCGGCCTGACTGCCAAAGTTCTCGAGTGTTGCGACCAGTCCCGCGCCGAATAGCATTTCCCAGAAACGGTTGACCTGGACACGAGCCGTCAGCGGGTTTGCCGGATCCGTCAGCCAGCGCGCGAGGGCGAGGCGGTTGCCGGGCGCATCGGCGGGAAGTGGCGGCAGGAAGCCGGGTGTCCCAGCCTCGACGCGCGCTCCGCGGTGTCCATATGCGCCGCGCTCCAGGACATAGGTTTCACGTGGTTTCGCGCGTTCCTTGAGCACCATCACTTCAGGCACTCCTTCGGCAAACGCGTCGCGCGCTTTCCTTGCCGCAGCCAGTGCAGATTGTGCGACAGCCAGCGCATCTTTAGTGGCTGGCGGTGTGGCAGACTTAAGGGTCGCCAGTTCTTTCTCGGCTGCGGTGACGGCGGCAGCGAGCGTGGTGGTGCGCTCGGCATCCGCGGGACTGGGAAGCCGCAGGATCGGAGCCGCGCTGCGTTCTGCGCCGCGGATCCCGCTTTCGTCGATCGAATCGAAGTAGGCGGCGAAACGATAAAAATCCTGTTGGCGAATCGGGTCGTATTTGTGGTCGTGACAGCGGGCGCAATTCATCGTCAAACCGAGCCACACCGTTGCAGTAGTCTCCGCGCGATCGAAGACGCCTTCGATGCGAAACTCCTCGGCATCAATGCCACCTTCCGCGCTGATGCGGTGGTTGCGATGGAAACCCGTGGCTAGGATCGTTTCGGGGCTGGCATCGGGCAGCAAGTCGCCAGCCGTCTGCAAAAGCGTGAAACGGTCGAAAGGCATGTCGGCGTTGTAGGCTTCAATGACCCAGTCGCGCCATCGCCACATCGAGCGTTCATCATCCTGCTGGAATCCATGGCTGTCGGCGTACCGCGCGGCGTCGAGCCATGGTGTGGCTAACCGTTCGCCGTAGCGGGGTGAGGCGAGCAGGCGGTCGACCACACGCTCGTAGGCGTCGGCGGCCTTGTCCTCGACGAAGGCGTCGATTTCGGCGAGCGTCGGTGGAACTCCGGTCAGGTCCAAACTGACACGGCGAATGAGCGTCTCGCGAGTGGCTTCGGGCTGAGGTTTTATGCCCTGCGCTTCCAGACTGGCCAGCACGTGACGATCGAGATCATTGCGAGCCCATGCCTCATCGCTGACCGCAGGCTTTGCAGGCCGCTGCGGTGCGACGAATGCCCAGTGTTCGGCATAGGGTGCGCCGGTGGCGATCCATTGACGCAGCAGCGCCTGCTCCGCGGTGTTCGGGCCGGGTTCGGCCTTGGGCGGCATGCGTTCGTCCATATCGATGGTGGTCAAACGATTCAGCAGCATGCTGGCCGGGATATCACCCGGCACGACAGCGGCTTGTCCCTCCTGATTGCGGGCGATGGCACCCTCTCGCGTATCCAATCGCAGTCCAGCTTTGCGCTTGGCCTCATCCGGGCCATGACAGGCGAAACAGTACTTGGAGAGAATCGGTCGGATCTGCGTGGCGAAATCCGGTGATTTCCGATCCGGCGTCGGGGCTGGCGTCTCAGTGGCAGCGACCGTGGCAATAGCAGACAGGGCGAGCGCGGTGGACGACAGAGCCAATCCTAGGCGGGTCATGAGGCGCGGCGTCATCTGGGTCGTGGTGTGGTTTGCGCGAAAGCGGGCAGGGAAGTGCCTTTCTGAATTCGTGTTGATCCAGCCCACGCTTTCATCCGCGTATCCGATATTGGGACGAGCGATCAACGGGAGATCCGGGCTGGGGGCGCAGGGGCGACGGCGGCGCGGGCGAGTTCTACCGGGCGGCGGGTCAGATCGATGGCGCGATCCGCGTTGCGGCTGGGCGCGGGAGGGCGGGTTGGGGTGCTGACGACTTGCTTCGCGGCTTCGAGCTTTGCCCGCAGGAGGTCGTAGGGCACGTTCTGGACGGCTAGATTCTGGTCGAGGGCGATGCCTGCGGCGATGGCGGCGCTTTGCGATAGGGCCATGAAGACGGGTTCCATGCGGATGGAGCCGTGGGCGACGTGTGAGGCCGAGATGCAGATGGGCGAGAGCAGATTCTCGCATTCACCCTTCCGCGGGATGATGGCGCGGTACGAGATGCCATAAGGGCGGGGCGGCACGCGCCAGATGACGCCTTCGTTCTGCACGGTGCCCGCGGAGGTGACGATGTGCTGCACCGCATGCGAGTCCATGCCGAACGAGCCGAGCGCGACCGGATCCGGCGCTTTGCGGGTCCCGATGCAATCGGCCTGGGTCATGACGTAGTCGGCGACCATACGGCGCGCCTCGCGGATGTAGATCATCCATGGCCAGCCGCCGTTGTCGGTGAACTCGTCGCGCGGGAGACCGAACGATGCGGCGCGCTGGCGGAGCTTCTCCGGCACGCGCGGGCTGTTCGCCATCGTCCAGAGGAAGCCGCGAATGTAGGTTTCGTGGGCCTTTTCGATTTCGCGGCGGCGCTCGTAGCTGGCTTCAGGATACTCGTAGTTGGCGGCAACGAAGTCGGAACCGACGGCGTGCATGTTATTCCAGTCGACCTTTTGTGTGTTGCCTTCCAGCGGTTCGATGAGAGCGGGCATCCGCGGGTCGCCGGCGTCGAAGTTCCGCAGCAGGAGTTCGTGGTCAATGTCGCGGTAGCCGGGCGGTTTTTCGATAGGGATGCGGTTGGCGGGATTGGTTGTGAGACAGACTCGGTAGTTGTAGGCCTGAATCTTTTTGTCGCCCTGACCGTTCACGAGACCCTCGCCGCGAACGACGTGGGGAAGCAGCCCGCTCGCCGGGTCGCCGGGTTTCACATACGGGTCGACCGCCGAGACGAAGTGGTCCTTGTCTTTCTGTCCGTAATGGACGCGCGGCTTGGTGTCGCCGCGGCGCACGCCTGCGAGGTCTTCGCCGTACTGGCTCTCCGGCTCGCGCCCCACGGTGAACGTGACGCCCGCCGCCGCCATGAGGTCGCCGACGTAGGTGGCATCAATGAACATCTTCCCGCGAAACGTCTTTCCGCTTAGGGTGGTGATGGCCGTGATGCGCTTGCCTTCCATCGTCACACCCTTGCCATGAGTGCGGTCGAGTTGTTCGTTGTAGATGGGTGTGATGCCAGCATCCTTGAGGAGCTTCTCGAACACCTGTTTGCCCACGTGTGGCTCGAAGCTGCGGACGAAATCCTTCCCGTTGGCTGTCGCGACGCCAGCATAGAATTCCTTCGCGATGCCGCCAAAGGTGTTCTGTCTGCCGAGGAAATCCGTCGCCCCCAGCCCGCTAGCACTCATGCCGCCGGGGAATTTCGTGGGATTGACCCATGCGATGGAACGACCCTGGCGCTTTGCGGCAATTGCTGCCGTCACCGCGCCGGACGAGTCGCCGTAGATGACGACGTCATACGGTGCCGCAGGGGCGGGATTCTGAGCGCGGGTGGTTCCCGCGAGAAACAAAGTCAGGCAGACTAGGATGGACGGAACCGTGGGCTTCGATGGCTTCGGCATGGAGATCTTGCTATTGATCGGGGTGCTTTCCTGCGGCGCGGCCTATTTCAGCGGGGTCAGCGTGAATTCCTTGATAGTGAGACCACGGCTTTCGGCGGGGCGGGTGAGGCGGAGGCTGTTTTTGCCTTGAGTGAGTGTGACTTCGGCGGCGGGCGTCTGCTGCCATTTGCCGATGGTGTAAGGGATGGTGATGTCGACCGGTGATGTGCTATTGGCGACGAGCTGCATTTTCGGGTTGTCCTGCACGGTGACGACTTTTGCTGTGAGGGCATACTTTCCGGGGCGGGGGATTTCGACATCGCAGGTGATGGTGCCGCCGCCCGAGAAGATCTGATGGCCGCCGGCGAAGCTGCCGAGGATCTGAGCGCCGCCGCAGGCCGCTGCGGGGATGGTGATGGTGCCGTTAGGGGCGACGGTGATCTTCTTGTCGGCGTCGGTCACGGTGGCTTTCACTAGGGCGCGGGAACGGACTTCGGCGGACTCATTTGCCTCGCCGAGGTTTTCGCCGAGGGCGGCTGGAGTGGCGGGTTTGTCGCCGACGGCGGCTTTTTTGGAGTAGAGTGCCATCATGCCCCAGAAGCCGCCGGAGCTGGGTTTGAGGCTGACATATTTCTGCTCGCCGATGGCATCGGCGGCCCACTGGGCGCGCAGGGCTTTGGCGTGCTGTGCCGGGTTTTTGCGGATCTGGGTTTCCAGCACGAAGTCGGTGTCGGACAATTCCATGACGCCTTTGGCTTCGGGGCAGCCCCAGCCGGCGCCGAGATTGATGACCCATCCGTCAGGGGTCCAGCGGGAAAGCGCCGCGTGGCCACGCTGCGGGCGGGCGGTGGTGGGCATGCCGAAGGCGCGCAGGATGAAGCGTCCGAAGAAGGCGCGGCGTCCGCAGATGCCGCCGTTTTTGATGATGTTCTGGTATTGCTGCAGCTCCGGGAGATCGTCCTTCACGTTCTGTGAGCCATAGCGCACGTCGGTGGCGACAGCGCGTGAATAACGCCAGCCGTAGTCGGGGTTCAGCACGTGATCGGGGCGGTAGTTGCGGAGCATCTCGCGGCCCCACGCGAGCGTTTCGTCGGGTTCGTCGCCATTCACCACGTTGCGGAGTTCCCATGTGTTGAGGGTCTTGAAGGCGGGGTCGAGTTCACCGGCGAGGCTCGCTTTCTCAAAGTGCTGATAGCGCTTTAGAGGGTCAACCGTGTCCGGGGCATTGGTGGCGGCCTTGGGGTTGCTCTGTTTGATGGGTACGGCGTGTTCGAGGCTGACGGCGAGGGCGAGCTTTTGGTAAAGTCCGTCCTTGGCACGCGGGCTTGCTTTTTGAATGGCCGCATAAATCTGCGCTGCCTGACCATACATGCCGTCCTTCGCCCCGCCGGCGGCGAGCATGGCTTTCATGAGGGCCTCGTCAGTGAGCAGAGTGGTCACGGTGACTGCCTGTTCCTTGCCTAGCGCGGCGAATTCCGCGAGCCCCTTTGGCGTGGCGTTCGCCAGCACGGCACAGAGGACGAGCTTCGCGTCGAGTTTGTCGCTGGCGAGAAATGACTCGACGACTTTGAGGGAGGCAGTTGCTGCGGCCAGTTCGGCGGCCTGTGCTTTGGCGAGGGCATCCTGGGCGGCCTGATTGGCTGCGGCCAGCTTTGGTTCCTCAAGTTTTGCCGCTTCCAGTGCTGCCTGCCGCTCCGCGAGCGCCTTGAGCCCGGCTTCCTTGTCGGCCTGCCACGTGGCTAGATCCTTGTTTGCGGCTTCACGTTCTGCGTCTGTGGTGGCCTTTTTCAGGGCGGCCTCGGCCGCAGCGATTCCTTTGGCGGCGCCGCCCAGCCATTTGCCGTTCGCATGATCCACGAGCGCCTTTGCAGTACCGACTTTGCCGAGGGCGTCTTTTGCCGTGCGGGCGTCGGCGGTGGCTTTGGCGACAGCGGCACGGGCCTGCTGGAGCGTCGCTTTCGCGGCATCATCGACGGGCGGCAACGCTTTGGAGAGACCCGCCTTCAATCCGTTCAGCATCGCCTCATACTGGGTCTGCAACTGCTGGGCCTGCGCGCTGAGCGGAGCAGGGGGTGCTGGTGGCGCGGCGATTGCGCTGATGGTTCCCATGCTCAGCGAAAGCCCGAGGCCGATGCCGCAGGCGAGGGAGGAGGTGGCGTATTTCATGGAGGGGCTGTGAATGATTAACGTTTAACGAACTCCTGCTGTGCCAGAAAGACAAATGCTGCGCCAGTCGCAACCTGTCCGCAATGCGGGCAGCCGCCCGCGCCGACCGACATCTCGAGGCATGGCTGCGCCTGCGGCTGGGTGGAGGAACGGGGCATGCTTGCAGGCTTCAGGCTGTCCCGCGTGCAGATTGCCACCACGTCGCGAGCGGATGGGATTTCGCCGGGAAACACCGAGAGCGCGTTTCGATGAGTCGAATCGCTGATTGGAGCGTTTGGGGGTCCGCGCCGCTGACTTCGCACCAGTGTTTGAGGATCTCCGGCGTGCTCCAAAGGCGGATTTCCGGGAACGCTCGGCGTGTGTGATTGGTAGCCTGCTTGTCTCCCGCTCCCTGCCTTTGTTTTCTGTGATGCTCTGCGCGTCGTCAATGTGCTCATGGGCAGCTTCTTTTTTTGGTGTGTGGTTATCAGGAGGAGCCGACCTCGGAATTGAGGCGGGCTTCCCGCTGACAGCCACCGGTGGAGTTACCGGGGTCTGGTGGTAGGGAGAGGCAGGGGAATGCTGGTGAGGAGAGGGCGTGAGGTTGCGGGTGACAAGGTGGGAGCGGGTGGGCATGTTGCGGGGATTCGCTGGGTGCTGATGCTGTTTGTGGTGCTTGCTGCCGCGATGGGTGGTGAGGCGCGGGAGGTTGTGGTGATGGGGCGGGTGGTGGTGAGCGAGAGGGTTGGGAAGGAGGAGAAGGCGGTGGAGTCGATGCGGGTTGAGTCAGAGCGGGCGTTTCTCGGGGCGGGTGAGGTTATGGGTTTGGTGGATGGTGGGCCGCTGGTGTGCTGGTTTCCGGGTGGATCGGCGGTGGCGCGGAGTGATTGCGGTGCTGGTCAGGGCGGGGCGCGACTGATTGAAGAGGTGGGCTGGGCGAATGGGTGCTGACGGCGGAGGCGGGC
This sequence comes from Verrucomicrobiaceae bacterium, assembly GCA_027486335.1. GTDB lineage: Bacteria > Verrucomicrobiota > Verrucomicrobiia > Verrucomicrobiales > V1-33 > V1-33. Next base: position 5,317 of record JAIXPK010000370.1, on the reverse strand, counting down.
GCGTCGCAGGAGAGCGGGACCGCGGTGATTGATCCGGCGTCATGGAGGGCCTACTCGCTGTGGTTGACCTGGGCTGACGGAACGGTGACGCGGGTGGATTTGCTGCGGCCGGTTGGGTGGGACCTTGGTGAAACCAAGACAGCAGCCGCAAAGGCTGCGGAGAATGCACGAATCAAGAAAATCGTAGATGAAACTGGAAAGGTGCGTTCCGGAAACGAAAAGAGCTACAGGCCATGAAAATCTTCGTCGGGCAGATTTACAACAAAGCGGGAGTCGCCTTTCCGTTCTCGTTGCGCTTTCAAAAATGGCTCGGTGACGCGTTGTGTGAACGGGTCGCAGTGTCTCCTGAGTTCAGCAGTTAGTTCGGAACAGGCTATAGTCTGGGTCTCCGAATCAGTGCAAAAGACGACATCGAACAGCCTGAGATCAAGGGGCCGACCGTCTTCAAGCGGGACAAGACCGTTGAGTTCACCATCTTTCTGCCTCACCGAGCGAACGACTGCTATGATCCCGCTGTGGCTTCGCCCCTTGTGAATCAGGTGCTACAGTCCGTTGTCATTGTCTTGAACCAGATCGGGCTAGATGCGGCGACCGTCCTTAGAGACGTGGATTATCTCCGATCGGAGTTTCTTTCCGTTCCGGGGCTTCTTGACCCTCGGAAGCGCCCCACTCCCGATTCGTAGCGTCAAGCTTCGCTCCCCGCGTTGCAGAGCTAGCAGGTATGGCCTTGGCGGTGGGTCGTTGGGGGATGCTGGATTTGACTCAGGCTGCGAATCATGGGTACAGGGAGCCGGCGGATGGCAGATTGAGGTCCGGTCGGCTGGATTGGTGGGGACTCTGTGCTATCACGTCGGCAGGGTGAAGCGCTGGAGGGTGGGGGTGGTTGGGAATTTCGGCTTTCGTTCTGGCGATGACCGAGTACATGGTGAAGGCATGGAAGGTCGCATCACGATTGAACCTGGAAAGCGGGGTGGCCAACCCTGTGTACGCGGCATGCGGATCGCGGTGGCGGACGTGCTGGAGTATCTTTCTCATGGAGCGAGCCGTGAGCAGCTGATGGAGGATTTTCCGGAGCTGGAGCCTGAGGACATCAACGCTTGCCTTGCTTTTGCCGCGCATCGCGAGCGGCATCTGCAATCCATGGCTTCGTGAAGCTCCTGCTGGACCAGAATCTGTCTAGACGGCTGCTGCCGGTGCTGGAAGAAGCGTTCCTGGGAGTCGGCATGTTGTTCAGTTGGGCATGGAGCAGGCCTCGGATATTGCGACCTGGGAGTATGCGGCCGCAAACGACTTTGTGATCGCGACGAGGGACCGCGACTTCCTTGAGCGGAGTGTCCTGCTGGGCCATCCGCCAAAGATTCTGCAGATACGTCTTGGGAATTGCGGGGTGCAGGCGGTAGCCGATCTGCTTCTGAAGCACCGCGTCGTGCTGGGTGAGTTCGGCGTCGATCCTGACAAGGCGTATCTGTTGCTGCCATGAGTTCGGGGTGAGCTGGAGAGTCCCACCTTCCGCGTGACAAGCGAATGTCCCGTCAGCATACTCTGCCCATGCGCTGGGTGCTGATGCTGTTTGTGGTGCTTGCTGCCGTGATGGGTGGTAAGGTGGGGGCGGTTGTGGTGATGGGGCGGGTGGCGGTGAGCGAGAGGGTTGGGGAGGTGGAGAAGGCGGAGAGGGAGTCGGAGGCTTTGCGCTTTGAGTCAGAGGGGGCGTTTCTGGAGGACGAGGCCACGGGTTTGGTGGACGGTGGGCCGTTGGTGTGCTGGTTTCCGAGTGGATCGGCGGTGGCGAGGAGTGATTGCGGTGCTGGTCAGGGCTGGGCGCGGCCGATTGAAGAGGTTGGGCTGGGCGACCGGGTTCTGACGGCGGAGGCGGGCGGGGCGCAGGAGAGCGGGACCGCGGTGATGGATCCGGCGTCATGGAGAGCCTACTCGCTGCGGGTGACGCGGGCCGACGGAACGGTGACGCGGATGGACCTGCTGCGGCCGGCTGGGTGGGAACAGATGATGGCACAGGGGCCGGACGGGCGGCGCACGATTCACCTCGAGCTGCCCGAGATGGGAGTTTCGGGCGAGGCCGAAGTGCTGGCGGTGTCGCCATGTCCGCCGGTGGAGCCGGGAGTCGGGAGAGTGGTGACGGGGACCTTCCGTAATGAGCGGAATCGTGGCCTGCGGGCGCTGCATGTGAGTGTGGCGGGGGAGGTCAGTTGCCTGCGGGTGACGTCCGGGCATCCGGTGTGGTCGGTGACGCGCGGGGCGTGGATCGGAGCCGGGGAGCTGGTGCCGGGCGAGGCGCTGGCGGCATGGCGAGGGGAACCGGTGGCCGTGCTGGCGAATCTGCCCGAGGCCGACACGGCGACATGGAATCTCGAAGTGGAGAACGAGCACGTGTACCGGGTCGGTCCTGCGGGGATCCTGGTGCACAACACTTGCCCGACGCCGAAGGAATTGTTCGAGGGGGGTGGGGCGGGAGCCGAAAAGAGGGGACCGAAGACTGATCCAACCGCACCGCATAATGCCAGAATCAAAGCGGAAGCAGATGCACTCGAGGCTGATGGTCACGAAATCCTCGCCGGGGGTCGACGGAAACCTGAAAAAGCGATTCCCACACCCGGAGGCCACAAGGACAGCCGACGGCCCGACATCCTCTACAAGACGCCTGATGGCACTGTAAAAGGCCGAAACGTTGGGAAGACCAAGGCTGACGGCACGCCTGTCACACGAGAACAGAAAGCAATGGAGGATTTGAATTGAGAGGGAGTCGAAACCGATTTTGTGCCCTACGACCGATGAGCAAAATATCGATCCAGCTCCATGCCTTACCTTCAGAGGTGGCCTCTCTTCTTCACGGACTCTTGAGCGACACTGCCGTGTGCGTGACTGTTGCGGAGGGATCGCCGATTAGGTTCAGGGCAGTTGAGAATCGCGAAAACGACGCCCTATCCGGCTGCAAGGCAGTGATGTTTACGCTGTCCCAGCCAGAACTTGGCGCAGCGTCGCTAAACGAGTTTAAGCGATTAAATCCCGATGTCCTCGTCTTTGAGATTGGGCACCAATCAAGCGCTGGCCTTGCTGAATCTTGGCTCTGGGCAATGACCGAGAACTGGGAGGCTATGAAGCGATGGAAACTGGCGGCCAAACAGCTTCAGTCGCACACACTCACTGGTGCGGTGGCCGTGAATCCACTAACCGGCGCTACCGCTCCCATGAAGGGGCACCGATTTACACAAGGTGCGCAGGCAAGCTATGCCCATGGGACGCCAATGATGCCTTCCGCTGGAAACAGCGTCGTCCAACTCGTGGCGGTTGCCGATTCGTCGCCAGCAACCCCGCGTGGCTGAGCTAGTAGGTCTGGTATCGGGGGAGTGTCTGGCGTGGTTTTCGGGAGTCCTGTGGCCCGCTGCCATACCAATTAAGGTCGCTGCGAAGGTGAGGCACGAACCTTCGACTGCACCTTTTACCTAGGCGCTGCAGCCAAAGCCCACCGCGTTGCCTCAGGTCCCGCCTTACGGGGCCATCGCCCTTCGGACAGCTTAACTGGCTGTCTCGATCTGCTTGGTCGGCTTTGTGGCGGCTTCTCTACCACCGGGAGACATCTGTCGGTGAGATTCTCGTGAGGAGAGTGACTGCTGCGGGGGGGGCGGCGGATTGTGCTATTTCAGAGCGAGGCTGCGAAGGATTCGAGGGAATCGGAGACGATGGCGGCGCGGAGGAGGGCGCGGAGTTTCTCGGGATCGGCGATGGCTTCGATGGAGTCGCGGAGGCCGTCGGGGATGGGGCCGAAGCGGAGATCGAGGGCTTCGAGGACGGATTGGCGGCGGGAATGAGTGCGCTCTTCCAGGCGGCCTTTGAGTTCGCCGGTGGCGAAGCCTTCCTGAATTCCTTCGTGGCGGCCTTCTATTCGGCCATCTTGGCGAAGTTTTTGGGCGAGGGTCATGGCTGCGTTGCGGTGGGATTCAGAACCGATGGTTTTGATTTTATGGAAGAGGGCATCGTTGTCAACGGAGTCGCGGCTGCACATGTAGCTGACTGCGAGGTGAAAGGTGTTGATGAGTACCTTGGCGAGGAGTTCTTCGTCCCAGACCGGGTCGCTGAGGAGCTCGCCGGAGCGTTCGGCCTTGAGGATACGGAGGATGAGGATGCCGTCGGGCGTGCCGCGGATGGCGTCGAAGGGGAGGGCGGCGAGCTGGATGAGTTCGTAGATGAAGTCTGGCAGGTAGCGGCGCATGGGGTCGTCCGGCCCGGTGAAGCTGAAGAGTGAGGAAAGTGTCGGGTCGACGTCCCAGACGCTGCCGTTTTGCGCGAGAACGGTGGAGACGATTTGTGGATAGGGTGGGCGGTTTTCAGGGTTCAGTTCCCAGCGGTGCCAGATGCGCACCATGTAGCGAAGCAGCCGCATGGGGAGGTAGGGGTCGCGCGTGGACTGGTGCTCGAAGAGGACGTAGATGCCAATGTCCCGGCCGTCGGCTTTGGCGGAGAAGAGGAGGTCGGATTCGGAGAGGCGGAGGTCAGGGTCGACGAAGGAACCGGGTTCGAGTTTAAGGGTGGTCCAGTCGATGCGTGCTGCGACTTCCGGGGGGAGTCGGTCGATGAGGAAGGCGGCGGCGGCGGCTGGGTTGGAGAGGCCGGCGCGGAAGAGACGGTCGTGGGCGTGGAAGGTGTCCTCGTCGGCCATGGGGGTGGGGAAGAGGATAGGGTTACGGGGTGCGGCGGCAAGTGGAAATGCGGCGACGGAGTGTTTTGAGGGATGGCCGCATGGAGGGCTTATGTGGCTGGCGATGGTTTTGCTGACGAGGTTGCGGGTGACAAGGCGGGGCCGGGTGAGCATGGTGAGGGGATGCGTTGGGTGCTGATGCTGTTTGTGGTGCTTGCTGCCGTGATGGGTGGTGAGGCGCGGGCGGTTGTGGTGATGGGGCGGGAGGTGGTGAGCGAGAGGGATGGGAGGGCGGAGGAGAAGGCGGAGAGGGAGTCGGAGGCTTTGCGCTTTGAGTCAGAGGGGGCGTTTGAGGAGACGGCGGGTGTCGTGGACGGTGGGCCGTTGGAGTGCTGGTTTCCGGGTGGATCGGCGGTGGCGCGGAGTGATTGCGGTGGTGGTCAGGGCGGGGCGCGGCCGATTGAAGAGGTGGGGCTGGGCGACCGGGTGCTGACGGCGGAGGCGGGTGGGGCGCAGGAGAGCGGGACCGCGGTGATGGATCCGGCGTCATGGAGGGCCTATTCGCTGCGGTTGATCCGGGCGGACGGAACGGTGACGCGGGTGGACTTGCTGCGGCCGGCTGGGTGGGAACAGGGGATGGCACAGGGGCCGGACGGGCGGCGCACG
>JAIXPK010000110.1 GCA_027486335.1 Verrucomicrobiaceae bacterium | reverse complement strand
TTTCCGCTAGTGGTGCTGAGTGCGGACCGGCCGAGACGGTATCGGGGGACGGGAGCACCGCAGGCGATTGAGCAGGCGGGGATTTTTCAGGGGTATGCGCGGGCGGTGGATTGCGAGGGAGAGGTGCCGGATTTGAGAGGCTGGAGTGGTGAGGGACCGTTGCAGGTGAACGTGTGTCTGGAGGAACCGGGGGCGGCGGACTGGGAGCGGTTGCGGGCGGGAGGGGCGAGGTTAGAGGAGGGCGAGTGGCGGAAGCGGGGTGTGGTGGAGCGGCCGGAGGCGGGGCGAATGACGGCGGGCAGGTTGGTGCTGGCGGGGGATGTGCGGCCGGGGGAGGAGGATGAGGCGGCGGCGGTGGCGTTGAGGGCGGGAGGTGTGGTGTGGGCGGAGGCGTCGTCGGGATTGCGTGACCATCCGTGGCTGGCGGGGCGGGTGATTGAGGGAGGGGAAGCTGCGTTGCGTGGGTGGCCGGTGCGGCAGGTGGTGCGGGTGGGTGGCGTGCCGACGTGCCGGTTCTGGCGGGATCTGGAGGATCGGGAGGAGATTCCCGTGGTGGCGGTGAATCGGACCGGGTTTTCGGGACTGGCGCGGGGAGCGCTGACGGTTAGGGAGTGGCGCGAGGGATTGCTGGGGGAATTGCCGGAGGAAGATGCTGAGCCGTGGCTGGCGCGCGGGCGGGCGATGCGGCGGAAGTTTCTGGAATTGTGCGGGCGGTATCCGGGATCGGAGCCGGCGCTGGTGGCGGGGTTGGCGGAGCGGATTCCGCGGGGGAGTGAGGTGCTGACGGGGAACAGCCTAGCGGTGAGGGAGTGGAATCTGGCTGCGCCGGTGGGGATGGGGCATCGCGTGCATGCGTTGCGCGGGGCGAACGGGATTGACGGGAACGTGTCGGCGTTTTTCGGGCTGGCGAGTGAGGCGGCGGAGGCGTGGTGTCTGGTGGGGGATCTGACGGCGCTGTATGATCTGGCAGCTCCGTGGGTGTTGCCGCAGATGGCGTCCGGGAGGAGGCGGGTGGTAGTGATGAACAATGGGGGCGGGCGGATTTTTTCGAGACTGCCTGGGTTGCGGGGGATGAACGGGCGGGAGCTAGGGTTGATGGAGAATCCGCATGCGTGGGGGTTCCGGGGATGGGCGGAGCAGTGGGGGATGGGGTGGCATGGGGGTGGAGGGGAGTGGTTGCGGGGAGGCGGACTGGGGGAAGTGGCGGAGGAACATGCGGTGATCGAGTTGCTTCCGGATGCGGAGGAGACCGAAGGATTTTGGGTGGCGTGGGTGCGGGAGACGATGGAGATTGGGCGATGATTCACGCGTTGCATGGGATGGCCGGGAGGCCGGACGATTTGTTTCCGCTGCTTCAGGGGATCGGGTATCCGCATACGGCGTGGCACCTTTGGAGGTGTCTCCTGGACTGGCCGGAGGCGCGGACGTTTGAGGGGTTTGCGGCGGCGATGCATGAGGCTGTGGAGTTTTCGGCGCGGCCGCGGGTATTGCTAGGGTATTCGATGGGAGCGCGGCTGGCGCTGCAGAGCCTTGTGAACAACAGTGATGACTGGGATGCGGCGGTGCTGATTTCGCCTCATCCGGGACTGACGGATGAGCGCGAGCGGGCGGAGCGGATTGCGATGGATCACCATTGGTCGGTGCGGTTTCTGTATGAGCCGTGGCTGGAGGTGATGAACGCGTGGAATGCGCAGCCGGTGCTGGCTGGGGAGACGATTTCCGAGGGGGAGCAGAGACTGGTGGAGTTGTGGCGGCGGGAGATAGCGGATGCGTTTCACGGGTGGTCGCTTGGGTTGCAGCCGGATTTGAGGGGGCATCTGGGGGATGTGCGGTGTCCGGTTTTGTGGGTGACTGGGGAGCGGGATGTGAAGTTCACGGGATTGGCGAAGCAAGTGGTGCCGCTGCTGCCGGAGGCGGAGCATGTGGTGGTGGCGGGGGCGGGGCATCGTGTGCATCTGGACCAACCCGAGGCGGTGGTGGGTCGGGTGCGGGAGTTTCTGGGTCGGGTGCTGCCGGAGGTGGAGGCATGAAGTATTTTCTGCAGAGTGTCAGGGCGAGTGTGGTGCTGCTGGCGGCGAGTGGTGGAGCGCTGGCGATGATGCCGGGGAGTTCGGCGATGCAGGTGTTTGCTGGGGTGGCGTGCGGGTGGGTGGTGTTGAAGTCGAGATTGCCGGTATTCCGTCGCGGGGTGGATGCGAGGGAGCGGCGGAAGGCGTGGGTGGCAATGGAGGAAGAGCGGTTGAGGTTTCTGGCGGGACTGGGTGGTGAGTCGCGGGAGCGGGCGGCGCGATTGCAGGATCGGGTGGGGGTGTTGCGGCGGTTGCTGAGGCAGCCGTTGGATCCAGCGGAGGACAGCGGTGTGGTGGCGCATGCGGCGCATCTGGCGTGGCTGCATTTGAGACTGCTGGCGGCGCGGGAGGAACTGGAGAGTTGTGCGCCGCCGCCGGGGGGTACGAGTGCGGTGGAGAGCGGGCGGGTGGCGGTTGGGGGGATGCGGGTGGCGCGGCTGGCGGAGATTTCGGAGCAATTGCGGGCGATTGAGCAGGAGATTGAGTTGAGCATTGACCACGCGGCGGTGGCGTCGCCGACTGGGGATGTGCGATTGAGGCTGGAGGCGGTGAGGGAGACCCTGATGGGGGACGGGAATGCGGAGGGCGGAGTGCGGACGGCGGCGGTGGTGGATGCGTATTATCTGGAAAGGAGCTGAGCGAAATTGTTATGAGGATTGTGCATCTGACGCCCGGGACCGGGAATT
>JAIXPK010000026.1 GCA_027486335.1 Verrucomicrobiaceae bacterium | reverse complement strand
GTCAGCCAGCGCAATACCGATGAACTCGGCTTCGACTGGCTCATGGGTGCCTTCAACATCGGCGGCGGCGGCGTCTACGGCGCAGGCGGTACCAGCGGCAACGCCAGTGCCCTCAGCTCCGCGAACTACACGTTCATCAACCCAGGCGGCGGCACTTCCTCCGTCCCAACCGGAACCAACCCGCTCACCCGCGGTCTACGCTTCGGCTCCGACGCAATCACCCGTGGTGCCATCGACTCGCTCCTCGGCGGCGGCTCGGCCACCGCTGCTGGCTCGGTCTCACCTGCCACCTTCGCTCTCGCTGGGGTCTTCACCGATCCTCAGTTCCAAGTGATGATGCGCGCCCTCTCTCAGAAGAAGGGCGTCGACCTCATGACCGCTCCCAGCATCATCGTCCGCGGCGGACAACGGTCCAAGATCGAAATCATCCGAGAGTTCCCTTACCCAACGGAGTATGACCCGCCACAAATCCCGCAGAACTTCGGGGGCGGCCTCCAAGTCGGTGGTGGTGGCGGTGTGGGTGGTGGCGGAGCCGGCGGCGGCAGCTTCCCTGTCACGCCTGCCAACCCGAACAGCTTCCAATTCCGCAACACGGGGGTTTCCATGGAAGTGGAAGCCACAGTTGGAGACGATGGCTACACCATCGACCTCAACCTCGCCCCGGAAGTCACGGAATTCGAAGGCTTCATCAACTACGGTAGCCCGATTCAAACCACCAGCACCAACGCCCTCGGGCAGTCAGTGCCAGTGGTGCTCACCGAAAACAAGATCCTCCAGCCGGTGTTTGCTACCCGCAAACTCTCCACCCAGGTGCTCATCTGGGACCGTCAGACGGTCGGTATCGGTGGCTTGATGCGCGAAGACGTCCAGTCCGTCGAGGACAAGGTGCCTATCTTCTCCAGCATCCCTCTCGTCGGCCGCCTCTTCAAGACCAAGGCCGAGGAACGCTACAAGAAGAACCTCATGATCTACGTCACAGGTCGTCTCATCGACCCGTCCGGCCAGGATCTCCACGGTTCCACCGAGCCCGAACCGGAAATCGTGCCCGCTGAGCCAGGTCCTTCCACCGACCTGCTCCCAATCATCCAGAAGTAACCCTTCCCGGATCATTCCACATCATTCCCGGAAAAGGGGCGGAGGTTTCTCCGCCCCTTTTTTCTTGTCCTCATTCACCCCTCTCCCCCACTATCACCCCGCTCCCATTCCCCACTTCCACCCCTGCTCTCCCGCCTCTCCCCACCCACACTCCATGCTCTGTCTCGCTCTCACCGGCGGCATCGCGACCGGCAAATCCTCCTTCGCCCGCCAGTTCCGCACCCTCGAACCCCTCACCGCCTTCTTCGACTGCGACGCCTCAGTCGATACCTTGTTGACAACCCCATCCGTCGCCACCACCATCGCCCAAGTCCTCGGATCCAATCTCCTCGACGCCAACGGTGTCCTCATCCGCTCACGCCTCAGGGAGAAAGTCTTTCAGAATCCGGACGCTCGGAAACTCCTCGAAGAGATCCTCCACCCCATGGTGCGGAACCTCTGCCAGCAGGCCCTCAACGCCGCCCGCGCCTCCAATCTGTCCCCATGGTTCCTCATGGACGTCCCGCTCCTCTACGAATCAGGCTTCCCCATCCCTCGTGACCTCGAACTAGTCGTCGCTTGTGGCTCAATCACTCAAAAAACACGTCTCATGGCCCGCAACGGCCACTCCTCAGACCTCGCAGACCGCATGCTTTCCGCCCAGCTTCCGATTGCGGACAAGATGAACCGTGCAGACGTTGTCATCTGGAATGGGGGAACACCGAATTCGCTGCTCCGCCAAACTGAACTTTTTATCCTATGGTTGAAGAACTTCCCCCGGCCGTGACGCCGGACCTCGCCCCCTCGTCTCCCGACGACCCCTCCTCCGCTCCCGGCTCTCTCCACGCCGACCACGACCCGGCACGCTCCAGCCGCTCCAGCGAACCTCCCATCCCGGAGTCCGCCTCGCTCAATGACTACCTCCGCATGGCAGTCAACCAACTCTACGACATCGGTACCGCCCTCGGCCTCCGCATCGGAGGCGTCCGCTCAAAACACCACCTCGTCTTCGAAATCCTCAGCTACTACAGCCGCCGCGGCACCACCGTCGAAGCCTCCGGCATCCTCGAAATCACCCGCGAAGGCTACGGGGTCCTCCGCGACCCGCTCTTCAACTTCGCCCCCTTCCTCGACGACATCTTCATCCCTGCCAGTCTCGTCCGGCGCTTCAATCTGCGACCAGGCGTCGAAATGACCGTCCACGCCCGCGGCCCTCGCGACCCTCGCGAAAAAACCCTCTGCTCCGAACGCATCATCACCATCGAAGGCGTCCCCGCAGAAGACTGGCAGCCACCCGCCCACTTCGACAAACTCACCGCCCTCTTCCCCTCGGAACGGATCATCCTCGAAAACCCCAAAACCAAAGCCGTCGGCCCGCGCGTTGTCGATATCATCGCCCCTCTCGGCAAAGGCCAGCGCGGTCTCATCTGCGCCCCCCCTCGCGGCGGCAAAACCGTCCTCCTCAAGGACATCGCCTCATCCATCCGCCAGAATCACCCGGAAATCGAACTCATCGTCCTGCTCATCAACGAACGCCCGGAAGAAGTTACCGATTTCCGCGAAACCGTTGCCTGCCAGGTCTTCAGCTCCACTTTCGACGAGCCCTCCAACCGCCACATCCAGGTCTCCGAACTCGTCCTCGAACGCAGTAAACGCCTCGTCGAACGCGGCCGCGATGTCGTCATCCTCCTCGACAGCCTCACCCGCCTCGCCCGAGGCTACAATACCACCCAGGGCGGCAAAGGCCCCTCCGGCTCCGGCGGCGTCGACCACAACGCCCTCCAGAAGGTCCGCAAATTCTTCGGCTCCGCCCGCAAAGTCGAAGAAGGCGGCTCCCTCACCATCCTCGCCACCGCACTCATCGAAACCGATAGCCGCATGGACGAGGTCATCTTCGAGGAATTCAAAGGCACCGGTAACCTCGAAATCCAACTCGACCGCGAACTCGTCGAACGCAGGATCTACCCCGCCATCCACATCCAGAAATCCGGCACCCGGAAAGACGACCTCCTCTACCACCCGGACGAATTCCGCCGCATCAGCGCCATCCGCCGCCAGATGGCCCAGATGCCCGCCGGCGAAGCCCTCGAAGTCCTCATCCGCAGCATCAAAGCCACCGGCAGCAACGCCGAAATGCTCCTCACAGGTCTCCGCCAGTGAACCGCTCCTCCTCCAACCCCTCTCCTGACCCGACCCCAGTGCCGGATTCCTCCCTTTCCGACCACTTCATCGATACCCCAGAGGCCCTCGACGCCTTCATCGCCAGTCTCCCCACCGGCGAAGGCGTCCGCGTCGCCCTCGATACCGAGGCCGATTCCCTCCACTCCTACCGCGAAAAACTCTGTCTCATCCAAATGGGCGTCGGCGACCGCAAGGTCCTCATCGACCCCATCGGCATCAAAGACCTCTCCCCGCTCATCTCCTACCTCGACGGTACCGACATCTGGCTCCACGGCGCTGACCTCGACATGACCCTCATGCGCAGGACTTTCCAGCACATCCCCGTCAGAATCTTCGACACCCAGGTCGCCGCACGCCTCTGCGGCGAACGCCAGTTCGGCCTCGCCCACCTCGTCGAATCCAATTTCGGCGTCGTCCTCTCCAAACAATCCCAACGCGCCGACTGGGGCCGCCGCCCACTCACCGACCGAATGATCGAGTACGCCCTCAACGACGTCCACTTCATCATCCCGCTCGCCGACAAATTCCTCGCCAAACTGAACGAACTCGGCCGCACCGACTGGTTCCTCCAGTCCTGCGAAGACGCCAGACTCTCCGTCCTCCACCGCCCACCTCCAGACCCTGACGAACTCTGGCGCATCAACGGCAGCGGTAACCTCCGCCCCCCCGGCCTCAACTTCCTCCGCGCCCTCTGGCACTGGCGTAACTTCGAAGCAGAACGCCTCGACAGACCCACCTTCAAGGTCATCAGCAATCAGGAACTCCTCGCCTTCGCAGAAGGCCTCCAGGACGGCCGCGAAGCCCGCCTCCCCGACCGCTACCCTCCTCCCTTCCACCGCCGCTTCTACAACGCTCTCAAGAGCGCCGACGAACTCCCCGAAGCCGACTGGCCCCGCCGCCCAGCTCGCCGCCGCACCGAGCGCAACCCGGACGCCGAACGCCGCTTCGACGCCCTCAAAGCCCATCGCGACAAAATCGGCAACGACCTCGCTCTCGACCCCTCCCTCCTCGGCTCTCGCGCCGTCCTCGAAGCCATCGCCGCAGACGAATCCGCCGCCAAAGACCTCCTCCTGCCATGGCAACTCGAGGTCCTCGGCCTCACCTGATTTTCTCCTTTCCAGGGGCCCTTACCTCGCTCCCCCCGCCCGGATCATCCCGAGCACTTCCTTCACCGTAAACCCCCGCTGCCCGTGCTCCCCAAACGCTGCCAGCCGCTCCCGCCAGATTTTCTTCTCGGGATCGGATGCCTTCCACGGCTTCGCATGCGGCACCCCCATGCCCACTAGCATCGCCAGATACCCCTCCAATCCGAACGAATTGTTCGGATCAAACAACACCGGCTCCGGCAGCACACTCGGCCCGTTCTCCTTGTAGTACTGCACCATCGCCACAGCTCCCCCAAGGTCCGTCTCCTCCCGGCATGCCCGCCAGAATGGCGTGTCCAGTCGCGTGTTGAACGCATAATGCACCGCAAGGAAATCGCGGATGTCATCCCACTGCCGCACATTGTACGTGTTGTACAGGTCCTTCAGCGTCTGCGTCGGCTCCTGCAGGCTGTCCACTAGCGTGTCCGCCAGCGTGCTGCACTCCACACAAATCACCTGAATCGCCGTCGCCTCCAGCGGCTCCACAAACCCCATCGAATTCCCGATCGCCACCACATTGCCCACCCAAGGCCGTGCATACCGGCCACTCCGGAACTTCACCACTCTCGGCTCATTCGCAATCTTCGGATTCTTCCGCCGGAACTCCGCCAGCGCCTCCTCATCACTGATGAACCGGGAACTGTACACATACCCACGGTTGATCCAATTCTCGTGCTCGATCTGCCAGCACCACCCCGCATCCATCGTCTCCGCCACCGTGTACGGCTTGATCTCCTCATCCGTCCGCGGCCACCCCGCAATCACCGCCCGATCACAGAACAACGACTTCTC
>JAIXPK010000550.1 GCA_027486335.1 Verrucomicrobiaceae bacterium | reverse complement strand
TCGGGTTATCTGGCCCGAAGGTTTCACTGCGGTAGTTCGTCCTGGTGTTCGGTTCCGCCTCTGGGACGCTGGATTCTTTGCAGACGGCGTGGTATTGGAACGTCACGACGCAGCATGGCCATGATTATTCCATAACCACAACCAACCATCCCGTTGGGCGGTGGTTGGCGCGTCTGATGCGGTTTGTTTTCGGCTGTCCCTGACAAGCCGGGCGCTTTCATGCCGCGGGCGGGTGCGAAGAGCGGTGCAGGAGTGGGGTGGGCGTGCCTTGGCTGGACGAGGCGGATCGGAGAATGGATGGGGTCGGACGGATCGGACGATTATTGAGCGAGCGCGGAGATGTGAGGATTGGCGGGGAGAGGGGCGAGTACGGAGCCTCGCGGTCCCGGGCAGGTGCCGAGGTGTGGAGAGCTTGAACGGTGCCGGGCGAGCGGGCTGGCACAGGGAAAGCGGCAGCAGGCTTACGCAGTCCAGGGTCTTCTGCTGGCTGATTCCGGGTGGATTGTACGGAGGTTGCCTGTCGCGCGGCTTCCGGCGCCGCTCGGGTCGGTTGGTTGGGTGGGGTTGGGGACGCAATGCGGTTGGGATTGTGTGGCGGCGGATCTGATGGGGGCGTTAGGGGAACCCGGGACGGTGCTCTGGACCCAGAGCGGTGCTCTGGGTTGGTATACGGTATCCCGTTGGGACACGGGGCGAGGGGCGGGGGCAGGGCTGTTGGGGTTGCTTGGGAGATTTACGTCGTGGGAGTGGCCGTGTTTGAAGGGGTGGAGATTCCTCTGTTTTGTCGGGTGCCGCAAGGACAGGTCGGGGGCAGCAGTCACAGGCGCCATGCCCCAGGAGCCCGGAGACGCGGTGCTGTCACTAAGAGGTGGGTCTTGACATTGGTGCTCGCGGCCTGTGAAAATGCTCCTGAAACGGTCAAATTCGTCTGCCTGAAGTCATCGTGGTGCGCTGAATGCAGCCGCGGCGATTTCAGAAAGGGTCAGGATGGGGCGTTTTGCTGAGATTGTTCACCCAAAGGCGACGCGGGCACGTATCCTGCTGCGCCTCATCATCATTTAATCAAATTACCTTCCGGAACCCAGTTGCATGAAACGCCGTCTTCTTTCTCCGAACCGACTTTCCTTCCCATTTGCTGCTGCCGTCGCCGCCTTACTGGCTGGCCTCAGCGTGCCGAGAGCCACTGCTGCCACGCTTTACTGGGATGCCAATGACGGTGAAGTGGGCTTCGGCGATGCCACTGGCACGTGGAGCGCCCCGACTCCCGGCGCAACCATGGGAGGCTGGACCACAGACCGGACCGGGGTGACGGTCGTGAATGGTAACAGCGTCACCACGACCACCGCCGATGTTCTGAATTTCGGTAATGCGGCGCTGGGACTCGGGGCGGGTTTCATCGCGGTGAATACGGTGGATGCGGGCGATCTGAATTTCGCCTCGTCGTCCGGGTCCATCGAACTCGCGGGCGGTGCCATCAATCTGGCGGCTGCTTCCACGATCACGGCGAACAACCCCGCCAATATTGTTCATTCCATCAGTTGCGTCCTTGGTGGAGCGGGCACCAGCCTGACCAAGAACGGCACTGGCACTGTCATCCTGAACACGGCCAACCTCTACACCGGCCCAACCAACATCAATGGCGGCACGAACAGTGCCAATTTCAATGTCATCACGACTTCGGGAGGGTTCAATCTCACCGGCAGCGGCACGCTCGCTTCCACCGGTTTCACCCTCGCGAACGGCGGCACGCTGACCTTGTCCAACGGCGGCGGTGAAGGCGGCCTCGATCGCCTTTCCAACACGGCGGGCATCACCTCGAGGGGTGGCACGATCGCCTTCAACAACATTCCCGGACCCGATTTCTTTGGCGAAGCCGTCGGGCCGGTCGCCTTGGCCAGCGGACAGTTGAACGTGATCGAAACCTCCGATCAGTTTGGGGGTGGAAGTCAGACCCTCATGCTCGGCGGACTGACCCGGCCGGGCGGGTCGAACACGGCAGCGATCACCTTTTCGGCGGCAGGGGGACTCAACGCGGGCACCAACATCATCGGGATCCCTGGATCCACCGCGACCCCGGCTGGTCAGATCATTGGGCCGTGGGCCACGACCGGAACTGCGGTTGCGGTCCAGACGGACTACGCCGTTTTTAACGACGAGGGTCTGGTGGTGCCTGCTGCCATCGAGCCCAGCGATGAATCCACGTGGCTAGTGCCGACGGCCGCCTACACCCGGAATTCCGCCAACAGCGCCACCCGCCTGACGGCCACTCGGAACTTCACCGCATTGCGGTCCCTCAACACTCCGATCAGCGTCTCCATCAGTGCCGCGGACGATGTGATCACCGCCGCCAACACCCTGCAGGCCGGTGATCCGGTAGCATTTTCTGCCAACAACCTCGGCGGCATTCCCGGAGGTTTGGCGCTGTTCACGAGCTACTTCGTCGTCAATCCCACTGAAGCCACGTTTCAGGTATCGGCCACCCCGGGAGGAGCGCCGATTAACATCACCTCCGCCGGATCCGCTCCCACGATCACGCCAGGCGTTCTCGTTCCTGCGGGAATGAATCTCGGCACCCTCGGCATCCTGAGCGGAACCGGCGGAGCCGGGCAGCAGGTGATCGCTGGTCCCGGAGCCGTCACCCTGCCTTCGGCGACTTCCGGCAATCTCCATGTCACGGTCGGCAGCAATACCTTCGGCGGCGCGACCCCCAACAGCCCTGTGGTCATCAGCGCACCGATCACCGACAACGGGGCCGGGGTTTTGACCCTGGTGAAGAATGGTGCCGGGGTTCTCGCGCTTCGTGGCACGAACACCTTCAGCGGCGGCATTGTGGTCAATGGCGGCAATCTCATCTGGCTTTCAGATGCCAATCTCGGGGCAGCCAACGTGCCGGTCACGATCAATGCCTCCACCGGACTCGCGGGTAATACAAACATCGGCGCGGTCACATCGAATCGTCCATTCATCCTCAATGAAGGCGTGATTGCCACCTTCGCTTCCGGCGGCAGCGGCAGCAACACGATGAGTGGCCCGGTGCAGGGCACTGGTGGGATTGCTATGTATCATGGCAACGCCGGCAGCGCGACCGCCAACCTGAACAGCACCGCGAACACGTTCACCGGACCGATTCGTTATCAGGGTACTAACGTCGCCCTCACCCTGAACATTAACAGCGTGGCGGATGTCCCGGGAGCCGGCAATATCACGTTCGGGCATCTCCTTGGTGGTGCCCAGACGATGACCTTCAATATCGGGGCCGGGGCCACCGCGCCCGTGACGTTGAACCACCGGCGGATCGAGTTGGGTGTCGGTCCGCAGGTGCTGCAGACCATCAGCAATGCCAGCGCGCAGCTCCTGACTATCAATACCGACCTGCTGGACAACAGTCCTGCTCTGGCGGCCAACGGCAGCCCCCTTGTGAAGACCCTGACATTGGGCGGCGTGGGCAATGGTGTGTTCGCCGGCAGCATTCGTCAGGGGGCCGATACCATTAGAATCACCAAAGCGGGGACTGGCACGTGGACGCTCTCCGGAAACAACAATTACACCGGCCAGACGGTGGTCAGCGCCGGCGTGCTCGCTCTGACCGGCGGAAGCACCGCCTCGCCGGTCTCGATGAGTGCGGGGGCTTCGCTGCAGTTTACGATCGGCTCGCCTGTCACCTCCAGCAGCAGCTTCGACCTCAATGCGGGCACCATCCGGATTTCCGGGACCCCTACGGCGGCGAGTCACACCCTGATCACCGCCTCTTCTGAAATCATCGGTACTCCGGTGCTGGCGGCGCCCATCCCCGGCTACGAACTCCGTGTTGAGGGGACATCTCTCAAGCTGGTAAACCCCTCCATCAACACCTATGCGTCATGGATCGCGGGCTTTCCCTCGGTGGGTGCTTTGACCGGTTTCACAGATGATCCCGACAATGACGGCCTGAAGAACGGGGTGGAGAACTTTTTCGGGACGGCCCCTGACAGGTCGAATCCGGGGATTGTCCCTGGCGTGGCGACGGGCAATACCTTCACCTTCACGCACCCGCAGAATGCCACTCCCGGTAGCGATGTCGCGGCAGCCTACCGGTGGTCGAAGGATCTGACGACCTTCAACGACAGTGGAGTCACCGATGCTGCCGGGACTACTGTGACCCTGACTGCCCAGCCCAACACCCCAGTCGCGGGCATCACCACGGTGACCGCCACCGTCACCGGTACCGCCGCGCCTCGGCTCTTCCTGGACCTGAAGGTGAGGTTGAGCGGTATGTGACGTCGAGTTAGTGGGTGGGCGCGGGCTGGAGAGGTGGCGATCGCGGGGGCGGGTGTGGAGAGGAGGGAACCGGGGGTGCCGCGAGTGTTTCGCGGCACCCCGGCTTCTGACCGGTCGTCCGTACGGGACGGGGTTGGGGTGAGGGTTTTGGACCACGAATGTGACGAATGGGCACGAATTGTTTTCGAATGGGAGGGGTGTGGGGAGCCGATGGGAGAGGATCGTGGGGAGGGGGTGAATGGCGGTGGGGGCGCAATCCCGTTGGGATTGGGGAGGCGGAGTTTAGGGGGCGGTGTTCAGGCGTAGGATAGGAAGGAGGGAGGTGAGGGTTTCAGATGGACGGATGGGACAAATAGGCCAAACAGGGCAGATAGGGCAGATAGGGCAGAGGCTTGTAGGCGCACTCCGTGCGCGGAGAGAGCTGTAATTCTGACAGCAGTCCAGAGCCTTCGGCTGCTTGAACGGAGCGGGGACTTGTTGGGAGAGGACGTGCGGGAGCACGTCCCTACCCGCAATGAGTGGAGTTGCTTGTTCGGAGGGGGCGGGAACGGAGAGGGCTTGTAGGCGCACTCCGTGCGCGGAGAGAGCTGTAATTCTGACAGCAGTCCAGAGCCTTCGGCTGCTTATTCGGAGGGGCGGGAACGGAGGGGGGCTTGCGGGGTGATGAGC
>JAIXPK010000161.1 GCA_027486335.1 Verrucomicrobiaceae bacterium | reverse complement strand
CAGCAATCGCGGCACAATCCCAAACGCCACCAGAAACACCACAAACGCACTCAGCGCCCACCGCTCCCGCACCAGCACATCCGGCACATTCGGCACCTGCTTCGGCAGCACGCCCAGAAACAGCATCCCGTACAGCCGCATGATGTGCACCGCATTCAATGCCGTCGCCAGCGGCAGCGCCACCCCCAGCAGCGGATGACTCTCCAGCGCCCCGTGAAACAGCAGATCCTCCGCACAGTACCCTAACGTCCCCGGCAGCCCGATCAGCGCCAGCCCGCACACAAGGAAAAACACCGCCAGCCGCGGTGCCCGCACCGCCAGCCCCAGCGGCCCCGCAGGAGCCAGCGCGTCCGCCACCCGCACCTCCACCGCCCTCAGCACACACGCCATCCCCATCGACGCCGCCGACACCACCATCCAGTGCACCAGCGCACCAGTCACCCCCGCCATGTTCCGCGTCGCCAGCCCCGCCAGAATAAACGACGCCTGCGACACCGCAATCAGCGCCAGCAACCTCCTCGGCTTCCGCTCCGCAAACGCCCGCACCGCCGCCAGCAGCGCCCCCGCCAGCGCCACCAACCCCGCCACGTCCATCACCATCCGCCCGGCCTCCGTCAATCCCTCCAACTCAAGCCGCGCCACCATCAGCGCCCCCAGATGCCCGTTGAACAACAACCCCGCCGGCAGCAGCGGCCCGCGCTCGAACAACTGCATCGTCCCAGCATGCAGCGGAAACACTCCCTTCCGCAGCACCGTCGCCAGCGCCAGCAACCCGAACGCCACACCCCCGCCTTCCCGCAACCCTCCATCCACCCCACTCACCTTCAGCAGCACCACCCCAACCGTTAGCAGCACCCCAGCCACCACCTGAAACCGCTCCGCTCGACCCAACCCCGCCCGCGACCCGAACATCCCCGCGAGAAACGGCACCAGCGTCACCCACCAGCCCACCGTCATCACCCCGAGATTCGCCGCCGCATTCGCCAGCGATGTCCCGCCTAGCAATATAAGCACCCCAGCCAGAAACGACCCGTCCGCATCACGCTTCGGAGCCATCAGCAGCACCGCCACCGTCATCAGCGCATAAAACACCAGCGGCAGCACCGTCAACGGCCCGCTGCTCAGCCACGGGATCAGCGGATCCACCACCGCCACTCCCCCGGACGTGCCCCCGGCCACCGCAAAACACAGCGCCGAAAACCCAGCCGCCAGAAGCGCCGTCACTCGCCTCCGGCCCTCACTCTGTCCTGGCAACATCATCGCAACCACCAGCGGCGTCGCCACCCCGGCAGTCAAATATGGCAGAAAAAGCTCATTCATAGAATCTCAGCAGAAACACTCGCCCTCTTCTCCTCCACGGCCTTCACCTCAGGCACCGGATCCCCCTCAGGCTCGAATACCCCCAGCAGCTTCGCCACCATCAGCACCGGTGCCGCTACAAAACGGTCCACCACAGAATCATAAAACCCTCTCCCTAGCGCAAACCGGTACAGCCAGTGCTGCACCCGCGCCGGCAGTATCGACTCATAGTGACTCCCCGTCGGATCCAGATTCCCGCCCGACGCCGCATGCAATCGATGGTAATCCCGCAGCATCGACGGAGTCCGCAGAAACTGCAGGGTCCGCAGCATCGCATGCCCGCTGATGTGCACCAACGCCATCGTCGTCCACCCAAACCCGATCTCCGCAAAAATCAGCCCCAGCTGGGTCTGCGACGCATAAGCCACCGACGTCTTCGCATCCGCACACGTCCGGTGCACAAGGGTACCCAGAAACGCCGTCCCCAGCCCGATCGTCACCAGCACCACCGTCGCCACCATCGACGACCGGATCAACGGCTCCGCCCTCAGCAGCAGATACGCCCCCGCATGCACCGAAATCGCCCCGTAGAACACCGCACTCGACGGCGTCGGCCCCTCCATCGCCCGCGGCAACCACCCGTAAAACGGTCCCTGCGACGATTTCCCCGACGCCGCCAGCACTAGCAGCACCGCCAGCACCGTCGCCGCCGGACCATGCATCAGATTCTCCGCCTCAGGCCACGTCCCACGAAACATCGCCGCCCACGACGCCGCCCCGAACGAATGATGCGCCACAAAAATCGCAACCAATATGCAGAGGTCCGCCACCCGGTAAGTCGTGAACACCCGCAGCGCATTCCTCACAGGATCTCGCCGGTACTGGAAAAATCCCACCAGCAGCACCGACGTGATCCCCACCAGCTCCCACCCCGCCACCAACAGATCCAGCGACCCCGCCAGGAACACCAGCAGCGACCCCAGCGTGAACAGATGCAGCAGCAGGAAAAACCGGAAAAACCCCGGGTCCCGATGCAGATACCTCACCGAAAACGCCCCCACAATCCCCGCCAGCACCACCGTCAGCAGCGCAAACGGAACCGACAAACGATCCGCCAGCAGCACCACATCAAACCCGTAATCCCCCACCGTGAACCAGTGACCCGCAAACATCGTCACCGAATCCACATGCCCGCGCCACAGACTCGCCACCAGCAGCACCGCCGTCACAATCAGCAGCGCATACACCGTCTTCGTCACCCTCGAAATCGCCCGCTCCGCCAGCGTCACCCCAAACAGCCAGCTCAGACTCAGCAGCAGCACCACAATCCCAGGCACCGCCACCAGCACACTCAATAGTTTCTCGGAATACATGTCAGGATATCGTTGTTTGGTTCATGCCGCCCCGATCCGCGCCACCGGCAGATGCTCCATCCGCCCGCGGTAGTAATCACGCGACGTCGCCGCCTGCGGCAGCGGCTCGTCATCGCCCGTCAGCGGCTCGAACGTCCCGTCCGCCCGCAGCACCTGAATCGCTCCGTCCCCCGGATCCATCGTCGCCACCCGGATCCAGTGGTTCTCCACAAACTCCGTCAGCTCGGGATTCGCCTTCACCACCTTCATCAGCCGCTCCGGCGTCGTCTCCACCACAAACAATATCCTCACAGGTTCATGAATCTCCACCGTCTGCAGCGGCAACCCCGTCCGCAAATCCCCCTGGTACCCGTTCATCACCCCCACCAGCCCCGTCACATTGTGCGGCAGCTTCGTCCCGCACCCGTACACCTCGTTGTCCACAAACGAAAAGTAATACTCCAGACTGATCCCCCCACACACCGGTATCACCGCCCCCAGCACCCGCGCCAGCGCCTCGTCCTTCGGATCCAGCGTCGCATCATAACTCACCAGAAACGCCCGCCGGTCAAAGAACAACCCCCGCGTCTGCTCACGCCTCCCCACAATGCACACCGCATTCGTCCCATGCCCGTACTCCGGCCGCGGCTCCCCTAAATGCTCCGACCGCTCCCGCACATGCACTAACGCCTCCTCAGGCCCGAAATCCGGCGACGCCGCCTCAAACCGCCGCGTCCGCTCATGCGCACTCAACGCCCGCGCCTTGTCCAGCGACGCCTGCAGTCGCGCCAGATCCCCGCGGTGACTCGCCGGCACCAGATCCAGATCAAACCACTGAATCGCATCGCTGCACGTGTCATGGTACCCACCCACAAACCACGTGTCCTCAGGCACCGTAATCCCCTTCGCCCTCAACCCCTCCCGCACCGCCGGCCGGTTCGCCATCGCCGCAAACAACCGCGCGTTAGGCGCCCCGCTCCGACCACCGCACGCCCCGCAGTTGTACGCCGATTCATGCGGGTTGTTCAATGTCGTCGACCCATGCCCCAGCACCGCCACCACCCGCGCCATCCCCGCATGCAGCCCCGCAGACCCTAGCACCCCAGCCACCCGCTCCACCTTCTCAGGCGTGCAGAACCCGCTCAGCAACCCGGACGTCGCCACCCGCGACGCCTCGTCATCACTCATGAACGCCAGCTCGGTCCGCGGCTCAGGCAGAAACAACCGGTTCATCCGCTCCATGAACCGCGCATATACCGACGGCCGCAGCACCCGCAGCGTCAGCGGAAATATCGATAGAAAACCCAGACACGCCGTACTTACCCACCCCCGCACCAGCGAACGCGACGACACATAGCTGTTCTGCGCCACCTTCGCCCACACCCGCCGCAGCGCCTGACGCTTCTCCTGCATCCCCGCATGCTCTCCCACCGGCACCTCCCTCACTTCATGCCCCGGCTTCACCACCACCGGACACAACGCCACCCCGCCCGCATCGTCAATCCCCGCATAGTCAATCGCACACCCGAAAAACCCCGCCGCTCCTAACGTCTCAATCTCCGGATCCGTCTCCTCCAGCGCCCGCCGGATCGATTCCTCCCGCTCATCAATGCAGAACATCACCTGCGCCGCCAGCCGCGTGCTCTCAGGCACTAACCTCGGCATCCGCCGGTGCCGCGCCAGCGGCACCAGAATCTGCCGCTCATGCCGCCGCTCATACGCCAGATGTAGCAATCGCCGCCGCTCCAGACTCCCGAACGCCGCCACCTCCTGCCGGAATGCCTCGAAACTCACCACCGACAGCGCCAGCAGCTCCGCACTCCCCATCCCAATCAGCTGCGCCGCATCAAACACCGCCGCCACCTCCATCTCCGCCTCCACCCCAGGCCGCCGCCTCACCTCCCGCCACGACCGGCTCTCCCCAGCCAGATTGCGCAGCGCCGTCACCGTATAACACAACCTCAGCGCCAGAAACTCCAGCAGCGAACACCGCACGCGGTCATGCGGAGCCAGCGACGGATCCTCCTCCAGCTTCCGGATCAGTCCCGCCCAACCCGCCAGCGGCAGCAGCTCCGCCACCACATAATCCTCCCACTCCTCCTGCGGCACCCCCAGCTCCCCTAGCATCCTCAGCACCACATCCTCCGCATCCAGTCCCTCCGCCTCATGCGCCCGGAACACCTCCCCGATCCCCTCCAGATTCGCCGGAAACAACGACATCCCCTGACCCATGATCCGCCGCGCCGCACGCAGCAGCCCCAGCTCCCGCATCGGCATCGGCCAGTAAGCAATCCCCTGGTCCACATACGCCCCCGTCAGCCGAATCAGCGGCGGATGAACATAGTCATCCATGTTCAATCCCTTCGTGATCATCACCGCCTCAGCCGGTCGTCTCACCCGCTCCGCCTCGCAGGGCACCGCCGCTGGAATCCTCCCAACACACGCTTCCCATAACGCCCGCGGATTGTCCCCCGCCAGCCCAGCCTTCGCCGCCACCCCCAAATCACTCCGGAACGACGTCAGCCAGCCGCCTTCCTCCAGATGCCACGACAACGTCCGCGCCTCCGCCTCCCGCACCCCCGGCGTCAGCATCGCCGTCCGCAATTCATGCCTCGTCAGCCGCCCGGGAATAATCAGCGCATCAGGCTCCGCTGTCACCACCACGCGCACATCCTCATCCGCAATCCGCCCCCGCCCCCGATCCTTCTGGTACGCCTCCTCCTTCATGTACGGCTCCGCTCCAAACTCCCGCGCCGCCTTCAGCACCGCCTCCTCAAACTTCAGATGCTGAAACGCATGCAGCGTGTTGTGGTGAATGAACACCCCAATCGGACCCTGCGCCGGAAGGTAATGCGCGGCATGATCAACCGCATGGCGCAGGGCCTCACGCGGACTGGCGGCTGTATGGCTGGTATGGTCGGTCTTCAAAGCGCCACAATAAAGCCCACTCACGCCACCCCGCGCCATCCCCTCCCCATGGGGTATTGCGCACCCTCCCGGGGGGACCCCCGCCAAAGGGTCACGATTTACCCCGCAGAGGCTATGGGATTTCGCTCCAAGCCATGCGTCATTATCCATGTTCCCTGAATCCACCATGTCTCATCCATCCCCTGCACCATCCGTGCCCGCCGGCCCCGTTCCGGTCGGGAATCTCTCAGGCCTCGCCGCCTTCTGGAAAAACGACCTCCTCTCAGGCTTCCTCGTCTTCCTCATCGCCCTCCCGCTCTGCCTCGGCATCTCCGTCGCCTCCGGCGTCCCACCCATCGCAGGCATCTTCACCGCCGTCATCGGCGGCATGCTCACACCCTTCCTCAGCAACTCCGAACTCACCATCAAAGGCCCGGCCGCAGGCATGATCGTCATCGTCCTCGGCTCCGTCCAGGAACTCGGCTACGAAGGCGCCCTCGCCGTCGGCGTCATCGCCGGCGTCATCCAGATCCTCTTCGGTGCCCTCAAACTCGGGACCCTCGGCGAATTCTTCCCCATCGCCGCCGTCCACGGCATGCTCGCCGCCATCGGCGTCATCATCATCTCCAAACAAATCCACGTCGCCCTCGGCGTCGCCGCTCACGCCAAGGAACCCCTCGAACTCCTCGCCGAAATCCCTCACAGCATCGCTAACCTCAACCCGGAAATCGCCCTCATCGGCGGCATCGCCCTCCTCCTCCTCTTCGGCCGTCTCTTCATCAAACACAAGCTCGTCCAGGCAATCCCCGGCCCCATGCTCGTCCTCCTCGCCGCCACTCCCCTCGCCGTCTACTTCGACATCGCACACCAGCACATGTACCAGTTCCACGGCCACCAGTACACCGTCGGCCCCAAAAACCTCGTCTCCCTCCCGCTCAACATGCTCAGCGGAATCAGACACCCCGACTTTTCTAACATCCTCTCCGCCGTCGGCCTCAAGTGGATCGTCATGTTCTCCCTCGTCGGCACCCTCGAATCCCTCCTCAGCGCCAAAGCGATCGACCTCCTCGACCCATGGCAGCGCCGCACCAACCTCAACCGCGACCTCCTCGCCGTCGGCGTCGCCAATACCCTCGTCTCCTGCATCGGCGGCATCCCCATGATCTCGGAAATCGTCCGCTCCTCCGCCAACCGCAACAACGGAGCCCGCACCCGCTGGGCTAACTTCTTCCACGGCACCTTCCTCCTCATCCTCGTCGCCTCCGTCCCGTGGCTCCTCAACATGATCCCCCTCGCCGCACTCGCAGGCATGCTCGTCTTCACAGGCTTCAACCTCGCCTCCCCCAAAGAATTCCGCCACATGTGGCAACTCGGTAAAGGCCAGCTCGCCGTCTTCCTCATCACGATGATCGCGACCCTCGCCACCGACCTCCTCATCGGGATCGCCGCAGGCATCATCGTCAAAATGATCCTCCACATGTCCAAGGGCGTCTCCTTCACCAATCTCTTCAAACCACGCCTCAAACTCGAACAGCACCCAGTCACCGGCGACACCTCCCTCCACGCCGAAGACGCCCTCGTCTTCTCCAACTGGCTCCCCGTCCGCAAACAACTCCTCAGCCTAAAGGACACCCCCAAACTCAACCTCAATCTCTCCAAAACCACCCTCGTCGACCACTCGGTCCTCAAAAAGCTAGAGGAAATGGCCCAGGACTGGAAACTCGAAAACCGCGAACTCATCCTCGACGGCCTCGATAACCACTTCCCCGTCTCCGCTCACCCGCTCGCCGCTCGCATCCGCCGCGCCTGAACCCCACCACGCATTCCTAACCAGACATCCCCTGTCTCTATGAATCTCCACCCTCCCAGGTGGCTCGCCGCCGCCGCGACCCTCCTCCTCTCAGCCGCCGCCGCCCCAGCCGCCAGCGTCTACGACTCCAACGGCCACCTCTGGCTCAACTATGTCGGCGATCACCCCCTCGGCGATACCAAATGGGGCGTCCACCTCGAAAGCCAGTTCCGCCTCTCCGACATGGGCTCAGACTGGCAGCAGCTCCTCATCCGCCCAGGCATCAACTACACGCTCAACCCTCACATCACCCTCACCGCAGGCTACGCCCACGTCACCACCTACCCCTACGGCGATTACCCAGCCCCTGACGACTTCCCAGAAAACCGCTGGTGGGAACAGGTCGCCGTCAATCACAAGGCCTTCGGCCTCGACTGGACCCACCGCGTCCGTCTCGAACAACGCAACATCGGCACCCTCGCCCCCGACTCCAGCGGAAACTACCACCAGAACGGCTGGCGCTACGAAAACCGCATCCGCTACATGCTCCGCACCACCATCCCCATCTCCGCCGACAAAAAATGGTACGTCCCCGTCTGGGACGAAATCTTCATCAACTTCGGCGACAACGTCTACCGCAACCACTTCGACCAGAACCGCGCCTTCGTCGGCATCGGCCGCAAACTCTCCGACTCCACCCGCCTCGAAGTCGGCTTCATGGAACAAACCCTCCAGCGCCGCGGCGGCGTCATCCACGAAAACAACCACACCGTCGCCGTCTGGCTCCTCTCCAAATGGCCCCTTAAATAACACATCCAAGCCGAACGCCTGACGGAAATCAGCCGGTGGCGTCAGCCACCGGTCTAACACAACAACAGATCACCGCCCCGGCAGGGGCGGCAGGCTCTCCCCTCTCCATTCACGCCCCACCTCGCCACCCGCATCCGCCAAGG
Organism: Verrucomicrobiaceae bacterium; assembly: GCA_027486335.1. Taxonomy (GTDB): domain Bacteria; phylum Verrucomicrobiota; class Verrucomicrobiia; order Verrucomicrobiales; family V1-33; genus V1-33. The sequence continues at coordinate 7,688 of JAIXPK010000161.1, read as the reverse complement.
GCCCCTGTCATCCCCATAAGACCCATTCCCCTGCCATCCATCCCCCCGCCAACTCCCCTCAAATAACCGCCCCCTCCACCCCCGGATGCCGACGCGCCGGCACTCTCGCCCGCAACCTAACCCCACCCGCCGCCGCACGCCCGATCACAAACTCCCCGCCCGACTGCTCCGCCCTCGCCCGCATCCCAATCATCCCGATGCTCGCCGACGAACTCCCCGCTCCCTCCGGCAACCCGCGCCCGTTGTCCTCCACCGTCAGCTCAATCCATCCCGCCTTCTCCTCCAGCCTGACCTGCACCGCCGTCGCCCCGGAATGCCGCGCAATGTTCGTCAGCGCCTCCTGCGCAATCCGGTAAAGATGCGTCTCCGTCTCGTCCGCATATCGCCCCGTCCCTGACGACTCATACCGCAACTCAATGTGCGCCCGCTGCGCATACTTCTCCGTCAGCCACCGCAATCCCGCATCCAGCCCGAAATCATCCAGTATCACCGGCCGCAGCAGCTGCGACAACTCCCTCACATTCGCAATCGATTCATCCACCAGATGCAGGCAGTCCGCCCGCAGCGACTCCAGATCATCCGTGCTCCGACGCGTCAGCCCCGCTCGCACCGCCGCCAGCGACTGCCCTAACTCATCATGCAGCTCGTGCGAAAACCGCCGCGCCACTTCCTCCTGCGTCTGCAGCATGTGCCACGACACCCGATTCAATTCCTCCGACTGCTGCGCCATCCGCCTCAACCCGTGCCTCACAAATCCCACCGTCGCCGCCGCACACACCGCCGACAGCACCAGACACGAAATCAGCAGCAGCGCCGAATCATCCGCCAGCCGCACCGACTGCCGCTCGATCTCCCGCTCCGATTCCTCCAGATGTTTCGAACTCTCCGTTATGATCCCGTGAATCAGCGCCACCACCCGATCATGACTCCGGAACACGCCCTGAATCTCATCCTCCCCTGGCACCGACTCCCGCAGCAGCGCCGCACGCACTAGCCCGAAAAACTCCGCCGTCCTCGCCTTCAGTTCCTTCCATAACCCCGCCTGCGGCGTCGTCTCCGATTCCTCCGTCAGTCGCGCCACCGTCACCTCCGCCTCGGCCAGTTTCCCTATCAATTCCGCCCGGTCATCCGGCTCCGGCGGATGCGCCACCCGGTGCACCAGCTCCGCGATCGCATCCTCCTCCATCTGCACCTCATACAGCAGCCGCGAAATCCTCATCTGCTCCGCCACCATCGACGCCGTCCCCCGCCGGATCTCCCGGCTGTCCCGCAACGCCGCCCAGCCAGCCGCAGCCAGCAGCAGAAACACCACCGTAAACCCAGCCACCAATCCCCGCACCAGATAGGACGGCACCGCACCCTTCCTATCATCTCCCGGCGCTCCACTCATACGCCCCTCAATCAACCAGCCCGTTGCGCACCGCAAACCGCACCAACTCGCCAATCGAATGCAGGTTCAGCTTCTCCATGATCCGACCCCGGTGCGCCTCCACCGTGTACACACTCAAATGCAGCGCCGCCGCGATCTCCTTGTTCGTCCGGCTCTCCGCAATGTGCTGCAGCACCTCCCGCTCCCGCGTGCTCAGCAGATCAATCGGATTCGTCACATGCCGCCGGTAATCATCTATCACCGCCTCCGACACCTCCGTGCTCAAATACCCCTTCCCGTGCGCCACCGCCCGCACCGCCTCCAGAAAATCCGCCTCACTGCTGTCCTTCAGCAGATACCCCTTCGCCCCAGCCCTCAGAATCTCCCTCACATACACCGAATCCTTGTGCATCGACAGCGCTAGTACCCTCGTCCGCGGCGACACCGACGCCAGCCGCCGCGTCGCCTCAATCCCGTTCAACCCCGGCATCGTCACGTCCATCACCGCCACCTGCGGCTGCAGTTCCTCCGCCTTCCGCAACGCCTCGAGCCCGTCCGCCGCCTCTCCCACCACCTCCATGTCCCACTGCGCCGCCAGCAGATGCCGGAAACCATTGCGCACCACCGCATGGTCGTCCGCTAGCAGTATCGTGATCACTTCCTGCGCCATAATCCTTCAATTCCTTTCCATCCGCACCCCGCATCACCACGACCCCATCCTCACTTCTCCACCGGCAACCCAGCTCCCTCCCATCCGCCAAACCCGCCATCAAGATGCACCAGATTCTTGAAGCCCAGTGCCTTCAGCTTCGGCAGCGACCGCGCACTCCGCCCGCCCGCCTGACAATGCACCACCACCACCGCATCCTTGTCAATCCCGCCCACGCCCTTCTCGAATTCCTTGCCCATGAAATCCACATTCACCGCCCCCTTCAAATGCCCCGCCTTGAACTCATCCGCCGTCCTCACATCAAGGATCACCACCTTCGCCTTCCCTTCCTTGCTCCCATCCTTCGCCGCCGCATCCAGCAGCGCCTTCGCACCCGCCGCATCCACATGCTTCACCCCGTCCTTCACCGTCCCCGCTGCCGCAGGCTTCGTGTCCTGCCCGCTCACCACACCAGCAACCATCGCCATCATTACCGTCGGAAGTGTCTTCATATCATTATAGGGAAAATCTCCAAACGTCACAGCACATGCCCCATTTTCAGCCGCTTCGTCTCCAGATACCGCCGATTATGCTGATTCGGCACCGGCTTCACCGGAATCTGCTCCACAATCTCAAGGCTGTGCCCCTCCAATCCCACTATCTTCCGCGGATTGTTCGTCATCAGCCGGATCTTCCGCACCCCCAGATCATGCAGCATCTGCGCCCCCATCCCGTAATCCCGCAAATCCATCGGAAATCCTAGCCGCTCGTTCGCCTCCACCGTGTCCAAGCCCTCCTCCTGCAGCTTGTACGCATGAATCTTCGCCGCCAGCCCGATCCCCCGGCCCTCCTGCCGCATGTACAGCAGCACACCCCGCCCTTCCTCGGCAATCCGCCCCATCGCCGCATCCAGTTGCCACCCGCAGTCACACCGCTGCGACCCGAACACATCTCCCGTCAGGCACTCGCTGTGCACCCGCACCAGCACCGGCGCCCCATCCGCCACCTCACCGCGCACCAGCGCCAGATGCTCCTGCTGATCAATCGTGCTCCGGTACAGATACAATTCAAAATCCCCGTAGTCCGTCGGCAGCTTGATCACCTGCTCCCGCTTCACTAGCAACTCACTCCGCCGCCGGTACTCGATCAGCGACGCAATGCTCGACATCTTCAACCCGTGCCGGTCCGCAAACACCCGCAACTCCGGCACCCGCATCGCCCGACCATCCGACGCCAGAATCTCAATCAGCGCCCCGGCCGGCCGCAACCCAGCCATCACCGCCAGATCCACCGCCGCCTCCGTGTGCCCCGCACGCCGCAACACCCCCCCCGGCCGCGCCACCAGCGGATTCACATGCCCAGGCTGCACCAGATCACCCGCCGTACTCGCAGGATCCGCCAGCGTCCGAATCGTATGTGCCCGGTCAAACGCACTCACCCCCGTCGTCACCCCGCGCGCCGCGTCCACCGTCACCGTGTAATTCGTCCGGAACGTGTCCCGGTTCTGAGCCACCATCGGGCCCAATCGCAACGTCGCCGCAATCCCCTCCGACACCGGCGCACACAGCATCCCCCGCCCCTCCGTGATCATGAAGTTCACCATCTCGGGCGTCATCAACTCCGCCGCCCCGATCAGATCCCCCTCATTCTCCCGGTCCTCATCGTCCGTGATGATCACCAGCTTCCCCGCCCGGATATCTCCAACGATATCCTCCACAGGGTCAAATACTCCGTCGTTCGTTTCAGCCATCATGCTTGGGCAAGGCGCATGGGCACCGCAATGCCCACACTCATTCAAAGTTCCAGCTTCTTCCGGGTATAACTCGAACTCTGCTTCGAAAACGGCCGCCCTCCGGGCGCACGATCAGTCCCATTGCACTTCACCCGGTCCCCGTCCGCCACCATCTCAAACTGGCTCGTCGACCCGTTCTGCCCGCGTGTCTTCCACACCACATGCTTCCCGTCGTCACTCAACTGCCCCACATACTGATTGTGCGCGTTGTCCCCGAAATACCACGCCCGATACACCTCCGCCGAGGTATCCCACGTGCAGATCCAACGGTAGCTAGACGCGTTGTCGCCACTCGCCTGCCCAGTCATCTCGAAATACCGGCCCCCAAACGTGAAAAAGCCCTTCCACTCGTCCTTCCACGACTTGTCCAAGGCCTTCAGCGGTTCGTCCTCATGCTCAATCTTCTCCGTCCCCGTCCACTCCGCCTCCAGCGGCTTGAACACCTTCATCATCTTCGCCACCGCCTCCTTCTCCTCCTTCTCCTGCTCCTCCATCTGCTGCTTGAATTCATCCGCATCAAACTCCTCAGGCACCCCTTCCTCCTCCGCAGGCTCCTCCTCGCTCGATTCCTCCGCCTCCGGCTTCGCAGGCTTCTCATCCTGCGCTCGCAGCGCCGGAACACTCACCAGCAGACCAGCACTCAACAGAAGCGCAAAGGGACGGAACAATACGGTTTTCATGGCAGAAGCTTATTCGGGATCATTCACAGATGCAACGCGGCTGTCGGGAATTCACCAGTCGCGGCAAACCTTCCCCAACCTCCCCAACCATAGCGCCCCCACTCGTCAGATTTTTCTCTCCGATCACCTCCCCTCGAAAAATGCGCCCACAACTCCGCCCCTTCCCCAGCCCATCATCACCCGCAAAAAAAGCCACCCGCAGCGTCATCCGCCGCGGGTGGCCCCGTAAAATCTCGCGTCAGCCCAGATTACTGAACCTGAGTCCGGTTGTGCACCACACCGGAAATAAACCCAACCTCAGGCGGGAATTCCAGCAGCCCAGTGCTCGGGTGGTACTCTTCGCGAAGCCCTGGAGCATACGGCGCACGATACGTGCCCTTGTAAGCCGGGAACGGGAACGTCACCAGTTCAAACAAACCATAACCCACGCGCGCCACCGTCTTGCCAGCACCGTAAATCGTGCCGTAAGCCACTTGCTCGCTCGCACCACCTTCAATCTCCGAACGCGACCACTGCACCGGAATCTCGGTGTAGCCAAAGCCAAGGTTGGCCACCGCACGGCTCAGCTTGCGCAACATGCCATGCTTGTACGCCGGAGGCGACTGGATATCGGCAGTGCCAATCCCGGCAATGCCCGCGGTGAGGAGAATCAGGAGGAATTTCTTCATAAAAAGAGATCGGTGCATGGAGCTTATCGGGGACCCGCTTTCATTGGCAACATCAAAATTGGGATTTTTGGCGCCCTCGCGACCCACTCCCCCACCAATTCCCGTTGCCCGCCGCCTCCTCCCTCCTCCTCGCGAAGAGGTCTGTCCAATTGCGCACCCCCGCCACAGCCGGCACAACGGCCTCCCCCTCCCAATCGCCACGCATCACCCCCTCCTCCGCAAACCGCGCCCCAGCACAGCACGAACAGGTCTGTCCAATTGCGCACCCCGATACCATACCTGCAAGCTCAGCCACCGCGCCGCTTGGGCGGCTCAGCACCCCGCGAAGAGGTCTGTCCAATTGTACCGCCCTCGCCTCACCCCACACCAACGTCGTCCCCACCCTGCCGCCAGGCATCATCCCCTCCGTCCGCAAACCTTGCCCCGACACAGTGCGAAGAGGTCTGTCCAATTGCCGCCGATTCCCCTGCAATGCCTCACTGAGATGAATCCTTTGATGAACTCACCCGTTTATTGTATTCAATATACGCAGACGTTGCAAAGGCTTGCCCGTAAGAAAAATGCCCGAACACTCTCGGAAAATGGCCAATCCCCTGGCAGTCTGCAAGGCTGTTGATGACTTCGAACTTGACCGTCGTATTCTCCATCAGCCCCATCATTAACTTTTCCGCCTTACTAACATAATCTCCGGAAACAAGATTCATTTGCATTGCCCGTTCGAGGGAATAGAGGATCATCGCGCTTCCTGACGTATCAACGTCGCAATAAGGATTCACTAGTTCCCATCCAAAAAGACCATTTTGCCTTTGTTCTGAAAAGGTCGTCCCCAAAAGCAGGGGTATCTTTGTTGCGAGCAGGGGATTATCCTGACCCGCCTCCCTCAAGGCTTTTAAACTATCGACCATTCCAACCAGAAGCCATCCCATCCCTCTCGTCCACCCGACCATTCCCAAATGCCTTTTCTTCTCAAGGTCATAGGCATGATATGGCATGTTCAGATTCTCATCCATTCCTTTGGACAGATATTCCTCCAATTGCCTGCCGGCAAGTTCAATTGCTTTTGGATTCGATCGTCGTATTCCATACTCCGTGAGAAATGGACAGATCATTCCTAGTGAATCCACCAGAACAAGATTTGTTGTCGCTTTTCCAAAATAAGGCAACGTCCCCGTGCTTGTACGGACATGCTTGTTCAGTAGATAATCCGCCATGCTGTCTGCCAGCACACCATAATTTTTTTGATTGCCGGACTGCTCCAGCTTTAACAGGGAAGACCCGAGCACGCAATGCTCGATGCTGCTGATATTTTCAGTTATTGTGCCGTCGCCCTTTATAAACACATCCAGGAAATGCTTCACCCGAGGAAGATACTTCTGCCCTTTTTCATCCTTTAAGAGCGCATCCACGACGATAGCATTCATCCAGGTATTATAAAAGACCGGTTTGTTTTTTGGACGAAGTGCTTTTTCTGTACGGCTTTTCAGATAATCATTAGGCCATTCAACTTTGGGTTCTTCCAGAAACTTTAGGCATTCTTCCTCAAGTCCTTCTTTAATGCCATCCGATTTCAATGTCGAAATCCGCCCGGCAGTCAGCATTTCCTCCTTTGCGTCTTTCTTCCCGATCCTAACATCAACATTACTCTCCCAGAGCAGGACTGATACCGCTACGGCCAAAGGGGCAATAAGTTTTTTTATCATAATAAACGCATTTAGCACTCGGAATTTAATGGAATTTTCTCAGTGAACCAGAAAATAGTTTGTGTTCACCTCGAGCCCTGATCGCCACCGCTCGCGGTTGCTGCTGCGCTCGTAGCGGCATTGTGCCAACCGGCCAATCGTTTGACCACATCGCACACCCAAAACCCGTCGGTTGTGGGCAAGCCCGGGAAGTAGATTCGCTGCGAAGACGGCAGACATAAACGTCCCTATGCTAGAAGGTGAGCGGGCTCGCGGCAAGTGGGCATGCACGGAAATTCAAGGAAGCTCACGCGCTCCACCGTGCGGCGATATCACTGCAATGCTCTCAGTCTCATTCATTCACCCCGATGAAGAAATCCGCCCTGCCCACCCCAGCGCCCCACTCCCCCACCAATTCCGGTTGAGCACCGCCTCCTCCCGTGCCCCGTCACCCCTATGTTCACCGGCATCGTCGAATCCACCGCCAAAGTCGCTTCCCTCACCCCCTCCCTCGGCGGCGCGCGGCTCACGCTCTCCGGCGTCCCCTTCGCATCCGAGCTCTCCCTCGGCGAAAGCGTCGCTGTCAACGGCTGCTGCCTCACCGTCGTCCACTCCTCCGCCGACTCCGTCGCGTTCGACCTCCTCCGCCAAACCCTCGACGTCACCAATCTCGGCACCCTCCAGCACGGCTCCACCGTCAATCTCGAACGCTCCCTCTCCGTCGGAGCCCGACTCAGCGGCCACTTCGTCCAGGGCCACATCGACCAAACCGCTACCGTCCTCGCCTACGAAACCATCGGCCAGGACCACCGCTTCGTCATCTCCATCCCGGAAAACGCCGCCGCTCTCCT
>JAIXPK010000077.1 GCA_027486335.1 Verrucomicrobiaceae bacterium | reverse complement strand
TCCAACGGCGCGGCCTCCCTCGACCTCGCCGTCCAGGGCATCTCCTGCGTCGGCTGTGTCTGGCTCCTCGAACGGGTCTTCCTCCGCACCCCCGGAGCCCTCCGCGCCAGCGTCCGCGCCCACCCAGGCCGCATCCGCCTCGAATGGAATCCCGGCCACTGCGACCTCGCCGCCTTCGCAGACTCTGTCCGCCAGTTCGGCTATCTCCTCGGCCCAGTCGGCGCGGAAAACACCGTCACTAACGAATTCAGCGGCCGCACCGGGCTCTGCGGAGCATTCGCCATGAACGCCATGGCCTTCTCCCTCCCGCGCTACCTCGGCATGGAACACGACTTCGCCCTCGCCGGCATCTTCACCATGGCCGCCGGCGTCTGCGCCACCCTCGCCGTCCTCACCGGAGGCTCCTACTTCATCGGCCGCGCCATCCGCGGTCTCCGCTGCGGCGTCCTCCACATCGACCTCCCCATCGCCGCTGGCATCGTCGCCGCCTACCTCGGCTCCATCGCCGGCTGGCTCCTCAACTCCGACTCGCTCCTCTACTTCGACTTCGTCGCCGTCTTCACCTTCCTCATGCTCGCCGGCCGCCGTCTCCAGTCCGCCGCCGTCGATCGCAACCGAGGCCGTCTCCTCGGCGAAGCCCTCGACCCTAACTCCATCCGCGACCCCGAAGGCAAACCGCTCCCGCTCGCCTCCATCACCCCAGGCACTCGCTTCCTATCACCTCCCGGCCAGGTCATCCCCGTCGCCTCCCGTCTCATGGAAGACGACGGCACCGTCAGTCTCGAATCCATCAACGGCGAAGCCGAACCCCGCCACATCACCCCAGGCGGCCGCATCGCCGCTGGCAGTCTCAACATCGGCCGCACTCCCCTCCTTCTCGAAGCCCTCGAAACATGGGACGCTTCCCTCTTCCGCCGTCTCCGCGAATCCCGCGAGGAAGAAGCACGCCACCCGCTCCTCAACCGCATCCTCTCCGCCTACATCGCCATCGTTATCGTCCTAGCCATCGCCGGCTTCGCCTCATGGTGGATCGTCTCCGGCGATCCGGCCCGCGCCCTCCAGGTCATGATCTCCGTCCTCGTCGTCTCCTGCCCCTGCGCCCTCGGCGTCGCCATCCCCCTCGCCGACGACCTCGCCGCCGCCCGCATGGAACGCCGCGGGGTCTTCGTCCGCCGCTCGGTCTTCTGGCCACGTCTCCTCCGCGTCAGAAAAATCCTCTTCGATAAAACCGGCACCCTAACACTCGAAAACCCGGTCCTCGAAAACCCCGACGCCCTCGCCTCCCTCAAACCAGACGCCCGCAGAGCCCTCCTCTCCCTAACCTTCGACAGTCTCCACCCAGTCAGCCGCAGCATCACCGAATCCCTCGGCAACTCCGGCCGTCTCGACCCCATCCCCAACGCCGAAGTCAACGAAATCCCCGGCATGGGGGTCTGGTTCACCGACGCCCAGGGCGCTCGCTGGTCCCTCGGCCGACCCGACTGGCTCGCCCCTGCCCCCGCCAACTCCCGCACCGACGCCGTCTTCGCCTGCGACGGCATCCCTCTCGCCGCCCTCCGCTTCCGCGACGCCGTCCGCCCCGACGCCGTCAGCCAGGCCGCCTTCCTCCAGAAATCGGGCTTCTCCCTCTTCCTCCTCAGCGGCGACCGTCCCGAAAAAGTCCGCTCCCTCGCCGCAGAACTCGACATCCCCCAGCAGAACTCCCACGCCTCACTCACCCCCACCGAAAAAGAACAGGTCGTCCGCTCCCTCGACCGCGGCGACACTCTCTACATCGGCGACGGCATGAACGATTCCCTAGCCTTCTCCGCCGCCTCCTGCACCGGCACCCCAGTCGTCGATAAAGGCCTCCTCGAAACCAAAGCCGACTTCTACTTCCTCGGCCGCAGTCTCAAATTCCTCACCACTCTCCTCGATACCGCAAAACTCCGCGCCAAAGCCGTCCGCCGCGTCGCCGCCTTCGCCGTCACCTACAACATCGCCGCCGCAGGCCTCTGCCTCGCAGGCCTCATGAACCCGCTCCTCGCCGCCATCCTCATGCCTCTCTCCGGGGTCTTCACCCTCGCCGTCGTCGCCGCCCACTTCGCCACCCCCATCCGCCGCTGATCCACCCACACCGCGCCATTCCAGTCAGGTTCATCGCCGGAAATTGACGACCCTGTCCTTCCCGCCTACAATCCGCCCCATGAGCACCCGCACGATCCCCGTCAGCGAGTTCACCGCCCATCCGGACGCGGACCTCGCCCTCGTGGAAAGTGGCGATCTCACCATCGAACTCACCCGCGATGGCAAAGTCATTGCCATCATCACCCCCCCAGAACCAGAACCGACCGGCACCATCGCCGACTGGATCGGTAGCGGCGTCGGCACCATGACGCTCGCTCCCGGCTGCACCCTCGAAGACCCAGCCTTCGAACCAGAAGATTGGGAAGAATTTCCCGGATCCGACGACCTTCTCAGCCCGAAATAGCCACCGTGCGCTGATCCCCACCCACCGCTTTCCGGACTTGGCAAACGCCCACCGCCGATGCTATCCCCTTCAGCGTGAATCCCAGCCGCCTCCCGCTCCGCCGCTCGCTCTGCGCCGCCCTCTTCCTCACCACGGCCCCAACAGCCTTCGCCGCCCCTCCCGCCGCACCCTCCAACTTCCAGCTCACATGGAAAGACGCCGACCTCGCCCTCTCATGGGCCGATAATTCCTCAGACGAAGAAGGCTTCTACCTCACCTACCGGGTCGGTTCCTCAGGCGCCTTCTCAGACTTCACCAGAGTAAACCCCAACGTCACAACCTTCACCGACGTCCTCACCTCATGGCCCGCCTGCACAGTCTTCGAATGGCAGGTCGAAGCCTACAACGCCACCGGCTCTTCGTTCTCTAACATCGTCACCGTCACCGCACCCCCGCGCATCACCAGCGCCGTCTATATCTCCGGTCTCGTCAACACCGCCGTCTCCCACCAGATCGTCGCCTCCTGCCCGGGCGCAACCATCTCGAGCGTCTCCGCCTCGGGCCTCCCCGCATGGCTCTCTCTCAACCCCACCACCGGTCTTATCACCGGCACCCCCACTGCCCCTTCCCGCTCACCCATGACCATCACGGTCACCTTCAGCAACGGCATGACCGCCAATCAGAAGTTCCGCATCAATGTCTTCCGACCCGTCCCCGCCCTCGTCGCCCCAGTCGCCTCGTCCCCGCTCCCCGACCGCGCCCTCGCCTTCGGCACCATCCCGCCTCCCGTCAGCCTAACCTCTTTCTTCTCCGACCCCGACGTCTCCCAGGCCTCCCGCGTCGTCTTCAATACCGGCACCATCGACTTCGCCTACTACCCCGACGCCGCCCCAGCCACAGTCACCAACTTCCTCGGCTACATCTCCCGCGGCGACTACACCAACTCCATCATCCACCGCAGCATCCCCGGCTTCGTCCTCCAGGGCGGTGGCTACAAAGCCGCCGCAGGCGCTCCCTCCATCCCGCGCCAGCCCGCCGTCGTCAACGAACCCGAAATCACCAACGCCCGCGGCACCGTCGCCATGGCCAAAACCGGCTCGAACCCTAACTCCGCAACCAGCGAATTCTTCATCAGTCTCGCTAACAACGCCGCAAATCTCAACAACCAGAACGAGGGCTTCACCGTCTTCGCTCGCGTCGCCGGCAATGGCATGGCCGTCGCCGACGCCATCGCCGCCCTCCCCATCAGAAGCTACGCCTCCACCAACGGGGTCCTCACCGACTGCCCGGTCACCAACCCGCCCCCACCAGCCTACGACCCAGCCTCCCTCGTCAAGGTCCTCTCCGCAGGTCCCGTCTCCCCGCTCTCCTTCTCCGCCTCCAGCGCCAACCCCGCAATCTGCTCCGCCTCCACCCTCGACGGCAATCTCCTCCTCTACCCCGCAGGCCCAGGCTCCACCCTCATCACCGTCACCGCCACAGACCTCGACAACCAATCCATCTCCCGCTCCTTCACCGCCACCGTCGAGCAGTCGTTCGCCCCATGGCTCGCCTCCCAGAACTTCTCCGGCAATGACGCCCTCCCGGACTCAGACCCGGATCTCGACAACCGCTCCAATCTCCTCGAATTCGCCTTCCTCACCGACCCCCGCTCCCCCAACCAATCCTCCCTCCCCACACCCGGCACCGCCTCCGTCTCCAACTCCCCATACCTCACCCTTGCCTTCCCCATCCGCCGCTTCGCAGGCAATCTCCGCTATCAGGTCGAAGCCGCCGACTCCACCTCCGGCCCATGGTCCCCCGTCTGGATCTCCACCGACGGCCTCGCCCACCCGCTCGTCCTCTCCGCCGCCACTCTCACCGACCGCATCGACGTCACCATCCGCGACTCCTCACCCATCACCCCAGTCGCCCGCCGCTTCCTCCGCCTCAGAGCCACCGAACCGTAATCACGCCCCATTCCTGTGACAGCTTCACCCGTGCCCGCACGTTCTGCGTCAGCACATCATGAACCGTCGCCGCACTCTCAAACGCGTCGCCGCACTCGCGGCCGCTCCTCTCATCCTCCCAGCCCGCGTCTGGGCTGACCCTCCCTCCAAACGCCTCGCCCACGCCGCCATCGGCATCACCGGCCAAGCCGCCTCAGACATCGACGCCCTCATGGGCTCCGGCCGTCTCGACGTCGTTGCCATCGCCGATGTCGATAAACGCAACCACGCCGCCACCAAACAGAAATTCCCCAACGCCAAAATCTACCAGGACTGGCGCGAGCTCTTCCGCAACGAGAGCGACAAGTTCGAAAGCGTCAACATCACCGTCCCGGACCACATGCACGCCCTCGTCGCCATGGAGGCCCTCCGGCGCAAAAAACACGTCTACTGCCAGAAACCCCTCACCCGCACCATCGAGGAAGCCCGCGCCCTCCGCTCCGCCGCTCGCGAAGCCGGCGTCGTCACCCAGATGGGCAATCAGATCCAAAGCAGCAGCGAATACCGCACCGCCGTCCAGATGGTCAAAGAAGGCGCCATCGGCAAAGTCAAAGAGGTCCACTGCTGGTCAGGCGCCACCTTCGCTCAGTCCCCTCGCCCAGACGGCGAAGAAACCATCCCCGAAGGCCTCTCATGGGACCTCTGGCTTGGCGGCGCCCCCGCCCGACCCTACCGCAATGGCATCTACCATCCCTTCAACTGGCGCGGTTGGCAGGACTTCGGCGGCGGCGCCATCGCCGACTTCGCCTGCCACATCATGGACACGCCCTTCAAGGCCATCGGGCTCGACTCCCCTCTCTCCGTCCGCTGCACCGCCGCAGAAGACGCATGGCGCAATGACCCCAAACGCCGCGCCGACAGCTGGCCTGCATGGGAAATCTTCGAATACATCTTCGCCGGCACAGACATGACCGCAGGCAAAACCCTCCCGCTCCACTGGTACGACGGCGGCAAAAAACCCGAAGCCTCGAAAATCCCAGGCATGGAAAACCGCGAACTCCCCGGCAACGGTGCCGCCATCGTCGGCGAGGACGCTACCCTCCTCATCGTCCACTTCGGCTCACGCCCCCAACTCCTCCGCCCAGGGAAACCCCCGGAACTCCGCAAGAAAATGGAGCCCGGCAGCCCCCAGGAACACTACACGTCCTTCGTCCTCGCCTGTCTCGGCGAAGGCAAAACCACTAGCCACTTCGACTACGCCGTCCCCCTCACCACCGCCGCCCTCCTAGGCACCATCGCCGTCCGCTTCCCAGACAAAACCCTCTCATGGGACGAAAAAGCAGGCGTCCTCTCCGGTGACCCAGACGCCGCCAAACTCGTCAGCCAACCCTACCGCGAGGGCTGGTCACTCGGAAAAATCTGACACCTCCCGGCCCCACCCGACCCGGCAGGAATAAGGCAAGCCCCCGCAACCGCAAGGTTGCGGGGGCTTTTCATTCACCTCCTCACCACCATCCTAACAACAACCCCTTTCAACTTCTCACTTCTCACTTCTCACTTCTCACTTCTCACTTCTCACTTCTCACTTCTCACTTCTCACTTCTCACTTCTCACTTCTCACTTCTCACTCACCTCGGCAGCATGAAGTCATCGCTCTCCATCCCGGTCAGATGCTTCAACCCCCGGAACAACCGGATCATCGCCCACACCGTCAAGCCAGCACTCGGCACCCCGATCACCACCCACCCCCACGCCGACACTTTCCCAATCCCCTCCGTGAACTCCGTCGTCCCAGGCACCTTCCCATTCAGAAAATACAACGCCAGAAAATAGTTCAACACCGCACTCAGCAGCATCGACCCTATCAAGAGCCACGTGCTGCTCCGGATCAGCCCGTCAAACGCCTCCCGCGCCCCGTGCGCCTCGATCGCACGCTCCACCTTCCCCACATCCATCATGTCAGGATTCATCAGCATCTCCCTAACCAGCGGCTTCTTCCCCCGACCCGTCCACCAGATCAATCCCGCCAGAATCAGCGGCATCGACGCCTCCTTCACCGCAAACGCCTGCGCACTCAGATCCATCAACCCCAGCCCGCCGCTGAACATCACACTCAGCAACCCGATGATCGAAAAGGTGTTCACCTTCCGCCGCTGGCTGTAATCCCACACAAAATACCCGATCGGCAGCAGCACCGCCACCACCAGCGCCCACTTCGGCCC
>JAIXPK010000173.1 GCA_027486335.1 Verrucomicrobiaceae bacterium | reverse complement strand
GCCACACTCGGCCACGCCAAGGTCACCGCCCCAGTCACCCCATTCACCGACACCGTCACCGCAGGCAACGACCCACCACTCGCAGGGTTCGTCCCGAACAATGCCTCCAGACTGTCCGGCGTTCCGTCACCATCCGTGTCCGGACCCGCACCAAGCCGCCCCGGACTCCCCCCAAACTCACCGCTCGCCCGCCAGTTCGTCCCGTCATTGTAGTCCCCGGACGTGCTGATCACCTCAAGCGACGGCCCCGTCCCGTCCGCCGCCAGCGGCCACGGCGCAGCATCATCGTAGCTGAAATCATGAATCACATTCCCGGCCCCATCCATCAGCACCACCCGCTCGCCACCATTCGATAGCCCCCCGCTCGTCCACGCCGGTGCCAACCGGATCCCCATCCCATACAGCGCCTGAAACTGCGCCGCATTCTCCGGAATCACAATGAACTCTCCCGGCGCAAGGCTCTCCGCCCCGAACGTGTACGGCGTCACCGGCGTGCCAGCCATCGCAAACGGCGCGCCCACATCAAACCTCACCCCGCTCAGACTCACCACCTGCGTCCCCGTATTCCGCAACTCAATGAACTCCACCCCGCCCGGCACAGGATTATAATGCACCTCCGTCACCCGCAACCCCGCCAGCACTGGATTCGCCGCCGCCGTATCCGACACCAGCAGGTAGTTGAATCCTGTCCGCGAATTCGTCGCCACCGACGTCGACGTGAAAATCCCCCCGCGCAGCGCCACCGATCCCGCCGGCAGCGTCTGCGTGTTCACCGTCGTCCAGGCTACCCCGTTCTTCCGCTGAAACACCAGCGCCCCCCCAGACCGCGCCACCCGAAGCGACGCCCCGCTCCCCACATACCCGTTCACCGTCCCAATAAACGTGAACGGATTCGGTGCCACCCCGCGCCGCACATTCAACGCCGTGCCGCCATCCAGACTGAACACATACGTCACCGGCTGCCCCCCCTCCTGCACCTGCATCCACAACCCAGCCTGCCAGTTCCCAAACTCCCGCGTCATCGGCTCAAACTCCGTCTGCAGCACAAAATCCGTCGTCCCTGGCAACGCCCGCGTCACCATCGGAAACGCCGGACTCACCGTCGTCAGTGGCAACGCCACCGTGTCCCTCACGTCAATCACCAGTCGCCCGCTGAAATCCTCCAGCGAATAATACGCCCCCGGCGAAAAGTTATCCCGATACTCCACATTCTCCACCAGATACCCAGCCGCCGCAGGGTCCCCTCCGCCAAACGACAGATAATCATTCGAGTTATACACCGTCACATCCCGCGTCTGCACACCCACCACCGCTCCCACCGAGTCCGTCACCGTCATCGTCACGAGATACACCCCAGGCACAAAAAACCGGTACTCCCGCCGCCCCGGCACCGTCCCGGACGCACTGAACCCAGTCCCCGGCGACACAGTCCACCCATACGTCAACGGCCCGCCGTCCGGATCAAAACTCCCCGTCCCGTCAAACAACACCGGCTCATTCGCCGCCACCTTCAACGACGACGGCTCAGCCGCCAACACCGCCACCGGCGGCGCATTCCCATTCAGCGTCACGTTGATCGCCGCAGTCCCAATCACCACCCCCTCACTGTCCACCGCAGTCACCGTCAGCACATTCGCCCCGCTGTTGAGCGCCACCCCAGTCACGGTCCACAACCCGAGATTCGACGTCGTCGGCACCCACGCAAACACCGCCTCAGGATGCCCCACCACCACCACCCGCTGGGTCCGGCTCGATGCATTCCCATTCAACGTGAACAGCGGGTTCGTCACCGTCTGGTTGTTCGCCGTCGTCACCGCAAACGCCCGCGTGTAATTCGTTCCACCCATCGAATTGATACTCGCAATCGCCGCCGTCTGCCGCCCCGTAAACCACCCAGGATAACTGAACGTATTCGGCCCAGTCGTCTTGAAAGGTGCCAGCGCATTCGTGTTCGCCGACTGATAGTTCAACGCCGTCAGATACGCCGTCATCCGCGCCGACCCGCTCGTGTACCGCCCCACCAGCTCCGACAGATAATACGAATACCGCTGCCGGAACCACGGCCGGTTCGAAAGGTTCGACCACCCGATCCCGCCCGCTGTCCCAAGAAACGCTTCCGCAGCGTTCTGGAACGCCAGATCACTGTCCCAGTGATGAAACTCAAACCGACCATCCGCCGGCCTCCGGTAAAAATACCCGTTCTTCCCACGGTTCAGCGTGAAGTTATCCCAGTCACCCACATACCCGCGCACCGCCGTGTAAAGCGCCGCCCGGTCCGTATCCATCATCCGCTCAAACTGCTCCCGGAACACCGCATCATTCGCAATCGCCCCGCTGTTGTTGTTATACACCAGCTTCATGAACGACGCCAGCCCAGCATACGCCGTCCCGTCATACTCACCCTCCGGAAACCGCAAAGGCCAGTTCCCATGGAAGAATATCGGACTCTCCTCCCCGGGATTCGCTCCCGCCGCCGTATTCGTCCAATCCGTCAGCGACCACCTCCCAGTCACACTCCCCGCATCCAATCGGTCATCGTGCAGGTTCGAATCATACATGTACCACGCATCATCAATCTCAAACAACTCCCCGCCGTCTCCATACGCCCGATCGAAGAAATCACTGTCCGTCATCTCCATCGCCTCACGGAACGATGGCGCATCCTCATTCACCACCCACTGCACAAACTCCGAATATGGCACCGGATACCCCATCAGATACATCATGTACCGCACCATCCGATTGTGAAACCTCGCCGTCGGATTCGTCGTCGTCCCGTCACTGTCGATCCCCCATTTGGATTGGCTCCGGTACTGATTGTCCGCCGGCGATCTCCACCGCGCCCGCTCAAGACTGTTGTTAGCCGTCCGCGTCCACGGGCTCCCACCCCGCCGGATCTCCCCATTATACCTCACATCCCGCTCGTTGATGATCACCGTGCAGTTCCACCCGAAATTCGACATCCGCTGGTGGTCCCAGTCCCACGTGGTGCTGAATCCTGTGCCAGGATTCAATGACCCCCGGTGAAACCGCGACAGCACAAACCGCTGCATGTTCAACCCAGGCGCAGCCACCGGCGGCGAATTGTCCACAATATACATCGCCGGTCGCTGCGGCACCGCCAGCACCGATCCATTCACCCCCGTCACCCCTCGCGGATCACGCGGATCGTCATTCGTCTGCGCCGCCGTCGACGCCCTCACATGAAACTGCACAATCGTCCCATCCGCCCGCGCCGGAATCGTCCCCGTCCACAGCCCGTCCCCAGCCTTCGCATCCCCGCCCGTCCCCCCATCGTTCATCGCCAACGCATTCCACGTCGCATTCCCAGTCGTCGTGTCCAGTCGCTCCCAGAGCGTCACCGTCACCAGCGGATCCACCGAACTCACCCGCGCCGTCACCGTCACCGGTTGCGTCGACGTCGGCACCGCCGGCGCATGCATCAATCCATCAACCGTCGGAGCCGGCGCAGCAACCACCCGCGAATTCGCCGCCCCAGGCGTCCCCAGATTGTTCGGCACCGGGAAACGGAACACCCTCCCGAAACTCCGGTCCCACGTCTGCGCCACCAGCAGCGGCATCCCGGAAACCCACCGGCCCTCAAACGACAACGTGTACGTCCCCGGCGCACCGACGCTCCCAGCGATCCCCGTGACATCAATCTCCGCCTTGTTCGCCTTCGTGTCGCCCGACCCATAACTGATCAGATGCAGCCCGTCCGATAGCGTGTCGCTCAGACAGTGCGTCCCCGTACACAGAAACCCGTTCGCACTCGTCCCCGTCCCGTGCGACGTCACATCCCCCGTCGTGATCAGATTCACCGCCGGATTCGCCGCCGCCGTCAGCCGCACGTTCCGCAGCACAAGGTGCCCGTCACTCACCAGATTCAGCAGCAATTCCTTGTACGCCGTCACCGGCGTCGGCGCGCCGCCCCGTAGTTCCTTGTACGTCCCCGTGTGCGTGAACGACTGAAACACCGCCTTGCCGCTGTCATCACTAGCCCGCCACGCCGAAGGCTGAGCGTTGTCCATCCCCGGAT
Source organism: Verrucomicrobiaceae bacterium (assembly GCA_027486335.1). Classification (GTDB taxonomy): domain Bacteria; phylum Verrucomicrobiota; class Verrucomicrobiia; order Verrucomicrobiales; family V1-33; genus V1-33. The sequence goes on along the minus strand of JAIXPK010000173.1, from coordinate 40,117 downwards.
GCATCAGCTCAAGGCTGTTCCCCATCCCGTCCGGCCCAATCGGCCACTGGCCCCCTGAATTGTAATCCACCGCGTCCGCCAGATTCTGATTCGCATCCTCCAGCCGGATGCGCTCGCCACCATTCCTCAAGGTACCACTCACCGGCCCTAGCACCCTCACACCCCCGCCATATGTCGCCGTCATCCACGCCGGATCGTTCGCCACCACCAGAAACGCGCCCGGCGCCAGCGTCACTCCCGCAGGAAAATCAAAATCAATCCCTTTGCTGAACCTCCACCCTGACAGATCCACCGTCGCTGCCCCCTTGTTCGTCAGCTCGACATATTCACCCTTCACATGCCCCGACGGCGGATTAAACATGATCTCGTTGATCACAATGTCCGCGTTCCTCACAGGATTGTTTGCCGCATTCCGCGTCGCCACCGCCGTAGCATACCACTCATCGCTCCCCGCCGGCCACGATCCCATCGATGACATGCCCGCCCGCCGCTCAATCGCCGCCGCAGAAAGCACATTGTTCCCGCCGTCCGCCAGATAAAGCGTCACATCCCCATTCCCATCCGTCGGAAAAATCACGTTCACGCTAGCATATCCCCCGGCCGCAATCGTCCCGCTCAACCCCACCTTGGCCCCAAAATCACTGCGCCCAGCCACCGACAATCCCGTCAGATCAATCGCCCCGGTCCCCGCATTGTACAACTCCACCCACTCCACCGCGCCCGTCACCCCAAACCCAGCCTCGCTCAACCGCAGCGGCGATCGCCCTCCTCCAGCCAGCAGCGACTCATTCGACGCCCCAGGCGTCGGCTGCGTGAACAGAAACCAGTTCCCGCTCCCGCTCGGCTTCCGACCCAATGAACGCCCATCCACTCCCATCCCGCTGCTGATCATGCTCTGCCGGGTCGTCCCATTCGGCTGCGTCAGAATCACCACCACTGGCGACGTCAATCCCAACCCGCTCTCCGCATACCCAATCGTCGCCAGCCCCGACGGCGGCACCACCATCGACCCTCCAATCCGGAACTTCGTCAGATTCGCCGCATTGTCGCTCAAATACCATCCATTCAAATCCACTGGCGCATTCCCAGGATTGAAAAACTCCACAAACCCTCCACCAGCCACCCCTGGCTTCACTTCGTTGATCATCACCCCTCCCGGCGGCTGCGACAATATCTTGAACCGCGCCCCGAAAATCATATCACTGCTCCCCATTCCGCTCTGATGCACCTCCGCACATAGCACGTTCGTACCTGCCACCAGCTGCCCGTCCAGCGTTCCAGTCAGGATCCCTAGCTCCTCAAACGCATCCCCGCCCGTCGGCAGCGCATTCGCCGCACTATCATGCGTCACCGCACCGGCATTAATCCTCACCCGCCCGTTGTTCGCACCGCCCAGCTCCCGTCCGTTCAGGTAATACACCACCCCGTCGTCCACATACTGATCCAGCACAAAGCTGTTCCCCGTCAGCGCCCCATTCCACGTGAACGTCTTCCGGAAATAATACGTCAGCAGATCCGCATTGTAATTCGTCGCAAAATTCGTCTGGATCAGCGGCGTCAGCGCCGCATTCGTCTCCGCCCCCAGCAACCCGCCGCCAGTCAGCCACGCCCCATCCGCAAAATCCAGAGCCGTCCACGTGCCTTCAGGATTCGCCCCGTCCGGATCCGTCGCCTCCCGCCAGTACTTCCAGGCATCCGTATAATTCACCGGCGTCCCCGCGATCCGCAAATCCACCTCCGGACTCGTCACCGGTTCCTCCGCCCGCGCCGGCTCAACATACCCAGGCGTCCCCAGCGCCGCTGTGCTCGCACGCCAGTTCCTCCAGTCATCCCCCTCCCGGTCAGCATCCACAATCTGCAGCGAATGCCCCGCCCCGTCAGCCGACAGCGGCCACTCGTCCGAATCCCCGTACGTCAGCCCACTGTGCTTCGCACGCGCCGCATCCCGCAACTCAATGCTGTCCCCGCCGTTCCCCAGCGACCCCGTCCACGGCCCGAACACCCGCACCGACCCGGGTATCCCCGGATACGCCGCCCGCGTCGTCGCCTCATCCGCACTGCTCACCACAATCCGCTCATACTCGTTGATGAAATGCGCCGCCGTTCGCGCCGCATCAAACCCGGGAAAGGTGTACGCAATACCCCCACCAAGCTGCCACTTCGCCATGTCATGCCGGTTGCTCGTCAGATTCTGAATCTCCACAAACTCCGGCTTCCCAGCCGGAGGATTGTACATCACCTCCGTGAAAACCACCTGTCCGGCCCGCCCATCAGCGGCAGTCCCACACAGCACAACAAGCGGAACGAGGCTCTTCAGAAGGGATCGTTTCATGAGAAATTCCAGAGGTTCAAAGACGGGTGAATGCAAAATCGTCCGCCTGCTCCACAAATAAGCAGGCAGCGGAAAGGGGGGTGCCCAAAAACTACCGGATCCAACCAATCCACGGCAATGATCAATTTGCAGAAACTCCGCGACTGCGGACGATTTCCATCGCGGCAACTAGGCTGATTTATGGAGCGGAACCACCGCCCCTCCCCGCTCAAGGCCCCGACTCACCCAGCGCCGCCGCTCGCTCCAGATCCCCCGGATGCTTCGACCGCCAAACCGGCCTCTCCGGCACCGGCCGCGCCGCCGCATACGCCCTCCAGAACCGCTCCCCGCAATCACCACGGTACCCCGCCGCCACACACCACTCCAGCGCCCTCGCATCCGCCCTCCCCTCCCGCCCCCTCTGCCGCACCCGCCACACCGCCAGATCCCCACCCACCACCGCTGCCAACCCTGCCGCCATCCCCACCCAACCATCGCCTGTCACCCCCCACACCACCACCGCTCCCACCACCCCTCCCACCAGCCGCAGCACATCCTCAACCCGCTGCCTCCGGACATCCCCGCCCACCACGTGCGCCATCTCATGCGCCAGCGCAAACGCCAGCAGGTCGTCCTCCCCCGCAAACGCCAGCAACCCAGTCGTCAGCGTCACCACCCCACTCCCATCCGCATGAGCATTTGGTGCCCAGCCCCGCTTCACCCGGAATTCCCACACCGACTCATCCCCGGGCCTCGGAACCACCCCTGCCAACCGACCGCTCACCCGCTCCAATCGCTCTCTCCCCTCCTCCAGCCCACGCCCCTCCCCCTCCGGCAACAACCCCGCATCAGGAGCCCGGCACCCCGACACAAATACGAAAATCATCAGCCTCAATATCGCCGCACGCATGGTCTCAGATCCAAAAAGCACCCGCTTGTGAAATTTTTCACAAATTGCTCTTGCCCGGTTTTTTACCGGGCTCCAATAATCAGCCATCCTCGTCGCGAACGGGGTCAACTTCCAACGAATTCGCCTGCTTGAGCCTGCTCGACCTGCTGATTGTCCTCCCCATTCTCGCGGCGGTCGTAATGGCGTTTGGTTTGCCTGCACGCCCCGCCGCTCTCGCCGCCGCCTGCGCCAACCTCGCCATCGGACTGCTGCTCGCGTTCCGTTTCGACTACGGTAACGCCACGGCATTCCAATTCGCCGCGGTCCGCCCAGTCCTCGACAACCCCGCCATCGGCCTCAACGTCGGCATCGATGGCATGAGTCTCGTCATGGTCCTGCTCACGGTCCTCGTCACCTTCGCCGCCATCTGGATCCGTCCAGCACGCGGCACCGACGACGCCCTCTACTACGCCAGCAGTCTCCTCATCGCCGCAGGCGCAGCCGGTGCCTTCGTCTCCACCGACCTCCTCTTCTTCTACGCCTTCCACGAACTCGCCCTCATCCCGACGTTCCTCATGATCGGCATGCGCGGCACCGGCAACAATAAGGACGCCGCATGGAAAATCACCATCTACCTCGGTCTCGGTAGCCTCGTCCTCCTCGCAGGCCTCGCCTTCCTCGTCACCGCCCCTTCCGGCGGAGTCTCGACCTTCGACATGACGAAGCTCGGGGCCCTCACCCGCACCATCGAAGGCCCCGTCCAGGAACGCATCTACCTCGTCCTCCTCCTCGGCTTCGGCACACTCGTCTCCCTCTTCCCCTTCCATTCATGGGCCGCTCCGGCATACGCCGCCGCTCCAGCCCCTGTCTCCATGCTGCACGCCGGGGTCCTCAAGAAATTCGGCCTCTATGGTCTCCTCCGCGTCGCCATCCCCATGCTCCCACTCGGCCACAGCGCCGAATGGATCCAGCACCTCCTCATCGTCCTCCTCGTCGGCAACATCCTCTTCGTCGGCCTCGTCACCATCGCCCAGAAGGAAGTCGATACCATGCTCGGCAACTCCAGCGTCATGCACATGGGATACATCTTCCTCGGCATCGCCAGCGGCTCAGCCATCGGCTACTCCGGCGCTGTCCTCCTCATGTTCGCCCACGGGGTCTCCATCGCCCTCCTCTTCGCACTCAGCGCCTCCATCCGCGAAAAAACCGGCACGCTCCAGTTCCACCGCCTCGGCGGCCTCGCCCAATCCGCCCCTTTCCTCGGCCTCGCCTTCGGCATGGCCGCCTTCGCCTCCATCGGGCTCCCCGGCTTCGCCAACTTCGCCGCAGAAATCAATATCTTCTTCAGCGGCTTCGCCTCGAAATCCCCAGACCACTTCGGCTGGCTCCAGACCGGTACCGTCCTCGCACTCTGGGGCGTCGTCATCAGCGCAGTCTACATGCTCCGCGCCTTCCGCGCCGTCTTCAAAGGCCCTCTCCCGGACGCCCTCAAATCCCCAGTCTCGGACCTCACCCTCTCCGAACGCATCCCCGCTCTCCTCCTCCTCGCCGCTCTCCTCCTGACCGGCTTCGCCCCCAATCTCCTCCTGCGCGCCGTCAACCCCGTCGTCCAGGCCATCACCGCCGCCGCCGCGCGCTGACCCAGCTCCTCCCATGCCGGCCTATTATCTGGAAATCGCCCTCGTTGTGCTCGGCCTCGTCCTGCTCCTCGCAGAGACGTTCACCCCACCCGGCAGCAAGCGTCTCGTCGGTCTCGCCGCCCTCGCCGCCGTCACCGTCGTCTTCTTCCTCCTCCTCACCGTCAAACCCCACGGGCTCTCCTCCGACGGTATCTGGCGCTTCTACAGCGACGACAAACTCGCCCTCTTCTACAAGGGCCTCGCCCTCGTCACCACCGCCGGCGTCCTCATCCTCAGCCTCGATTACGCCCCAGTCCTCGCCAAATTCAGCGCCCGCGCCGGAGGCGGCCCAGCCATCGGCGAATTCTACTGCCTCCCGATCTTCGTCTGCACCGGCATGATGTGGATGGCCTCCGCCATCGACCTCTCCACCATCTTCCTCAGCCTCGAACTCACCACCATCGGCTTCTACATCCTCGTCGCCTACATGCGCCGGAATGTCGGATCCCTCGAGGCCGGCGTCAAATACCTCATCCTAGGCGCGCTCTCCACCGGCTTCCTCGTCTACGGCTTCACATGGCTCTACGGCGTCACCGGCCAGGTCACCCTCTCCGGCATCGCCAACGCCCTCCCCTCCGCCCCCAAGGCCCCTGCCCTGTTCGCCTTCGCGCTCATCCTCGTCGCCCTCTCGTTCAAGGTCGCCGCCGTCCCGTTCCACCTCTGGGTCCCAGACGTCTATCAAGGCGCTCCCACCCCCATCACCGCCTTCCTCTCCGTCGGCTCCAAAGCCGCAGGCTTCGCCGTCGCCGGCCGTCTCCTCGAACCGTTCCTCGCCGCCGAACAACTCCGCGGCACCACCTCCGCCCTCCTCATGGCCGTCGCCGCCGCCACGCTCGTGCTCGGTAACCTCGCCGCCATCCCCCAGTCCAATTTCAAACGGCTCCTCGGCTACTCCTCCATCGCCCACGCCGGCTTCCTCCTCCTCGCCCTCGGTGCCAATACCGCCGTCGGCAGTCTCTCCCCGCGCATGATCGTCGCCTACTACCTCGCAGGCTACCTCTTCATGAGCCTCACCGCCTTCGCTGTCCTCGTCGTCATCAACCGCACCGACGGTGCCGACGACTTCAAAGCCTTCAACGGGCTCCACCAGCGTTCCCCTTTCCTCGCCTTCGCCATCACCGTCGCCGCCGCCTCCCTCGCCGGTGTCCCCCTCACCGCCGGCTTCACCGGCAAATTCCTCGCCTTCAGCGCCGCCGCAGGTGCCCACCAGTGGGCCCTCCTCGCCATCGCCGCCGCCGCCGCCAGCGCAGGCTTCTACTACTACTTCAAGGTCCTCCGCCACGTCTTCTGGAACCGCCCCGCTGATGGTGCCGCCACCATCACCGTCCCCCCCCTCACGCGTCTCCTCGTCGTCGCCCTCATCACAGGCACCTTCGCCGCAGGCATCCTCTTCCAGCCGTTCGTCAATCTTCTCCGCTGATCGCTCCCGACGCGGCCTCCGCTCGCCGCCAGCCAGCCATGAACGCGACCGCCGATCCCGCCTCTCAGGAATCCGCTCTCGCAACCCACTGGCGCTTCATCCCAGACGCCCACGAGCGTCTCGCCCTCGCCACCCAATCCGCTGCTGGCCCCGGCCTCCCCGACTCCCTCAAAACCGACGACGCCCTCGTCCCCGGCTGCGTCTCAAGGGTCTGGCTCCACGCCAACTCACTCAACGGCTCGCTCATCCTCTCATGGGACGCTGACTCCGCCATCGTCCGCGGCCTCGCTGGCCTCGTCTGCGCAGTTTACCAGAACTGCACCCCAGCCGCAGCCGCCGCCCATCACACCTCCATCATCGCAGCCCTCGGCTTCGACCGCATGATCTCCCCCACCAGACTCAACGGCATGGCCGCTCTCGCCTCCCGCATCCGCGAACTCGCCGCCGCCCTCCCCTGATCCTCCCACCCCATGTGGTGCGACGCCCACAACCACCTCCACGATAGCAGACTCGACCCGTGGCGCGACGACCTCCTCCGCCAATTTCCCGCCACCGGCATCTCCGCCGCCGTCGTCAATGGCACCCACCCGGATGACTGGCCCCGCGTCGATTCCCTCTGCCGCCAGCACCCCGCACTCCTCCCAGCCTTCGGCATCCACCCATGGAAGGCCCCCCACCGCCCTCCAGATTGGGAATCCACCCTCGAATCCCTCCTCCTCCAGCACCCGGAAGCTTCCATCGGCGAAATCGGCCTCGACACATGGATCGAGGGCCACAATCTCGCCGACCAATCCGATCTCTTCCTCACCCAGATCCAGCTCGCCTCAAAACTCGACCGCCCGGTCACCATCCACTGTGTCCGCGCATGGGAGCCACTCCGCCAGCTCCTCCTCCGCCACCCCATGCCCCCTCGCGGCTTCCTCCTCCACGCCTTCTCCGGCCCCCCAGCCCTCATCCCATTCTTCGTCGCCCGCGGCGCACGCTTCTCCTTCTCACCCTACTTCCTCCACCCTCGCAAAGCCTCCGCCCGTCTCGCCTTCCAATCCATCCCGCTCGACCGCATCCTCATCGAAACCGACGCCCCGGACCTCCCTCCCCCAGCCGACTTCGGCCCCTTCCTCCTCCCCAACGGAGCACACGACCCACGCTCCCTCCCATCCGTCGCCTCCGTCCTCGCCGCCGACCTAAACCTCTCCCCGGAATCCCTCGCCTCCATCACAACCACCAATTTTCAGCAGCTCTTCACACCCCATCCGCCATCCCTCTCCACAACCTGATCGGCCGCCTCCAGCAAATTGGAAATCGAGGCGGAAGTTCCCTTGCATTGCCGCTCCCCCCCGCTCTCTTGACAAACCCCTCTTTCCCGTGCCCAGCACATGAAATTCGCTATCTTCGGAGACATCCATGCGAACCTCGAGGCCTTCGATGCCGTCATGGAAGATGCGAAGGCCCTCGGGGCTGACCAGTTCGTCTGCATCGGCGACGTCGTCGGCTACAACGCCAACCCCCACGAGTGCGTCGCACGTCTCCAGGAACTCGGCTGCCCGGTCGTAAAAGGCAATCACGACGAGGAAGCTAGCGCCACCACCGAAATCGTCGGCCTCAACCCCCTCGCCCACGCCGCCCTCGAATGGACCCGGCGTCAGCTCACCCAGGAAGACAAACACTGGCTCCGCAACCTCCGCATGGTCCGCCAGGTCCGCGACTTCACCATCGTCCACGCCACCCTCGACACCCCCACCAGCTGGGCCTACGTCATGAACCGCTTCGACGCCATGGCCAGCTTCAGCTACCAGTTCACTCCCGTCTGCTTCTTCGGCCACACCCACACCCCTCGCTTCTACGTCAAAGCCCTCAGCGTCTCCCTCGACAGCTCGGAATCCCTCCGCATCGACGCCGGCCGCAAGTACTTCGTCAACGTCGGCAGCGTCGGCCAACCCAGAGACGGCGACTGGCGCAGCGCCTACGCCCTCTACGATCACGATAATCAGCAGATCACCATCCGCCGCGTCCCCTACGACATCGAAACCGCTCAACGCAAAATCCGCGCCGCCGGGCTCCCGGACCAGCTTGCAGAACGCCTCGCGCTCGGCAAGTAACCCCTCATGATCACCTTCCTGCGCGGCCACCTCGCGGAAAGCCTCCCGGACCGCGTCACCATCGACGTCGCCGGCGTCGGCTACGAGGTCTTCATCCCCGTCAGCACCTACGACAAACTCCCTGCCGCAGGCCAACCGGTCAAACTCCTCGTCCACTTCCACGTCCGCGAACAGGAACAAACCCTCTACGGCTTCGCCTCCGACGACGAACGCGATCTCTTCCGCCTCCTCATGCAGCGCGTCACCGGCGTCGGACCCAAAATGGGCCTCGCCATCCTCAGCGGCATGAGCGTCGCCGACTTCAAAAGCAACGTCGTCCGCAGCGACGCCGCCGCCCTCTCCAAAATCAGCGGGGTCGGCAAAAAAACCGCCGAACGCATCATCCTCGAACTCAAAGACAAGGTCGGCGTCACCGCCGCATGGAAAGACTCCGCCACCCCAGCCCAGCCAGCCTCCTCCCGCGACTCCGCCGCCAACGACGTCATGCTCGCCCTCATCAATCTCGGCTACAAACAACCAGAAGCCCAGAAAGCCCTCAAACGCGTCCTCGACTCCCATCCCACCGAAGAACCAGACCAGGGCACGCTCCTCCGCTCCGCGCTCCGCCTCCTCAGTCAGTCCTGACCCGCGCCCCCATGCCCATCTCCCCAGCCGCTCTCGACGCCGCACGACCCCACGGCGGCCTCTTCGCAGCCAAAGACTGGCTCTCCTCCCCGGAACCATTCCCCATCCCCGCCGCCCTCGCCGACCAACTCCACAAACTCGGCCACCGGCTCCAGCGCTTCCTAGCCGCCTGCGACAGCATCTACCTCCGTAGCCGCTCCGGTCGTCTCCCCTCATGGATCGCCACCCTCGCCGACGCCGGTAAACCTCCCGATCTCCTCGACGCCGCACGACTCCCCGCCTTCCGTCAGCAACTCCCATCCGTCATCCGCCCGGACCTCCTCCTCACCGACGACGGCTTCCGCCTCACCGAAATCGACAGCGTCCCCGGCGGCATCGGCCTCACCGCATGGCTCAACCAGACCTACGCCGCTCTCCTCCCTTCAACCAACATCTCAGGCGGCCCCGACGGCATGCACCGCGGCTTCCGCTCGCTCTTCCCTAACGGCGCTGACATCGCCGTCTCCTCCGAATCCTCGGACTACCGCCCGGAAATGGACTGGCTCGCCTCCCAGCTCGGCCAGGACTTCTCCGTCGTCTCCGCCGAATCCGCCCAGCCCCGCGGCCGCGACCTCTACCGCTTCTTCGAACTCTTCGACCTCCCCTCCATCACCCACTGGCAACAGTGGCTCGACGCCGCCGCCGCAGGCCAGCTCCGCATCTCCGCGCCCCCCAAACCATGGCTAGAGGAAAAACTCTGGCTCGCCCTCTTCTGGAGCCGCCCCCTCCGCGATCTCTGGCGTCAGGAACTCCGCGACAATAACCGCGACGCACTCGCCCGCCTCATCCCCTTCGGCTGGGTCGTCGATCCCGCCCCGCTCCCCCCTCACGCCGTCCTCCCTAACCTCGACGCCTCCTCATGGCTCGACGTCGCCGCCTTCTCCCAGAAACAACGCCGTCTCGTCCTCAAACTCAGCGGCTTCTCCGAGCTCGCATGGGGCAGCCGCTCGGTCGTCATCGGCCACGACGTCAGTCAGGACGAATGGTCCCAATCCCTCGCCACCGCCTCCACCCAGTTCCCGGATCACCCATGGATCATCCAGGAATTCGCACCCGCCTCCATCGTCGAACACCCGTTCTTCGAACCAGGCACCGGCAACATCCGCACCATGCGCGGCCGCGTCCGCCTCTGCCCCTACTACTTCGCTCCTCCAGACGGCCCAGTCTCCCTCGGCGGCATCCTCGCCACCATCGTCCCCGCTGACAAAAAAATCATCCACGGCATGAAGGACGGTATCCTCGTCCCCTGCCAGTTCGTCTGAGCCCCGCGCCGTCCGCCCCTCAGAACTCCCCGCGGAACACACACCGCGCCGTCGGCGTCTCGTGCAGCACAATCTCGCACAACCCCGGCAGATCCACCTCAAGCTTCCGCCACAACCACGCACACATGTTCTCAATCGTCGGCACCTCCAGCCCCGGAATGTCATTCACATAACTGTGATCCAGTTGCGCCAGCAATGGCTGCATCGCCCGCGAAATCCGCGAGTGATCATACACCCACCCGATCGCCGGATCCACCTCGCCCTCTACCGTGATCTCCACACGGAAGCTGTGCCCGTGCATCATCCGGCACTTGTGTCCCTCTGGCAGCGTCGGCAGGGTCTGCGCCGCCTCAAACGTGAACTCTTTGATAATCCGTGCTCGCATAAATCCCTCCGCTTCACTTAACCGCCACCACCCGACCATCCCGCTGCGACTCCAATGCCGCCGCAAACACCCGGTGCGAGGCCACCGCTTCCTCCGGCGTCACACACCCGAACCGCTCGCCCAGCAATCCCTCGCGCTCCATCAGGTACGCCGCCCACATCTGCTGCATGATGTCAGGAAACCCGGGCTCGAAAATCCCGCCCGTAATCGCCGGAAACGGCATCTCAAACCCAAGCGACACCGTCTCCCACACCTGCTCCCCGCCCTTCCTCCGGAACGTCTTCAGGGTCTTCGGCTCCGCCGTCGAATACGACATCCCACCCTCCGTCCCTAGCACTTCAATGAACCACGAATTCGTCGCCCCGGGAGCCATCCGCTTCATCTCCAGCCGCATCGGCACATCCTCTCCTCCCGACTCCACCCACGTGTGCAGCATCGCATTGTCCCACGTATCGCACTCCGCCATCCCGCCCTTCCCGTCCGGCCGCTCCGCATAACCTTTCTGCAGCTGCGCATACACCGTCCGCGGCACCCACCCTAACCTCAATGGCACGTGCAGGGTGTGCATCCCCAGATCCCCCAGCACCCCCACCTCACCACAGATCCCGCTGAACCGCTTCCAGTTCGCCACCTTCGTCGGGTCCAGATCACTCGAATGATGAAACCCGCTCCGGATCTCCAGCAACCGCCCCATCCCGCCAGCCCCCACCGCCTTGAACACGCGCTGCGCCCCCGGAAAATACGGAAACTCGGAACTGCACCGCACAAACGCCCCGCTCTTCAGCGTCGCCTCAAAAATCGCCTCCGCCGCCGCCAGATTGATCCCGAACGGCTTCTCCGCAAACAAATCCTTACCCGCCGCCAGCACATCGCAATACACCCGCTCATGCAGATGATGCGGTACCGCCACGTACACCACGTCCACCTCCGGCGACCTCAGCATCTCATGATAGTCCGTCGTCGTCAGCGCCACCCCAGGCAACGCCCGGAACCACTCCAGCACCGCCGGATTCACATCCGCCACCGCCGTCAGCACCGGCTGCACCGGCAAATCCTTCAGCGCACACCACCGCGCAAACGCACTCGCCATCTCCCGGCCCATCAGGCCGCCGCCAATAATCCCGATCCTCACTGTCTTCATGTGTGTCTCCTGATATCAGTTATCCGTCTCCCCGATCACTTCCCCTTCGGCTTCACCACCGCAGGCTTCACCGCCGGTGCCGCCACCGCAGGCTTCACCGCAGCCGCAGCAGGCTCGGCCTTCTCAGGCAGCGGCTGCCCCTTCCCGTCCAGCGTCGTGATCTTCGGCATCTGCTCGTTCAACCCCACCAGCCAGCGGTTCCCCGTCTTGATCAGCGATATCAACTCAAGATTCTCAATCCGCACTTTGTCATTCGCATGCCTCGTCCGCACCAGAATGTGCACATGCGTCGGATCCTCCTCCGCAATGCTCAGAATGTTCAGCTGCAGGCTCTTCTTCACCCGCTCCAGCGCCGCATCGTCAATCTGCATCCGGTCCTGCAGTCCTTTGTGATAGGCCGTGTAGAAATCCCGCGGCGTCAGCGCCACCAGATCCTCCATCGTCGATGTCCCCACCCGCCGGAACATCATCTCCTCCTCATCCATCGTCTGCGCTCGCTTGATCCGCTCCATGTAATCCTTCTGCAGCGACTCCAGCGACTTCGGCTCCACCAGATCCGCACTCTTGTTCCACTCGCGCTGCAGCACGAAATTCAGATAGTCACGCACCACCGCCGCCGCCGGATGCGCGGCACTCGCTGGTGCTGCCTCCTGCGCAGTTGCAGGCACCGTCATCACAATGGCGGCCACGGCGGGAACAAAACGGAAAAGATCTTGGGAATTCATTGCTGCTTCCCGCTCCATGACACACGCCGCCCGCATGACCAGCGGAGAGTTGCCCGCTTCCCGCATTCAGCTGTCACCCCTGCACCAGTGCCCGCGGCACTTCCACCACCCCTCCGTCCGCCACCGCATACACACGATCGCCACCCACCGGCCGCACCGCCGCGCCCCCCGTGAACGTCCCAAACCCCGGCAGCACCAGCACCCGCCGCCGCACCCAGAAACACGGCACCGCAGGCCCCGCCCCCATCCGCCCGCGCCCCTTCAACCGCAGCACCGGATGCACATGCCCAGCCACCGCATACCCCTCCCCAACCGCCTCCTCCGGGTCATGCACAAACGTCAGCCCTCCCTCCGTCCAGTCCCGCGCACTCACCGCAAACCCCAGATCCCCCGGCGGCATCGCCGCCCCACGATCATGATTGCCCACCACCAATCGCACCGCCAACCCACCATGCCGCTCCCGCCAGCACCGCACCGCCGCCAGCACGCCCTCCGACTGCGCCGCCGGGGCATGAAAAAAATCCCCCGCAATCACCAATCGCTCCGCCCCGCAGCTCCCGATCGCCTCACTCAACCTCCCCAGATCCCTCTCCGTATCCCCCTCCGGAACCGGCAACCCATGATGCCGGAACACCGCCGCCTTCCCAAGATGCAGATCCGAAACCACCAGCGTCCGCACGTCCGGCAACCACAGGCTCCGATCCGCCCGCAGCACCATCCGGACGCCCCCAGCCTCCACTTCAAGCTCACCCACCGCACTCATCAATCCGGACCGCCGCCCAGCAGCGCCGGTGTCGTGTAACCCGCCAGCACTCCCGCCAACGCCCGCAACCCCGCCCACGGACCGTCGGGCAGGTCAATGTGAAACACCGCCCCCGTCACCACCGCCCGAGTCTCCTCCTCGCAGCACCACTCCAGCAGCATCTCCATCCCCGGATTGTGCCCGACAATGCACAAATGCCTCACCTCTTCCGGCTGGCTCCGAATCACCTCCAGCAGCGCCTCCAGCGGCGCTTCATAAATTCTCTCTTCCTCCACCTCCAACTCCCGCTTCCACGCCCCCTCACCCGCCAGCGCCGCCGCCGTCTCCCGCGTCCGCAACGCCGCACTCACCACCACCCGCGTCGGCCGGAACCCATCATCTCCCGCCAGATGCCGCCCCACCAGCACCGCATCCCGCCGCCCCCGCTCGTTCAGCGGCCGCTCAAAATCCCGCAACCACGCATTCGCATGGCTGCTCTTCGCATGCCGAATCAGTGTCAGTCGCTTCATGCTCGCATCATTCATGGTTTCGGTCGGCTCAGTCGATAGGCCTTTGGTCCTCCTCCCGGCGCACTGTCAAACAACACCAGCACCTCCACCTCATCCGCAGTCTCCTCCAGCACCAGCAATCCCTCCGCCTTCGCCGTCGGCTCCGGCAATTCACCAATCTTCTGCGTCAATCCCCCAGGCCTCCAGAACCACAGCGTGAAACTCACATCGTCCCCCGGAGCCATCGTCTTCGGCTGCTTCTTCGTCGCCTCCGCACTCGCATTCCCCGTCAGCACCAGAAACCCGTCCCGCAACGCCGCGATCTCCCGGATCCCCACCCCGGCCCCCACCGGAATCCGGTGCAGCACCGACCCCTCACCGCCCTTCTCAAACAACGCCGCCGGACTCGTCTCCACCACAAACGCATCCCCTCCCTCGTTAGGCGCCCGCAACCCGAACCACAGCTTCCCGTCCTTCGCCGCCAGTCCCTCAATATTGAACCCGTTCAACTGCAGCGGCTGCCGCACATAACGCCCCAGCACAGGATCCTTCGCCGCCCACGGCAGTAGGCTCGCCGTCGTCATCCCTCGCACACTCGCCTCACCCGTCGCCGGATCCACCGGAATCCGGAAAACCTGACAACGTCCCTCCTGAAAATCCGCCTTCTTCTTCCCTAACCCATGCGACCCCGTCAGAAAATACGCCTTCTCCTCCCTCATCACCGCCAATCCCTCGCAGTCCGCCTCCTCCTTCTCATCCTTCTCTCCACCCCCACCCACCGGCAACGCCAGCGCCGCCCCAGCCGTAATCCTCCGCGCCGCTCGATCCATCACCCCCGGCTGAATCGTCACCGTCTCGTCCGTCGCCACCAGCACATGCGTCGCATCCCACGCCGCCACCGCACTCAGATCCTTGTCCTTCTCAAACCCCGTGAACTCCCACTCCCCAGGCAGCACCGCAATCTTCCACCCAGGTGCCGCCACACACCCGGAATACATCCCCGCCGCACCCAGCACGACCGCACAAATCAGTGTCTTCATCATCTCGATTACCCCGGTTAATCCCGCGTCGCCACGTACACGTCGCTGTCGCCATTGAAAAAGTTGATCAGATTCCGCGTCGCCCGCATCGCCTGCCGCGGCACGCTCTCATACGTCCGACTCCCGATGTGCGGCGTCACCAGCGTCTTCTCATGCTTCAGCAACGGATGATCCACCGGCGGCGGCTCATGCTCCATCACATCCGTCGCATACCCAGCCAACCGACCCGAATTCAACGCCGCCAGTACCGCCTCCCCATCCACCAACTCCCCGCGCGACGTGTTCACCAGCCACGCCCCCTCCGGCAACCTCCCCAGCTTGTCCGCATCAATCAGATGCTTCGTCTCATGACTCAGCATCGTGTGCAGGCTCAGGATGTCCACCTGCGGCAGCATCGCCTCCAGCGATCGATGCCGCACCACCCCGTACTCCGCCGCAAACTCCGCCGGCCAGTAATTCCCGAACGCATGCACCTCCATGTCAAACCCACGACACCGCTTGATCATCTCCTGCCCGATCCTCCCCAGCCCGATGATCCCCACCCGCTTCCGCCACAGCTCATTCCCCGTCATCCGCTTCCACTGCCCCGCCCGAGTCGCATTCGCCGACGGCACCAGATGCCTCACCATCGCCAGCAGCAGACAGAACGTATGCTCCGCCACCGTCGTGTGATTCACCCCCGGCGTGAACAACACCGGTATCCCCAACTCCTGCGCCGCACCCAGATCAATCTTGTCCAGCCCAATCCCATACTTGCTGATCACCGTCAGCCGCGGCCTCGACTTCTCCAGCACCGCCTTCGTCAGTTCATCATCCCCGCACAGAAACCCGTCAAACTCCCCCGCCAGCTCCAGCATCCTCGCCTCCGTCAGCGGCCCCCGCTCCCGCACAATCTCATACCCCTGCGAACCCAGCAGCTCATGATGCTCGCCAGGCGTGTCCTGATAACTCGTCGTCGTAAGAAGAATGCGTTTCATAGCCATGTCCCCGCCACTCTGCCCCCACCCAATCCCCGAAACAACGCCAAAACCACCTCCCCCCCCAAACTCCCCCACCCGCGCCCCTTTTCCGAACAAGCACGCCGAAGGCTCTGTACTGCTGGGAGCAATCACAGCTCTCCCTGCGCACGGAGTGCGCCTGCCAGCCCCTCCGAACAAGACCTCTCCGAACAAGCCAGCCGCAGGCTCTGGACTGCTGTCAGAATTACAGCTCTCCCTGCGCACGGAGTGCGCCTGCCAGCCCACCGAACAAGCCTCCCTCCGAACAAGCCAGCCGCAGGCTCTGGACTGCTGTCAGAATTACAGCTCTCCCTGCGCACGGAGTGCGCCTACCAGCCCCACCGAACCCGCCTCCCTCCGAACAAGCCAGCCGCAGGCTCTGGACTGCTGTGAGCAATCACAGCTCTCTCTGCGCACGGAGTGCGCCTGCCAGCCCCTCCGAAAGAGCCCGGGCACGCGAGGCTCCGTACTCGCGCCTCTCCCCACAAGCCCCCCTCCCAACACGCCCTTCTCACTTCTCCAATTCCACTCACATCACCCCAATCCCCGATCCCACGCCGCACCACCAACTCGCCAGCCGCATTCCCGGTTTGACGGCTATTCTCCACGATGGCATTATCCGGCCAAACCACGGTTCTTGACGGCCAAATAACAAAACATCCGTCGAAATTCGCCATCTGAAGCACACCGCTCGCCCAAACAAATGAAGAAAATCGCCTTCGGACTTCTCCTGCCTTTTTCAGCTTGGGTAATTGTCGCCCTTCTCACTCTGTTCGTGTTCGCTACTAAGAATACTCGGGGCGAGTTCAAGGCTGCGCTCTTTTTCGCCCCGATCGCGGCCGTTCTCCTGATTGTACTTTCGATCACACTGATATTCTCCCGGAGGTCCGGGCGTTTTTACCTCCCGTCCTGGATCTGCTCGGCAGCTAGTTCTACACTTTACATCATATTTGCCTTCGACACCGAAATGGAGTCACACATGTGACCGAAACAATTCTCACAATTCACATGAAATGGCTTTCAGCCCTCCATGCGTTCCAACGATCGACGATGCTACGCACACTCCATGAATGACGCGTTGATGGACACCGCATACAAGAAAGCCAGCGAGCACTACAGGGCAGCGGGCATTGCCACATTCCAGGCACTCGACTCCCAGTTCGCGTCCGCAGGCTTTGATACCGTTCATCTCGCCGCTCAGCGGGCGATGCGCCTTTCCCATCGCCGCAATGGATCTCGCGCAGAAGGTTTGGGCACGGCAACTTACCTACGACAAAGCCACGGAGATTTTGGCACAGCAGTTTTCGGAGTTTCCGGCTGCCACGCGCCAGGAGGCGCTCAGCGACGCCAATACAGACACCCGATGAACTCTATATGACGGCAACTCCGACCATGCGCTCCACCGGTCTGGCACACCCGGCGCGGTCGCCCTCAACCCCTTGACCTCTGCTGGCATTCGGTTACTCATTCCATCGAGTGTGGCTTTCATGCAGGCAACTCGAACCCCATCAGGCCGCTAGCGCACACTCCACACAATGCGACGAAACCACTTCATCGGACTACTTGCAGGCCTGCCGATCCCGACCTTTGCTCAAACGTCACCATCTCCCACGCGGACTCAGTTGGGCGTGGCGCATATCGGCGGACTGTATTCCTTTTCAGAGACCGACTACCTGAACGAAGGCGCAGCGACGGCACACGCAATCGGAGCAAGGTGCATCAAGGTGAGTTTGAGCCTCGACACCGATAACCCATCGCCGAAGCTTTATCCATTTCACTCGCAGTGGCCCAGCGTGACGACGCTTGATGCCCTCGCAGATACTCCCTACTACCGCGCACTGTTCGCAAGGGAGTTCGACACTTTCATCCTGACCGCCTTTCGCCCGGGGCGCTCTGCTGCTTACTGGCGTGAGAGCTTTTCAGCCGATGATGAGCAGGCCGAGGAAGCATGTTTCGCCTCCCTGACCCGCCACTTGCTCCGCACCTACACCCACACCCGCAAAACGTTCATCATCCAGAACTGGGAAGGCGATTGGGCCTTGCGCGGCAGCTTTGATCCCGCCACCAAACCCACCCCCGCCGCAACGGCAGCGATGATTCGCTGGCTGACGGCCCGGCAACGCGGAGTCACTCGTGCGCGTGCGGAACTCACCATCGGAGGCGCACGGGTCTTCCACGCCTGCGAGGTCAACCTCGTCAGGCAGTCGCTCGTACAGGGCGCGCCAGGCGTCACAACCGACGTGTTGCCGCAGGTCCCCGTGGATCTGGCATCCTATTCCGCATGGGATACAAAGGATTCCCCGACGCACTTCGCCGAGGCGCTGGCTTTCATCGCGAAACACAAGCGCCAGACGAAGCCGTTCGGCGAGCATGGCGTTTATGTGGGCGAGTTCGGTCTGGCGGAATCGGAGGCGACTCCACAGCTGGCTTTTGAGCGCACCGCCGCACTCCTCGCAGAGGCACATCGTTTCGGTTGCCCGTATGCCGTCTACTGGCAGCTCTACTGTAACGAACCATCCACGAAACCACCAAAAGTGGTCGCCGACTACAAAGGCTTTTGGCTGGTTCGTCCCGATGGAACGCGCAGCCTCGTCTGCCAACTATTCAAATGAAACGCACATGTAACCGAAGTGATTCCATCAGATCTCGCCATGAATGGACGCAGGAGCCCGGGGTGGCGCAAAGCGATGCCCCGGGATCACCATCAAAAATCGCCCCAACCCCGTACGGGTTTACCCCCTCCGTTCAAGCCTCCGCTCCCAACCCGCCTTTCTCACTTCTCACTTCTCACTTCCAGCCCCGCCCGATCCCACACATTGCCGCCTGCGCTCACGCCCGTCCTCCAGTTTGACAGCAACTCCTCCCGCTGATAGCGTCCACGAGAAATGGCAGCTTCCGGGGGCCAAGCATGAGCATACCAGCCACCACCCGCTGCCACCGTGATACGGCCCCCCTGCAACTCATAACATCATGCGAATCCACTGGCCATCATTCGCAGCCCTCCTCACAGTGGCTTGCACCATGCATTCCACGAATGCAGCCGTCATCACAGGAAGCCCTCTCGTTACTATCGAGATACCTCTCACGCTCAGCCCGGCATTCACCCCACCGAAGCCGTTTGAGCAAAGTCGCTGGAGTCTTAGCTATGGGGACGACAAAATCCATTTCGGCGACATCCTGCGCTTTAGAGTGTTTGAGAACGGGCTGGCAGACGTGCCGATTCTGGACTTCACGCACGACGGCACTCATGAGATGAATGGATTCTTCGGTCTCTATGGTCAAAGCGAACACTTTCAGGATCTGCAGGGGCTTCTTGTACTAGATCTCTATGCGGGATCTGTAACCATTGATAGATTCTTTGCCGAAACCTACGTCAATGGTCAGCGTTATGCGTTTTCCAAGATCCTGAACACCAGTCTGGTCCCGGAACCATCGGTAAGCATCATGCTGGCGATCGGGGGCAGTTTCCTCCTGCTCCGTCGACGCCCCCCACGTGTCGCCCAATCAACCAGCAATCGCCGCCAAGCTGGCGTGCTCCCCGCCTGCCGTTCTGTTTCGACAGCCCGAGCCCCCCGGGCAATTCAAGAGTCCTGTCATGTCCAGCTATCACGAACCCACTGAGTATCGCCTGCCCGCCAACGACATTCCCGCCAAGTTGCGGCAGCGACTCCACCCTTGGATTGCTGGTTTTATTGGTCTCACGCCTGAGGACGCCACCCGCAGAATAGCTCATCGTTGGGATTCAATTCAGCGCCCATCGCTCCGTTCCCTGCGTGAGACGCTAAGTCAGTTTAGAGTTGAGGCTATTGTCGATTATGGCGAGGGCGGACGGATTCGGGCGTTCCGCCCGACAGAAGAGGAGCTAGGTTGTGGCGACTTCTGGTATTTGCCCCCTCCTCTGGATTCGGATGGGATCACCACAAGATTGACACCGGCAGGCTTACAGGGCCACGCTGCCCTGCACGAGTTCATGATTCATTTTTCGGGCTTGTCTGAGGATACTACAACAGCCGGACACTTCATGTATGACGATCCTCCGTGGCCACTTTTCACTGACTCTTGGGATGGGGAAATTGAGGGATTCGACGCGTGGGAGGGCTCTCTGATGCTTTATCACGCTCGTAACGGTTGCCATGTCCTCATGCGGAAGGACGGCAGAGTAGCTTGGTGGATTATGCAGGAGGGCAGAGTCGAGCCTCTGGCCGAGGACTTTGATTCCTTCATCTCCCAGTTCAACGAACACAGGAAGATTTCCTGGCCTTATGACCCATACGGAGCCCCGGATGACGAACGTTGATTCCCGCTCCTCTGCCGCCAGTTCCCTGCAAGGGCCCGGCACCCATTCCATCCCCCCCAACCCTCACCGCCGCCTCGTCCCCACCGTTTCCCCCGTCTTCCGCTCACCATTCTCCCGCCGCCTCCGCCGCCGCCGCCGCTCCATCCCATCCCCCGCACCCAACGCCCCACTAACTTCGCTCTCTTCACCCGCCACCTCATCCACCGCCCCCACCACCTTCTCTTCCTTCCCCTCACCCGTCCGCCCCGCCACCACACGCTCGCGCCGCGGCAGCAGAAACGCCAGCACCGCCGCCACCGTCAGCATTCCCAACCCAGCCCAGCACACCTGCCACTCTCCCCGGTCCCGGTAAATCCACACACCCGCCCCTACCCACCCCGCCACCGCCACCAACCAGCACGGCACCACCCAGCGCCACCTCCGGTGCAGCACCCACACCCCAGCCAGCAGCGCCATTCCTTCCGCACCCCACTGCACCCGACTCCCCACCGGCCTCAGAAACCGCCCGCTCTGCATCGCAGCCACCGCCCGCGCCGTCAGCGCCCCGCTCGATACCTGCCGCCCATCCGGCAACCGCAGCACCGCACTCGCCGCATCGTTCATCCCGAACCACACCAGTCGATCACCCAGCGACCCTAACAATCTCCTCTGCGGATCCCCAGCCGGCAACGCCGCCTCCACCTGCTCCCGAGGCAGCGCAAACGTATCGCCATTCATCACCTCAGGCTCCTCCGTAAACGGCAGATACAGCTCCAGAAATCCCGCCGCATCGATCGGAATCCTCAGCTTCTCCCCGCACCAGATCGCCTCTCCCGGCACCACCCTGACATTCTCCACCGGAACATCCCACCACGCCAGCACCGCCCGCAGCAACACCGTCGGCACCACCGATTCCTCGTACCGCGCCAGCAACGGCACACGACACCACGGGCCGCTCACCGCCAATCGCTCCCCCTTCACCCCAAGATCAATCTCCCCAGTCCCCACCGCCACCGGCACCACCACCCCTTCAATCCGCCGACACGCCGGAATCCGCTCAATCGCCCCCTCGCTCCGCAACACTGGCAATTCCCCCGGAATCCCCTTCCCACCACCTCCCGCCACCGCCGACACCGCGACCGCCCCAGTCATCCGCGGCAACGCCAGCGCCGCCGCCTCCAACCCAGCTCCCGCCCGCTCCACCCCCATTGCCATCGGCACCACCACCTGCCTCGGCTCATAACCCTTCAGATTCTGCAGCACCACCTGCCAATCCCCCGGCGTCAGCGGCCACCCCTCAAACACCCGGTCCGCCCGATCCTTGTCATCCAGCCCCGCAAACACCACCGCCCCACGCCCCGGCACCAGCGGCGGGCCCGACTGCCACGGCCCTCTCATCAGCACGTCCCGATGCCGCCCGTCCAGTTCCGCTAGCGTCCCCCGCTCCTGCTCCCGGTGCAGCAGCAACCCCACCGCACTTCCTAGCAGTAGATACACCAGCGTGTGCCTCACGCTCATGCCCCCAGCCGCGGCCCCCCTGCCGCTTCCACGGCCCCCAGCCGCAATTCCAGCACCCTCACCAATTCCGGCAGCAACCCCGACTCCGCCAGCACACTCCGCAGATTCGCCACCGCATTCGGAATGTGCTCCAGAAACGCCTTCTTCCCATCACCCACCCCCAGCTTACCATACGCCCCCAGCGCCTGCATCAGCCGCTGACACGCACACCGCGCAAACACCCCAGCATCACTCCCGAACGCCTCACCGGCCCCATGCAATCCCGCATAATACTCCAGCAACTCCCGCCGCTCCCCCTCCGGCAGCCTCACATACGGATCATACAGCAGCGACGCCAGATCATACTCCGGCCGCCCCGGCCTCAATCCCTGATAATCAATCAGCCACGCCTGCCCGTCTCTCACGATCACGTTCTGCGACTGAAAATCCCGATGCACCATCCGCCTCGGCAGCGCCGCCAGCGTCCGCCTCACCTCCGCCAGCCCATCCCCTAACCTCACTTCCTCCAGCTCCTCCGCCGTCAGCACCGAAAACCGCGACGCAAACTCCCGGAAAAAATAGTCCTGCTCCCACTGGTACAACCCTTCATCAAACGGCGGCTGCAACTCCCCGCCAACCAGCCCGCTCAACGCCTCAGGCTCAATCGCATGAATCTTCGCCGCCTGCCTCAAGGTGCTTCGGTACAACGCCCCGCGCTCCCCCTCCCGCTCCCGCCACTCCCACAGATCATCTCGCCCCAGATCCTCCAGCCACGCACACCGCCGCTCCCCATCATGCGCATAAATCCTCGGCATCCTCAACCCAGCCCCCGCCAGCACATCCGTCGCCGCAAAAAAACTCAGGTTGTCCGGCCGGTTCGCCGTATACACCATCAATATCGCCGTCTCCGGCCCTCCCTCACGACCCACCCCAGTCAGCCGGTAATACCGCCGGTCCGACC
This sequence comes from Verrucomicrobiaceae bacterium, assembly GCA_027486335.1. Lineage (GTDB taxonomy): Bacteria > Verrucomicrobiota > Verrucomicrobiia > Verrucomicrobiales > V1-33 > V1-33. The sequence continues at coordinate 17,520 of JAIXPK010000173.1, read as the reverse complement.
CGCCCTTCTCAATCGGGACCACCTCCGGCACCGCACTACCCCACCCGGGTACCATCTGACGGCTTTCCTCACAGAGTGACGGTATGACGGCTGGATCCATGCTGACTTGATTTTCGGTAAAGGGTCGGAAAAGGCGTCGATCGTAGGGGGCCGAAAGCCAGTCCGCAATGACAGGATTCAGTTTGCACCATCCCCCTTCCCGCTCAGCTTCCCCCACCATGGAACGCCCCGACGCCATTCAGCAAATCCGCGACGCCTGCCGCGACATCGCCCGCCTCATGATGAAAATCCACCCGGCCATCCCCCACCTCGCCGACAAGGAAACCCAGGACGACTGCTACCCCATCCTCCACCGCATCACCGTCGAACTCGAATCCCTCAAAAAACGGATCGGCAAACTCGAACGCTCCGACGACAGCTCCATCCTCTGATCCCTCCCCGCCCCAACCGGCTCCCCCTCCAAACCTCAAAACAAACAGCGGCCCCGGATCTCCTCCAGGGCCGCTGCTCTCCGCCTGATCTCTCAGGTCACATTCTTCATTCTCAGCGGTCGCCAAAACAAATCCCGACCGCGCGCGCCGTCTGCACCACTTCGCTGTCTGGCTCCACCAACCGCGGCTTCTCCACCGCTTCCTCAATAGGCACGCTGGCCACATGGTACGCCTGATAACTCACCATGTGCCCGAACTTCCCGTCCTCAATCAGCTTCACCGCCTTCACCCCGAAACGCGTCCCCAGCATCCGGTCAAGGCTCGTCGGACTCCCGCCGCGCTGCAAGTGACCCAGCGTGCACGACCTCGTCTCTTTGCCCGTCATCTCCGCAATCTTCGCCGCCACCGCTTCGCCCACACCACCCAAACGGTGCTCGGATGAAGAGCTCCTCTCCTTCGTCACCAAACCGCTATCCGGCAGCTTCGCGCCCTCCGCCACCACCACCATCGTGCTGTGCAACCCCTTCGCTTCCCGCGCCTCGATCGCCTTCTTGATCGGCTCGAACGTGAACGGAATCTCCGGAATCAGAATCACGTGCGCTCCCCCGGCCATCCCGCCCCACAACGCAATCCAGCCCGCATTCCGACCCATCACTTCCACCACCATCACCCGCTTGTGACTGTCCGCCGTCGTATGCAGCCGGTCCAGCGCATCCACCACAGTGCTCACCGCAGAGTCAAACCCGAAGGTCATCGCCGTCGCCGCAAGGTCATTGTCAATCGTCTTCGGCACACCCACCACCGGAATCCCAGCCTTCATCAGCTGCATCCCCGTCGTCAGCGACCCATCCCCACCCACAATCACCAATGCCCGGATCTCCAGCAGCTTCAGCGTCGTCTTCGCCTTCTCAATGATCTCCTCAGGCACCTGCATCACGTTCCCCTCGCCCACCTTCGCCGCAAAATGCCCTTTGTTCGTCGTCCCGAGGATCGTTCCCCCAAGCTTCAGAATCTCCGAAATCTTGTCCGGATCAAGGATCGTGTAATCCCCCGGCGGCAGCAATCCCTCAAACCCGTCACGGAAGCCTACCACTTCCCAGCCAAGTTTGTTGGCCGCGCCAACCACTCCGTAAATAACTGCGTTCAGGCCCGGGCAGTCGCCGCCGCTGTTGAGGATACCGATTCTCATGTAAGGATGTTTGTGGGTTATCAGGGGTAAAAAAGAATTTCAGGGAAGTGCCGCCGGTACTCCCAGCGCCGTACCCGCCGCCACCGGACTCCCGGCCGCTCTCCAGCGCTCATACGCAGGCCATCCCTGCATCAGCAAAGTGTATGCCTGGTTGAAACGGTCACTCGCTCCCAGCACCACCACAATCAGCCGGTTCGGCACCACCACCGTGCTCCCGTCCGGCCGCTTGTCCACCGTCGCTGGCCTCGGCGCAGTAATCATCAGACACGGCCCCGCAGGCGTCGTCGTCCCAGTCTTCCCGCCATCAATCCCCGCCCGCCCCAGCAGCACATTCGTGTTCCGCACCAGAATCGGCCGCGGCGCCCCATCACGCATCACCGTGATCCCACGCTGGCTCTGCGAAGAATAAAAGGACAACCCCGGCGTCCGCAACCCAGCCATCGTCAGTCGCGCCACATCCGCCGCCGTCGAATAACCGATCGGCCCGCTCCCCTCCAAACCATGCGCATTCACAAACCTCGTCCCGTTCATCCCCAGCCGATGCACCAAACCGTTCATCTGACTCACAAACGCCGCCATCGGATTCCCCCCGCCCAAACCAGCACCCGTCAGCTTCTGCCCGAAATGCACCGCCAAGGTCTCCGCCGCTGCATTGTCACTCGCCATCATCGCCGCATACAACCCATCCCGCACCGCCAGCCGGTCACCCGGCAGAAATCCCAGCGCCCCGCGGTCCGCCAGCAATTGAATCTGGCTCGGCACCACCATCATCTCCCCCGCATCCCCACCACTGTGCTTCATGTACTCCAGCACCGTCATCGCCGTCGCCAGCTTCGTCAGACTCGCCACCGGCCGCTTCTGATTCGCCGCATGCGCCAGCACCACGTGCCCGTCATTCGCATCCACCACAATATACGACGCAATCCCCGGAAAAACCGGCCCCAACTCCGCCACCGCACTGCTCGCCCCAGGCGTCACCGGCATCGTCAAACACCCGGACGTACCCGCCACCACCACCACGGCAGCCACAAACCGAAAAGTAAAACGCAGGATCTTCATGGAAAACTTGCCCGCCGGACTCCGACGACGCCCCTCCATAACGGCCCATTCCCGCAACGCAAGTCGGATGCGCTCCCGTCTGCACCTCCACCACCCCGCTTCTTAATCAAAATCCAATCCACACTCTCGCCGAACCCAAAAAAAGCCCCTGCGGGAATCTCCTCCCACAGGGGCTTCTCTCAAATCTCTATCCCCCACCCCTCAAGGTGCGTTCACCGCCGGCACCGCAGGCTTCACCGCCTCCGCCGCCTTCTCGACCGCTTTCTCCGCCGCCTTCTCCACCGACGGCACCCCCGGCTTCGCAGGAACCGCTTCCTTACTCGGCACAGCCTCCTTAGCAGGCGCAGCGTCCTTCGCAGGAGCAGCGTCCTTCGCAGGAGCAGTCTCCTTCGCAGGAAGCCCCGACTTCGCGGGCGCAGCGTCCTTCTTCAGCGGATCCTTCTTCTCCGTCCCCTTCGCTTCCGTCTCCCCTCCAGCCTTCTTGTCGCCGTCCTTCTCTGGCCGCTTCATCTTGAATTCCTTAAGCTTGAACGTCTTGTTCCCTTCACGCAGCGCCTTCGACACATCCGTCCGGTTCACCCGGCTCCCGCTGCTGATCACGGCTTCCACCACGCCGTCCTTCAACACGCTATCCTCCACCCGCACGCCCTTCATCCCAGCAAGAATCGTCTTCACTTCCATCGCCGCAGTATCCCCAACTCCTCCCTCCACCTGCACCGTCCACATCGGCGGCGGCACTTCCTTCTTCTTCTCTTCCTTCTTCTCTTCCTTTTTGTCCTTCTTGTCCTCCTTCGGAGGCGCAGCACTCACGGGCAACGCGACAATCATTGCCGCAACGAACAGGATCAGTTTTTTCATGGGTGGCTTCTGGTTCTCTTTCGGTCCGCAGCGCACTCAGCTTCTCTCAGCCGCCGGAACCTCCCCTCTCCATACGCGCCCCCACCCACTCTCCGCAATCCCAATCCCACACCCCATTGCCGCCTTGCCTCCCGCCTCTCCACACGTACCGCATCCCCCTTCCCATGCCAGCAGTCGAATACCTCGCCCACGCCCGCGCCGGCCTCGTCGGCAATCCCTCCGACGGTTACCACGGTAAAACCATCTCCTTCATCGTCCGCAACTTCGCCGCCCGCGTCTCCATCGAGGAATACCCAGTCATCGAAATCGTCCCCAACGACCGCGACCACTCCAACTTCCTCAGTCTCTCCCAGCTCCGCAACGACGTCCAGCGCTTCGGCTACTACGGCGGGGTCCGGCTCCTCAAGGCCGCCTGCAAGGTCTTCGCCGATCACTGCGAATCCGAACGCATCTCCCTCCCAGCACGCAACTTCCGGCTCTCCTACCGCAGCGACATCCCCGACCACGTCGGCCTCGCCGGTTCCTCCGCCATCATCACCGCCTGCTTCCGCGCCCTCATGGGCTTCTACAACGTCGAGATCCCTCTCCACACGCTCCCCACCCTCATCCTCTCCGCAGAAAAAATCGAACTCAATATCCCCGCAGGCCTCCAGGACCGCGTCATCCAGGTCTACGAAGGCGTCGTCTTCATGGACTTCGACGCCGCCCTCATGGACCGTCTCGGCCACGGCTTCTACGAACCCCTCGACCCCTCACTCCTCCCGCCGCTCTACATCGCCTACTCCACCGACCTCTCCGAAGGCACCGAGGTCTTCCACAACGACATGCGCGCCCGCTACGACCGCGGCGATCAGCAGGTCCGCGCCGCCATCCAGCGCTGGGCCAATCTCGCCGAACAGGTCAAATTCATGCTCCTCACCCACCGCACCCGCGGCATCAGCGCCCTCCTCAACGAAAACTTCGATCTCCGCCGCAGTCTCTGCCCGCTCAACCCCGGCCACATCCGCATGATCGAAACCGCCCGCTCCGTCGGCGTCAGCGCCAAATTCACCGGCTCCGGCGGTGCCATCGTCGGCATCTGCGAGGACGACACCACTTTCTCTAAACTCGTCGCCGCCATGGCACCCCTCAACGTCAGGGTCATCCGCCCGCAGATCCAACCCTGACCCCTAGCAGCTTCGCCGTCTGCACAATGAACGGCCGCACCCGCTCCGGTGCCGCCCGCAGCCACTTCCCCATACTCTCCTCAAGGGTCTCCCCCTTCGGCGCAGGCTTGCTGTTCAGCCACGATACCGCCTCCCAGTACTGCGGCGCAGCCTCCAGCTGCCTCAGCAGCGCCACCGCCACCACGCCATTCCGCGTCCGGTCAGTCCCCTGCTTCTCCATCGCCTCCCGGTGCTTCCTCACATAATCCGCAATCCCCGCATCCGGCACCGCCTCAAACCCCTTCATCACGTCGTCCGCATACTCCCGGAAATGCACCGCATATCCCTGCCACGACGCATACGGCGGGGTCTTCGCCCACGTCACCGCCAGCCGCCTCAGCACAAACAGCGACGCACACTCGCAGAACGACTCCTCCAGCCACTGATTCCCCTTCCAGTCATCCTCAAACCCGCTCAGCACATGACAGAACTCATGGCTGAACTGATACGCATACTGACACCAGAAACGATCCTGCGTGTTCAGCTCCACCACAATCTCCCCTAGCGCACTCCGCTGGTAATGCACAATCGGACTCTCCCGCCCCCGCCGGATCACTAACGGCTCCAACCGGCGCTCCGGAAAATACCGCCACAATTCCCCCACCACCGACCCCAGCACCGCCTTCACATCCGCCTCCGCCGCCACTCCCCATCCCTCCGGCACCAGCCGCCACCGCAATCGCTCCTTCTCCCCCTCCCCGTCAGCCATCACCACCCCGGCCAGCCCAGCCAGCCCTCCTCCTAACACGCTCCTCCGGCTCACGTTCATGGCTTCAGCACCCGGTCCGCAAAATCAAGGTACGCCTTCCAGTCCTCCTGCGTCACATCATGCGGCCCCGTCCGCAGAAAATACCCCACCCTCCCGCCCACCAGCCGCATCGGCTCCGGCATCTCACTCACCCCTAACCCCTCGGCCCCCAGCAGCCGCCACACCGGCGACGCATGCAACCCACCCAGAAACTCTCCCTTCGGATCCGCCCACAAATCCTCTGTCGCACTCGTGATCAGCAATGGCCGCGGTGCCGTCAACGCGATCAAACTGTGCGCATCAAACGGCATCGCCCCTTCATTCTCCGAATACTTCCGGAAATTCCCGCAGAACCAGTGCGGAAACGACGTGTTCAACCGCCCCACCGTCTCCCCGAAAATCCGCTTGTTCAGCGCCGCCCCGCCCGCCCCGCTGTCATTCGAAATCACCATCGCAAACCGCTCGTCCACCGCCCCCGCCCACAACGCGGTCTTCCCAAGGCGCGAATGCCCCTGACAAATCACGCGCTTCCCATCCACCCCCGGCATCTGCTCCAGCGCATCCAGCCCCAGCCTCAACCCCCACGTCCACGCCGCAATGCTCCCCCACGACGCCCCATCCCGGCCCTCCGCCCCGCCGTGCAGTGCATGCACGCCGTTCTTCCACCCATCATCCTCATCCGGATCTATGTCCCCGTAGTAAATCGTCGCCACCCCATACCCCCGACCCACCGCATACGGCACCTGCCAACGCCCCGCCTCACTCCCCCGCCCCGCTTCCGTCGCCCGGTGATCCTTGATCCCCGCCTTCGCATCGTTCGGCACCCAACTCGCCGTCACCGGCACCGCAGGATCGTCCGTCACTGTGTGATTCCCCCGGAAATTCAACCCCAGCACCACCGGCACCGGTCCCTTCGCACCCGCCGGCAGATACACCAGCATCTCCATCCCCGGCCCCTCCGCCTTCCCCGTAAACGACACAAACACCCGATGCCGCACCGCCTTCCCCCCCAGCGCCTCCGCCGGTGTCTCCAACGCCTTGCTCCACAACGCCGGCCGCGCCGGTGCCTTCCCGAACATCTCCCGCTCAATCAGCGCCAGCAACTCCGGACGCCGCACCGCTCGCCACATCTCCGCGTCCTTCACCACTTCCCCTCCCTCCGTCCGCAATGGATCCGGCAACTCATACCGCGGCACCGCCGCCTCATCATAATTAAACCCCGGCGGCCCAGCCGATTCAACTGCGCCAGCACTCATCATCATCAGGGAAATCAGGATTCGCTTCACAACACGCTTCAACGCTCCCGCTCGCCTCTCCCTTTCCGCTCGCTTTTCTCTCCCTCTCCCCTCCGCCTCACTGCTTCGCCTCCAGCGACGCCCGGATGAACCCTTCAAACAACGGGTGCGGCCGCGTCGGCTTCGACAGAAACTCAGGGTGAAACTGCGACGCAATGTAAAACGGGTGCCCCTTCACCTCAATCATCTCCACCAGCGCACCATCCGGACTCGTCCCCGACACACAGAAACCAGCCGCCTCCATCTGCGCCCGATACTTGCTGTTAAACTCGTACCGATGCCGGTGCCGCTCGCTGATCTCCAGCGTCCCATACACTTTCTCCGCCAGACTCCCCGGCAGAATCTTCGTCTTCCACGTCCCCAGACGCATCGACGCCCCCAGCTCGGTCACGCCCTCCTGCTCCTCCATCAGGCAAATCACCGGATGCACCGCGTCCTTCACAAACTCCGTACTGTTCGCCCCAGCCAGCCCGCACACGTTCCGCGCAAACTCAATGCTCGCAATCTGCATCCCCAGACACAACCCGAGATACGGAATCCCACGCTCCCGCGCATACCGCGCCGCCGTGATCTTACCCTCCGTCCCACGATCCCCGAACCCTCCCGGAATCAGCACGCCGCTCACATCGCCTAGCATCTCCGCAGGCTTCTCGTGCTCCAGATCCTCGGCATCCACCCGCACCAGCTGCACCTCCGCATCATTCGCCGCTCCAGCATGCGTCAGGGCCTCATACACACTCTTGTACGCATCCTGCAGCTCGATGTACTTGCCCACCACCGCGATCCTAACCTTCCGCGACGGATTCACCACCCGGTCCACAAACGCCTTCCACTTCGTCAGGTCAGGCTCCGGCGTCACCAACCCCAGCTGCTTGCACACCAGCGCATCCAGCTTCTCCCGCCGCAGCATCAGCGGCAATTCATAAATCGAATGCTTCACGTCCCTGGCCTCAATCACCGCCTCCACCGGAATGTTCGTGAACAGCGCTATCTTCTCCCTCACATCCTGCTCCAGCGGAAACTCCGTCCGGCAGATCACCACCCCAGGCTCAATCCCAATCTCCCGCAGCTTCGCAACCGACTGCTGCGTCGGCTTCGTCTTCAACTCCCCTGCCGCCTTGATGTACGGCACCAGCGTCACATGCACAAACAGACAGTTCTCACGCCCCACCTCATGCCGGAACTGCCTCATCGCCTCCAGAAACGGCAGCCCCTCGATGTCCCCCGTCGTCCCCCCGATCTCCGTAATGATCACATCCGCCTTCCCCGTCGCCGCCACCTCACGAATCCGCGACTTGATCTCATCCGTCACATGCGGAATCACCTGCACGGTCTTCCCCAGATAATCCCCACGCCGCTCCTTCTCCAGCACGCTCGTGTAAATCTGCCCACTCGTCAGGTTGTTGATCCTCGTCAGCAGCCCGCTCGTGAATCGCTCATAATGCCCAAGGTCCAAGTCCGTCTCCGCCCCGTCATCCAGCACATACACCTCCCCATGCTGATACGGACTCATCGTCCCAGGATCCACATTCAAATACGGATCAAATTTCTGCAGCATCACCCGCAACCCACGGTGCTCCAGCAACGTGCCCAACGACGCCGCCGTCAGACCCTTGCCCAGCGAACTCACCACACCACCCGTGAAGAAAATGAACTTCATGGGCCCCTCACAACGACGGATGCCCATGCCGCGCAAGGACAAAACCACTCCCCCCTCCATTTACCCCCCCGTTAACCCTCCTCCAACCTCACCTCACCAGCCACCGCAGCAACGCCGTCCCAGCCTTGTCTCCACCCCAGCATTCAACTCTCCCCAGCGGCAGCCACCGTAGCAAGGCCGTCCCGGCCTTGTCGCTGCCCAAGTAATCCTCATTCCGCCCCACTTCTCACTTCCCCCTCCCCACAAGCCCTTTCTCACTTCTCACTTCTCACTTCACCCTTCCCTCCGGAACTTGCACCTTGATTTCACTCCCCCCCACCGCCTATGTCGCCCGCAAGATGAGCATCCCCCTCGAAGACAATTTTGAAGACATCATCGGCAAGGCCCAGCGCGGCCTCAGCCTCAACTCCGAAATGCTCGCCGCCAAAGCAGGCATCTCACCCGAAGAACTCGAAGCCCTCCGCGCCGGGACCGTCGACGAAACCACCACCCGCCTCGTCGCCGCCACCCTCAACCTCCACGCCGAAAGCCTCCTCGCCCTCGGCCGCCGCCAGTGGCAACCCAACCCGGTCTCCCTCGACGGGCTCCTCGTCTTCAACACCGCATGGCACGACATGACCGTCAACGCCGCCATCGTCTTCGACCCCGCCAGCAAACACGCCGCCATCGTCGACACCGGAGCTGACGCCACCCCCATCATCGACGCCGTCGCCGACCACGGGCTCACCCCCTCCCTCATCCTCATCACCCACACCCACCCGGACCACATCGCCGCACTCCCCGCCCTCCGCGATGCCTTCCCCGATGCCAAGGTCTTCGTCGGCCACGGCGAACTCTTCAAAGACGCCCACCCAGTCTCCCCCGGCCACGTCTTCTCCCTCGGTGCCGTCAGCGTCGAAATCCGCGAAACCTCCGGCCACGCCGTCTGCGGCATGACCTACCTCTTCCACGGGCTCGCCGCCCCAGTCGCCTGCGTCGGCGATGCCCTCTTCGCCGGCTCCATGGGCGGCGGCATGGTCTCATGGGCCCGCGCCCTCGAAACCAACCGCAAGGAACTCTTCTCCCTCCAGGACCAAACCGTCGTCGTCCCAGGCCACGGCCCCCTCACCACCATCGGCGAGGAAAAAGCCCACAATCCTTTCTACCCCGAATTCAAATCCCCTAACTGACCCCACACACCATGTCCCAGAAAATCGCCTTCGTCGGAGTCGGACGCATGGGTGCCAATATGGCCCGCCGCGTCCACGAAATCGGTTACCCAGTCACCGCCATCTACGACGTCAATCAATCCGCCGCCTCCGAACTCGCCTCCGAAATCGGCGCCAAAGCCTGCGACTCTCTCGCCGAGGTCACCGCCCTCGCCGACGTCATCTTCACCGTCGTCACCAACGACGCCGCCATGCGCGCCATCTTCGCCCCCTCCGGCGACTCGCTCCTCACCAACGCCTCCGGCCGCATCTTCATCAACTGCGCCACGCTCAGCCCGCAACTCCACATCGATCTCGAAAAAGCCTCCGAAGCCGCCGGTGCCCAAAGCATCGAAGGCTGCATGGCCAGCTCCATCCCCCAGGCCCGCGAAGGCACGCTCCAACTCATGATCGGCGGCCGCCGCGAGGTCTTCGACGCCGTCGCCCCGCTCCTCCAGAAAATGAGCGCCGTCCTCACCTACGTCGGCCCAGCCGGTAAAGCCGCTGAAGTCAAAGCCCTCGTCAACATGGTCATGAACATCAACACCGCCGCCCTCGCCGAAGGCCTCGGCCTCGGCGCAGCCCTCGGCCTCGACCTCGAAATGCTCACCAAGGTCTTCAGCGTCACCGGCGCCAACAGCCGCGTCCTCCAGACCGACGGCGAAGACATGCTCAATCGCGAACACTCCTGCTTCTTCAGCGCCGAACACGCCGCCAAAGACAGCCACATCGCCCTCGACCTCGCCACCCAGAAAGGCCTCAACCTCCCCCTCGCCGCAGCCACCGCCGCCCAGTTCGACCGCATGGTCGCCGCCGGCCTCGGCGATCTCGACAAGTCAGGCATCGCCGAACTCACCTTCCCAGGCCGCCACGCCAACCCAGCGTAGCAAGGCCGTCCCGGCCTTGTCTCCACACAAGCCACCGTAGCAAGGCCGTCCCGGCCTTGTCTCCACACAAGCCACCGTAGCAAGGCCGTCCCGGCCTTGTCTCCACAACACATCAAGCCTCACTAACCGTCAGAAGAGTTCAATCCTCCTCTAACGCATCCCACCCATCCGGCAGCTTCATTCCAATCTCCTCAAACTCCCGCGCCGCGCTCGCCCGCCGCTGTTCCTTCCACTGCCCGTACGCCGCCCGCTGCTCCGGCCGCAGCACCGCCTCTATCGCCGCCTCCCGATCCCCTCCAGGCGCAGCCTCCCCGGTCACACCCTCAATCTGCATCTGCGGATCAAAATCCCGCGCATTCCGCGCCATGATCCCGAACACCTGATCCTGCTGCGCCTCATCCAACCCCACCGTCCCGTTCAATCGCTGCATCTTCCAGTCCGCTTCCTGCTCCACCCGCCCCGCCTTCTCCTCCAATCGCTCCCTGCGAAACGCCGTCAGCTTCTCCCCGCTCAGCTGCCCCTCCATAAACCCATCAATCCCTTCATCCCAGCGCTGCCCGCGCGACGCCTTCGCAAAATCCGCAAACCGCGACTGCTCCCCGAACGCCGCCGCCTTGAACGCCGCCGCATTCGACTCCGACCGATCCTCCATCCACCGCTTCAACTCTTCCTGCTGCCCCGCCGTCAGATTGTACTTCCTCCCATACTCCCCCGCAAGGCTCTCAAATCGCCGCCGCTCATCCCGCCGCCGCAGGTTGTCAAACAACGGAAAGAAATCGCGCATCAGCGGCTTGATCGCATCAAACAGCACATTCGGATCCACCGGCCTCCCCGCCTTCATGTCCTCCATCGCCAGCCGCATCCCGCGCCCTAACGCATGCGTGCTGTCTTCCCGCGGCCTCGCCTGCGCCGGATCAATTTTCGCCAGCCGCAGCCGCGTGTCCTTCAACTCCTTCTCCACCTCCAGCAGCCGCGCCTCCGCAGTCCCCGCCGCCGGCGGCAGGCTGTCCCGCACCAGCACGGCCCCAGCCACCCCGATCACCAATCCCGTAATCAGATAAATCACATGACGCATACCCGCACAATCTCCCACGCATTGCGCCATTGTCCACCTCGCGAATCTCCCCCATCTCTCCCCGCATCCCGCCCATGATCCCCGCACCTCCAGCCATCGACATCCGCCAGCTGCGCGTCGACTACGGCAACTTCATCGCCGTCGACGACCTCACCCTAGCCGTCCCCCAGGGCGAGGTCTTCGGCCTCGTCGGTCCTAACGGCGCTGGCAAAACCAGCACGTTCCGCGTCCTCGCCACGCTCCAGACCCCCACCTACGGCTCCGTCCGCCTCGCAGGCATCGACATCTTCGAAGCCCCCGAAGAAGCCCGCCGCATCCTCGGCTACATGCCCGACCTCGCCCCTGTCCCCTCGGACATGAAAGTTTGGGAATTCCTCGACCTCTCCTGCGAATCCTTCCTCGGAGGCAACGCCTCCGAACGCCGCGCCCGCTGGCAGGAATGTCTCGAACAAGTCCAGCTCGCCGACCGCGGCCACGCCATGTGCCGCTCCCTCAGCCGCGGCCAGACCCAGCGCCTCGTCCTCGCCCGCACGCTCCTCCACCGACCCAAGGTCATGGTCCTCGACGAACCCGCCAGCGGCATGGACCCTCTCTCCCGACGCAATCTCCGCCTCACACTCCGCCATCTCGCCGCCGCAGGCTCCACCATCATCATCAGCTCCCACATCCTCAGCGAACTCGCTGAACTGTGCACCTCCCTCTGCGTCATGAACCGCGGCCGCCTGCTCTCCTCAGGCACCGCCGACGAGGTCCGCCACGCCCTCGACCGCAAGGAACGCGGCCTCACCATCTCCGTCCTCGCCAACCCCGACGACGCCGCCGCATGGCTCCGCTCCCAACCCGACACCGCCGACGTCTCCCTCCACGACGGCCGCATCTCTCTCTCCTTCTCCGGCACCCCAGACGCCCAGGCCAATCTCCTCGAAGGGCTCTTCACTAACGGCTTCCGCCTCACCGCCTGCGAAGAACGCAAATCCAGTTTCGAAGACCTCCTCATCTCCGTCGCAGAACAGAACTCATGAGCGCTCCATCCTTCCCCGGCCCAGCCCCAGCATGGCAACTCTGGCGCAATCCCATCCTCCGCCGCTACCTCCGCACCCGTCTCCGCCCCCGCGCCCTCGGTGCCTCCCTCATCATCCTAATCCTCCTCGCCGGATTCATCTTCACGCTCTCCCGCACCATCGGGATGTCCCAGCTCAGCTACCACAATGATCTCGCTGCCAGAATGATCGCCGCAGGGAAACCTGTCCCACCCGGACTCACCCTCGACCTCGCCTCCGTCGAACGCATCTGCCTCCTCCCGCTCCTCGCCCTCCAGGGCTTCATCCTCTTCGTTGTCGGTACGGCCCAAGTCGCCGGCGGCATGACCTCGGAAGCCGAAGAAGGCACCATGGACTACCTCCGGCTCTCCCCCATGACGCCTCTCGCCAAGGTCCTCGGCTACCTCCTCGGCCTCCCTATCCGCGAATGGCTCCTCTTCGCCGTCACGCTCCCCTTCACCGCATGGGGACTCTGGCACGGCAAGGTCCCCGTCTCTAACTGGTTCCCCGTCTACGCCGTCGTCCTCTCCGCCGCCCTCCTCTATCACATCACCGGCCTCACCGCAGGCACCGTCCTCCGCAACCGCCGCTGGACCTTCCTCGTCTCCGTCGGCGGGATCTTCATCCTCTACACGCTCATCCCCCAGCTCGCCAACCTCGGCCTCGTCTACTTCGAGTACCTCACCATCATGCCCGTCGTCATGGAAAACCTCCCGGGCTTCCTCCCTCTCACCGCCGGCGCTGCCATGCAAACGGTCCAGCAACTCCAGCCCGACGTCCGCTTCTTCGGCCTCGGCTTCCCCGAAGCCGTCTTCACCATCTTCTCCCAGCTCGTCCTCTGCCTCACCTTCGCCGTCATGCTCTGGCGCAGATGGCGTCGCTCCGAATCCCACCTCCTCGGCAAACCATGGGCCTCCGGCCTCGCCGTCTGGATCCAGATCGTCCTCCTCGGTTGCTCCCTCCCCCTCGTCTCCCCTGGCCTCCTCTTCATCTCCAGACGCATCAGCATGCGCTTCGGCAGGGTCTTCTCCGGCAACTCCAACCCGGAACTCCCCGAAGCCGCCGCCATGATCGCCGTCTTCGGCACCGTCACCCTCCTCGCCATCCTCATCCTGGCCATCTGCATCTCCCCCTCCCGCGAATCCCAGCAGACCGGGCTCCGCCGCGCCACCAAAGCCAATCGCCGCATCCCCTTCTTCTCCGACGAAGCCTCCGCTCTTCCCTTCACCGTCGTCATGGCCCTCGCCGGTGCCGCCGGATGGACCATCTTCGCCCAGAAACTCGTCGGCTCCCACTGGTTCCCCGGCCAATCCCTCCCCGCCTCCACCCCACTCATCTTCGCCGCCGTCCTCCTCTCCACCAGTCTCTGCAGCGTCCTCCTCTACGAACTCCGCGGCGCCAAAGGCCTCTTCCTCGCAGGCATCTTCGCTGGCATCGTCCCCCTCCTCGCAGGCACCATCCTCATCGCAGCCAATCGCGACCTCTCCGCCTCCGCCGTCTGGGTCACCGCCCTCTCCCCTCTCAGCACCCCCACCAACGCCGTCGCCACCCTCCTCCCCGACGCCACCTTCCGCCACACCGGCGTCCAACTCGCCGCCCCCCGCGCCTTCCTCTTCTGGCAAGCCCTCCTCATCCTCGCCACCCTCTGGCTCTGGTCAAAACACCGCACCGAATCCAAAGCCCGCCGCTCCACCACAACCAACCCCACTTCCTGATCTACCCGGCGCATCCCCCCAATCCCAACGGGACTGCGTCCCAAAACCCAGCGTTGGCCTGCACCACGCAGCCGCAGCCGTAGCAAGGGCGTCCCGCCCTTGTCCTTCGTTCAAGCATCGCCCCTATCCCAACGGGATTGCGTCCCCTAGCCCAAGGTTGGCCTGAGGCACAAACGCCTACCTTGGGTCCCCACCCCAACAAATCCCCAATCCCAAAGGGATTGCGTCCCCTAGCCCAGGGTTGGCCTGCACCGCGGGCCTACCCTGGGTCCCCTCCCAACAATTCCCCAATCCCAACGGGGTTGCATCCCCTCCGTCCTTGTGCTGACATTTCACGACTAACCCCGCCACCGTGCCCCAATCGCTCTCCGCCGTCTATCTGCACGGCATCTTCTCCACCAAGAACCGTGAACCCTGGCTGCTCGACCGCACGCTCCGGGACGAAACCCACGCCTTCCTCGGCAATGTCTCCAATAAACTCGATTGCCCGCCTGTCATCGTCGGCGGCGTCGCAGACCACGTGCATATCCTCGCCCGACTCGGCCGCACCATAACCCAATCCGATTGGATCAAGGAACTGAAAAGAGTCTCCAGCCTCTGGCTCAAAGACAAAGATCCCCTCAGGATGGCTGGGTTCGCATGGCAGGCCGGCTTTGGCGTCTTCTCCGTCAGTCCATCCATGCTCGAATCAGTTGAGAAATACATCCACGGCCAGGAAGAACATCACCGAAAACTCTCGTTCCAAGACGAGTTCCGCCAGTTTCTCGAAAAACACCGGATGACCTGGGACGAACGCTATCTTTGGGAATAACAATCATCCCCCGTCCCCGCCACCCCTCCCACACCACCCAACGCCCGGGTTTGCCCGCGCTTCACTTTCCCCTTCGGGCACCCTCTCGACCGTCCGCCTCCCTCTGATCCAACGGAACCGCGCCCCCACCGCCCCCTATAAACTCCCGGCATCCCACCAATCCCAACGGCATTGCGCCCGCCGAGGCACCTCACTGACTGACCTCACACTACGGACGGAAACCCTCACGGTTCCCGGGTCCTGCCACTCACCATAACCCCACTCGACTCCACCGCCCCACCAATCCCAAAGGGATTGCGTCCCCCAGCCCAGGGTTGGCCTGCACCGCGGGCCTACCCTGGGTCCGCCACCCCAACAAATCCACCAATCCCAACGGGATTGCGTCCCCCAGCCCAGGGTTGGCCTGCACCGCGGCCCTACCCTGGGTCTTGCAGGCGTATAGAGCACTCAGAAAAGACATGCCATGATTACTAACACGCATGCAGGAAACGGCTCGCGTGCCGTCTGTCGCATCTTCGACACACCCAGCTCTCCGTCACCCGATTCGAAACGTTCGCCAGAATAAACCACTCATGGATGCGCCGATACCAACCTGGACAGCGGTTGATTCCCCAGCCGACTTGGATCGGCTTGAGGCCGCGGTCCGCTGGGAGGATTCAAAGACTATCGAGTTCTACGGGCTCTCCCGAAACCAACCCTATTTCCCGTCGGATGTATCCAGATCGGCCTGGCATCATCCTAATCTGCATCTGTTTTGTCGCGTTGATTCTGCGCTGGGATCGTTCATTCATGTCGTCTTGATCGATTGCGACTGGTTTTGCCCAAGCTGGATTCAATCACCTCACTTTCGGGGTCGGGTCGATTCCCTTCGAAGAATCGAAATCTACGACGGCCATCAGTCTACTCAGATGCGATGCTCTCGCTTGATTTACCGATTTTCGTGGGACGCGGAGCCATTCATCCCCCCGTTCCTCGCCACTCATTTCGCCCACTCTGCTCCATAGATGCGCGAACGCAAGTCGGATCGAGGCACCAGGATCCCGCCTCCCACCCCTCCCACACCCCTCCCACACCACTTCGGCACCGCGGGCCTACCCTGGGTCCGCCCCGCCATCCGGACTCCCCGATTGCCAATGGCTATTCAACTAGATATAGGTCCGTGGAAAAACGTCGGCACCAAATGAATGAAGACAAGCGCACGCCTTTCCTCGATGCCGTTGCTGCCTTCAAGAATTTTGCGGCAGATCATGGGAAACCGCATGACCTGGCTTGGATTTCACAGGATCGGGTTCGCGTTAAGCTGGGTTCCGTCTGGATTTTTCGCCCCAGTGAACTGACGGATGATGGCCACGCGAAATGCTTTTACGAATCCGCCCGAGAGACCAACTCAAGCCTCAAGCTTTACGGGATCGGCGAGCTTGATGGTTATTATGTGGCAGGCGTGGAAGAGATGCCTTCTCCGCCCCATCATCCGAAACAATTCTACATGTCACTTCATGGACATCCCCGATATGCCCTTCGATCGGTAACCAATCGGATCATTTGGGCAGCCTTGGGCGTTTGCCCGACCTCTGAGCGCGACGAGTTTATTCGTGAGCTCATCGAGCTCGATCGCACAACTCGCACGGCCAGCAAATCGTGCATGGCAATCGGCCATCGCACCCGTGGCTGAATTCAATAGATCTATCAACATACCACCAACGCCCACCAATACCGACTCAGAAATGAAGACAAAGATCTCCATTGGCCTCAACATCGCATTGGTCGCGATAATTCTTTTCATCCTCTTCCATAATGCGCTCGAAACCCATTTCTACGCAGAGTATACCGGCTTGGTTTTGAGAGAAGCGGCAGCCCGGATTGAAGAGGGGCATTCAACTAGAGTTGGCGAAATTCTGGGTAACGTGAATAGCATGCCGACCAGAAGCGATCTGATCGTGACGCTGCATCAACTGAACCCGAAGGAAGCAGCACATGCCGGCAACGGACAACCCGCTGACCGCACCCAGTCGAAGCCTGAGGGTAGCAACCAACCTCAATCTGAAGCGGAGGGGCGGACCCGGTAGACGGCGCAAGGCCTCAGCGTTCAGCAAAAGATTCTCGGATCAAATCCTGATATCGTATCAGGCGATCATCCCATCCCCCCCACCTCACGGATGGTACTCCTGCAGCGTCTTCACCTCGAGCTTGTTCTTCTGCAGCGACCCGATCGCGTGCGCTGCCGCCCGCGCCCCGCGCAACGTCGTCTGAATCGGCGTCCGCGTGCTCACACTCGTCGCCCGGATCAGCACTTCGTCCTTCCGCGTCTCCTTCTCGCTCGGCGTGTTGATGATCATCGCGATCTCCCCGTTCTTCATCAT
>JAIXPK010000530.1 GCA_027486335.1 Verrucomicrobiaceae bacterium | reverse complement strand
CGCACTCCTTTGCGAATTGAGCAACGAATGGCTCACCGGAAAAATCTACCTCAACATGAACTCCATAGAGCCACCCTGCGCCTAGCCGAAACTTTTACAGAATAAAAATTGCGCGGCCGCTCTTGGGGGATCAAAGGGTTGCAGTGACGATCGTGCCGTCTGTGGGGTGAGGCAGGGGAATGGGGGGAGGTGGAGAGGGGAATGGCAGGGGAATGGGGGCAAGGGAATGGGGTGAAGGAGGCGGCGGTGGAGGAGGAAATGGTGGGGTGCGGGGTCGGTTTTGGTCAATTAGACAGACCTCTTTGGGGGATCGGCGGGTGAGTCAGGGGAATGAATGCGCGCAACTAGACAGACCTCTTCGTGATGGGGCGCAGGGGAATGGGGTGGAGTAGGCGGATGTGGAGGAGGAAATGGTGGGGTGCGGGGGCGGATTTGGCCAATTGGACAGACCTCTTTGGGGATGGGTGAATGGGCGACTGAGGTGGAGAGGGGAATGGCAGGGGAATGGGGGCAAGGGAATGAGGTGAAGGAGGCGGCGGTGGAGGGGGAAATGGCGGGGAACGGGGGTGGTTTTGGTCAATTGGACAGACCTCTTGGGGATCGGGTGGGTTGAAGGCTGGGGAATGAATCCGCGCAATTGGACAGACCTCTTGGGGAGGGGGATGGCAGGGGAATGGGGGCAAGGGAATGGGGTGAAGGAGGCGGCGGTGGAGGGGGAAATGGCGGGGAACGGGGGTGGTTTTGGTCAATTAGACAGCCCTCTTGGGGAGAGGCGAATGGCAGGGGAATGGGTGGCAGGGGAATAGGGCGAAGGAGGCGGCGGTGGAGGAGGAAATGACGGGATATGGGGGTGGTTTTGGCTAATTTGACAGACCTCTTGGGGGTGTGGAGGGGAATGACTGTCGGCAATTGGACAGACCTCTTGGGGGAGGGGGTGGATGGGAACTGGGGCGTTGTCATTGGGGGGAGGGTGTGGTAGGTGGGGGGATGCGAATGATTTCATGGCTGATGACGGTGTTCACGGTATCTGCGTGGCAGGCTGGGGCGGCGGATTATGCGGTGGTGGTGTCTGAGGGGACGGCTGGGGAGGCTGGGTGGGGGAAGGTGGTGGCGGCGCTGGCGGAGAAGCATGGGGCGACGGTGATGAAGTGGAAGGGTTCGGTGGATGAGGTGCTGCCGGGGTTGAGTGGGGAGCATCCGAGGTTCACGTGTTTTGTGGCGACGCCTGCGGAGGCGGGTCGGGATTTTGTGAATGGGGTGCATCGGATGACGCGGAAGCTGGACAAGGATCCGTGGGTGGACACGCGGTGGGGGATTCTGACGGGATTGACGGCTGAGGATGCGATGCGGTCGGTGACGGAGCGTGAGGGGTTGGTGATCCGGAAGGTGGGGTCGGGGACGGAGCTGGCGATGGACCGGATTGAGTCGGGGACGTGGTATTGCGAGTTGCGGCAGGGGCATATGGTGAGCAAGGCAGCGGGGGGTGAGGCGGCGGAGGGGAAAGCGCCTGGGGACACGACGGCGGCGCTGGTGGGGTTGATGAACGAGGGGCGGCCGGACATGTGGGTGACGTCGGGGCATGCGACGGAGCGGGACTGGATGCTGGGGTTCCGGTATCGGAATGGGTTCTGGAAGAGTGCGGCGGGGAGGCTTTATGGGGAGGACACGAAGGGTCGGACGTTTGATGTGAAGAGTCCGAATCCGAAGGTGTATCTGCCGATTGGGAACTGTCTGATGGGACACATTGACGGGCCTGATGCGATGGCATTGGCGTACATGCACAGTGCCGGGGTGAGACAGATGATTGGGTATGTGGAGCCGACGTGGTATGGGTACATGGGTTGGGGGATGCTGGACTATTTTGTGGAGCAGCCGGGTCGTTACACGCTGAGCGAGGCGTTTACGGCGAACAGTCTGGCGTTGCTGCATCGGTTGGGGATGGCGTGTCCGGAGGCGCTGGCGGTGGAGAAGTATGATGGGATGGGGCAGACGAAGGAGAAGCTGGCGCTGACGGCGGCGGGGAAGGCGGCTGGGTTGAAGCCGATGGATATCAACGGGTTGTTGTTTGACCGGGACATGGTGGCGTTTTACGGGGATCCTGCGTGGGAGGCGCGGATGGCGGAGGGGAAGTGCAATTTCCGGCAAGAACTGACGGAGAAGGATGGGGTGTACACGCTGACGGTGACGCCGCTGGCGGGTGAGGCGTCGTGGCGGGCGGTGAATAAGAATGGGTCGCAGCGCGGGGGGCGGCCGGTGGTGGCGTTTCTGCCGAAGCGGATCGATGCGGGGACGGTGAAGATGACGAGCGGGGGTGATCGCGGGGTGGTGGTGGCGGACGATTTTGTGCTGGTGCCGCTGCCGGCTGAGGATGCTGAGGTGGCGCCGTTTTCGGTGGTGTTTTCTGCGAAGGTGGCGGGGAAGTGAGATGACGAGATGGCGCAGAATTTTCTCCTGCAAACTGGCGCGGACGGTGAGATAAGGGGGTGATGAAGAAAGCGCCCCGATCCCATGCTGTGAAGACGCCGCGCAAGGCTGCGATGGAGCGGCATGGGCTGGATTTTGCGTCGGGCTGGGATTATGCACCGGCGCTGGAGACGGTGAAGCCGGGGTTGCGGGAGGAGTACGGGATGTTCATTGGCGGGCGGTGGTGTCGGGCGGCGAATGGTGGGGAGACGGAGATTATCAATCCGGCGACGGAGCGGGTGCTGACGCGGGTGGCGTCGGGTGGGGCGGAGGATGTGGACCGAGCGGTGAAGGCGGCGCGTGGGGCGTATGAGAAAGTGTGGTCGAAGATGCCGGGTCGGGAGCGTGGGAAGTATCTGTACCGGATTGCTAGGCTGGTGCAGGAGCGGGCGCGGGAGCTGGCGGTGCTGGAGACGATGAACGGGGGGAAGCCGATCCGGGAGAGTCGGGATGTGGATGTGCCGCTGGCGGCGGCGCATTTTTTCTATCATGCGGGGTGGGCGGACAAGCTGGCGTATGCGTTTCCGGGAGCGGATCCTCGGCCGCTGGGGGTGGCGGGGCAGATTGTGCCGTGGAATTTTCCGCTGCTGATGGCGGCGTGGAAGATTGCGCCGGCATTGGCGTGCGGGAACACGGTGGTGCTGAAGACGGCGGAGAACACGCCGCTGACGGCGCTGCATCTGGCGCAGATTTGTCAGGAAGCCGGGTTGCCTGAGGGCGTGGTGAACATTGTGCCGGGGGGGCGGGAGACGGGGGCGGCGCTGGTGGGGCATCCGGGGGTGGACAAGCTGGCGTTTACGGGATCGACGGAGGTGGGGAAATGGATCGCGCGGGAGACGGCGGGTCGCGGCGTGCCGCTGACATTGGAGTTAGGAGGGAAGGCGGCGAATATACTGTTTGCGGATGCGGCGCTGGATCAGGCGGTGGAGGGGATTGTGAACGGGATCTATTTCAACCAGGGGCATGTGTGCTGTGCGGGGAGTCGATTGCTGGTGGAGGAGAGCGTGGTGGAGACGGTGATCCGGAAACTGCGGGATCGGATGGCGACCCTGCGGGTGGGGGATCCGCTGGACAAGAACACGGACATCGGGGCGATCAGCAGCCGGGAGCAGTTAGAGAAGATCCGGGGGCTGGTGGCGAGCGGCGTCGAGGAAGGGGCTGGATTGTGGCAGAGTGCGTGCCGGGTGCCGGAGCGCGGGTACTGGTTTGCGCCGGCGTATTTCACTGGAGTGACGGCGAGTCACCGGATTGCGCGGGAGGAGATTTTCGGGCCGGTGCTGAGCATCATGACCTTCCGGACGCCGGAGGAGGCGGCGGAGCGGGCGAATAACACGTGTTATGGACTGAGTGCGGGGATCTGGACGGACAAGGGGAGCAAAGTGTTTGCGATGAGCCGGAAGCTGCGGGCTGGGGTGATCTGGGCGAACACGTATAACAAGTTTGATCCGGCGAGTCCGTTTGGCGGGATGAAGGAGAGCGGGTTTGGTCGCGAGGGGGGGCTGCACGGGTTGCGGGCGTACGTGGCGTTGTGAGGGAGCGGAGCGAGCAGGATTCCAGATCTTCCGAGATGTTGGCGCCGGATCTGACATTCACGCAGCGGATGCTGGTGTGGAGCGTCGTGGTGCTGACGCTGGCGCGCTGGGTGATGGGCGGGGTGCTGGACATTACGCCCGGGGAGGCATTGCTAGTGGAATGGGGGCGGCATCCGGGACTGGCGGGATACGAGGGGGGATGGGGAGCGGCGTTTCTGACGCTGCCGGGGACGCTATTGTTCGGGAAGACGGCGTTTGGTGTTAGGTGTCTGGTGCCATTGATGGCGGCTGGGGCGACGTGGGGATTGTATCGATTGGTGAGGGGTGCGACTGGGGAGAAGCAGGCGGCGTGGGCGGTGTGTCTGCTGAATCTGACGCCTGTGTTCAATCATGCGGCGGTGTTTTACCGGCCGGAGTTAGTGGCGGTGTGTCTGCAGTTGTGCGGGATGGCGGCGTTGTGGCGGGCGTTGCGGCGTGCGTCGGCGTGGGACTGGCACTGGGCGCTGGCGGGGTTGTGTTTCGGGGCGGCGATTTACTGCTGGGGTGGGGCGGTGTGGGGATTGGTGTCGGTGGTGGTGCTGCTGGCTGGGGGGCGGCGGTGGCGGCGGCAGCTGATTCGGCCGGGGTTCTGGATTCTGATGGCGGATGCGGCGCTGTTAGTGTGGCCGGTGTGGGATTGGAATGTGGAGAATGCGATGGCTGGGGTGGATCACTGGCGGGAGGTGCTGCTGCCTGTGGGGGAGTCAGGGCCGATGCAGGTGGTGCGTCTGGCTGGGAAGTGGGTGCTGGGGTTGACGCCTTTGGTGGCGGCGGCTGGGGTGTGGGCGTTCGGGTGCGGCGTGCGGCGTTGGGGTTCGAGTGACAGCGGGCGGTACCTGACGGCGTTTGCGCTGACGCCGTTTGCGGGCGGGTTAGTGGTGTCG
The DNA here is from genome assembly GCA_027486335.1 of Verrucomicrobiaceae bacterium. Lineage (GTDB taxonomy): Bacteria > Verrucomicrobiota > Verrucomicrobiia > Verrucomicrobiales > V1-33 > V1-33. The sequence goes on along the minus strand of JAIXPK010000530.1, from coordinate 5,727 downwards.
GTGGGAGGCGGTGGGCAGACTGCGTGGATTGCGCCGGCGTTGCCTGCGTTGTGCGGGTTGATTGCGTGGGCGTGGGAGGATGCGTTAGCGGATCGGATTGTGTGGAAGCAGCGGTTGCAGTGGCTGACGGTGCTGCCGGCGCTGATTCTGACGCCGGTGGCGATGGAACCGGACGTGTTGAGGCTGGCGGGGATGGGGGTTTCGCCGGTGCGGGAGGCGTCGCGGGCGTGGCGCGGGTGGGAGACGCTGAGTGCGGAGGTGGCGCGGACGGTTGAGGCGGCGGGGCCGCAGGCGGAATTGGATGCGCGGGGCGGGCGGCGGTTGTTTCTGATTGCGCGGGACGAGCGATTGGCGTCGATTTTGAATTTCCGGTTGCCTGAGGGATTGCCGGTGCGGCGGCCTGGCGGGGCGTATCCGCTGGTGCATGTGCCGGAGTCGCCTGTGCCGGAGTCGGCGTATCATTTCTGGCCGCGGTACGATGCGGTTTCGGGTGGGCGGAGTTACTTTGCGGGGTGCACGGCGTTGTACATTACGGATGATGATCGGCGGGATCCACCGGACCGGATTGTGCGGGCGTTCGGGTCGTGGCGGGTGCTGTCGGTGTTTGATGTGACGAGCCGCGGGCAGAAGCTGAGGAGGGTGCGGGTTTTCGCTTGCTACGGGTACAGTGGAATCCCTGAGTGAGGGGTATGTCTTCTGCTGCTCTGCAAGCTGGTGAACCGGCCCTTTCTGTTGTGATTCCGCTCTTCAACGAGGAGGACAACGTGGCGGCGCTGACGGCGGAGGTGGCGGCGGGTTTGGCGGGGACGAGTTTCGAGCTGGTGTATGTGGATGATGGGTCGACGGACGGGACGGTGGGGCGAATTCCGAGGGAGCCGTTTGTGAGGGTGCTGGAGTTTCGGGAGAACCGCGGGCAATCGGCGGCGATGCATGCGGGGATTCATGCGGCGAGGGGGAAGGTGATTGCGCTGCTGGACGGGGATCTGCAGAATGATCCGGCGGACATTCTGCGGCTGGTGGCGGAGCTGGAAAAGGGGTATGACCTTGTGTGCGGGTACCGGGCGCAACGGCGGGACACGGCGTTCCGGAGAGTGCAGAGTCGGGTGGCGAACTGGGTGAGGAGCCGGTTTACGGGGGACGGGGTGAGGGACACGGGTTGCACGCTGAAGGCGATGCGGGTGGAGTGTCGGGATGCGCTGGTGTTGTTCCGGGGGATGCACCGGTTTATTCCGGCGCTGATCAAGGGGGCGGGGTTCCGGCTGACGGAGATGCCGGTGAATCACCGGCCGAGGCTGCACGGGGTGAGCAAGTACGGGTTTGGGAATCGGGCGTTCCGGGCGACGCGGGACATGTTCGGGGTGAAGTGGCTGCTGAGTCGGCAGTGCGGGTATGTGTTGAAGGATCCGAAGGCGTGAGATGGGTGCGGCACCGTGCGCGCGGGCTTGCGGGAGAGCGGTGAATGTTGAAGAATGAGGGGATGAAACGGATAACGGCATGGCTGCTTTTTGTGGCGTTGGTTCCTGCGGTAGCGCAGGACCGGAAGACGCTGGCGGGGCCCTTGAGGAAGTTTGATGCGAATCGTGACGGGAAGCTGGAGGGTCGGGAGCTGGTGCTGGCGCGGCAGGCGCACAATCGTGGCGGGCGGGAGGCGGAGCCGAATCCTGGTCGTTGGAGGGATCTGCTGGAGCGGTTTGAGCGGGAGTTTATGAACCGGCGGCGGAAGGATTTTGATGAGAATGGGGACGGGCAGCTGGATGAGGGCGAGCGGAGGGAGGCGCGGGAGGTTTGGGAGGCGATCAGCGAGGGGACGACGCGGATCCGGGAGGAAGTGACGGCGCGTTACGACCGGAATGACGATGGGGAATTGAACGACGAGGAGCGTCGTGAATCGAAGAAAGAGACCGAGCGCCTGCGGCGGGAGCTGGAGGATCGGGTGCTGGCGGAGCACAAGGGTGGGGCGGGGGGCGGGGCGGGGCGTTGAGAGGTGTAAATTCCGCATGCATCACTGCGGGGGAGGCATTATGGGCGGCATCCCGTGACTGTTCTTGCCATCACCAGCCAGAAGGGCGGCGTCGGAAAAACCACCGTCTCCGTCAACCTTGCCTATTCCCTCGCGCGCCGCGGGTGGAACACACTACTTGTGGACACTGACCCTCAGGGGTCGGTGGGGCTATCGCTTTCCGAGAAGGCCCGGAAGTGCAAGGGGCTGTATGATGCGGTGAATTCGGGGGCGTCTGTGGAAGGGATGATTCTCGGGACGCGGTTGCCGGAGTTGAAGATACTGACGAGCGGGAAGCCGCACGGGTATTTCGAGGCGGTGCAGCCGGGGATTGACGGGGTGGCGGCGATGCGGCGGGTGGTGGATGAGTTGCGGGGGCGGAAGCAGTTTGATGTGGTGCTGATTGACACGCCTGCGGGGTTGCAGGGGATCACGGGGGATGTGCTGCGGATGGCGGATGCGGTGCTGATTCCGCAGCAGGCGGAGCCGTTAGGGATGCGTTCGATTCCGCAGGTACTGCATGCGATTCAGAGTCTGCGGGCGGGAGGATCGGCGCTGGAGGTGGCGGGGATCCTGATGACGATGGTGCAGAATGAGCAGCGTGAGAGCACGGATGTGATCCGGGAGTTGCGGGCGCTGCTGCCGGCGCGATTGCTGCTGGACACGCTGATTCCGCGGGATCCGGTATTCATCAAGGCGTCGGCGGTGGGAGTGCCGGTGGGGCTTTTGTATCAGCAACCGCCGGCGGTGGCCCATTCGTTTGATCAACTGGCGGCTGAACTTGAACCCCGCCTGCGGCTGGAGCGCGCCCGGCCGAATGAGCATGAACACACTAAACTCATGGATTGATGCGGAGGCGGTGAGTGGACTTGGTCAGGCCCTGTCGGGTCCGGTGGGTCCGCTTCCGTTGCTGCCGGAGGGATGTCTTCCGCTGACGAAGCTGTCGGTGGAGGATTTCCGGAGTGGTGCGCAGTATGAGCCTGCGGCGTTTCCGGCGTTGGCGGAGGTGGATGCTGAGGTTGCGGCGGAGATGGGGGCCGCCGGGCCGGTGCCGATTCGGGAATTGCTGCGCAATTTGAGGGAGAAGGCGGATCGGGCGGGGCTGATGCCCGGGGCGAGAGGAGTTGTCAGGGTTGCGGAGAGTGGGGGGGCTGGAGGGAAGGCGGCGGTGGAGGATGGGGTGGTTAGGGGGCGATTGGCGGGCGATGCAGTAGAATCAGGAGGGGAATCCGGAGAGGCGATGGTGCCGGTATTTGCGGCTCCGCTGGGGACCTTGTCGACGCGGGTGAGGGCGTTTATGGACTGGGTGCGGCGGCAGGTGACGAGCCATGACATGTTCATTGCTGACGGGCAGGGGAATCCGGTGACGGATCGGGGGGCGACGGTGGAACTGGTGACGGCGGCGCTGCTGATGGCGGAGGCGGCGCGGAAGGCGCTGCGGCATTTTGCGTCGGCGGACGAGGGAGGGGGCGGGGTGGTGCTGGATCTGCCGGACGAGCGGAAGCTATGTGTGATTGGAGCGGACACGACGCACGGCGTGTTTTGTCTGGGACTGGTGCTGGATGACGCGCTGGCTCCGCGGGTGGCGCAGCGATTCCGTCAGGCGTTGAAGAAGGCGATCGAATCCGATGAACCGCGGCGCGAGCGCTGGTGAGAAGTGGTGAGAGGGATGTGGCGACTGCTGATGGTGATAGTGGGCGGGATGCTGGTGTCGTGCCGGATTCTGCCGGTGAGTGCGGTGCCTGTGGCGAAGGTGCCGAGGGTGGCTGGGTTGATGGTGGCGGAGGCGGTGCGTGAGGGGGCTGGGTATGTGGTGGCGGCGAGGCGTGCGGATGATCCGATGGAGCGGCTAGGGTGGTGTCTGAGGGCGATGGAGGCATTGCCGCCGGAGGAACGAGTGTGGAGGGAAGAGGCAACGGGGCTGGCGGCGGCGGTGTGGCCGGAGCGGCGGGTGGAGGTGGCGGCGGGTGGAAGGCGGTGGGAGGTGGCGGCGTCGCCGATGCCAGGGGTGGTGTTGAGTCCGGCGTCGGCGTGGCGTGTTAGTGGGCCGCTGAGGCATTACCGTGTGCGGGGGGCTGGGGTGCCCGTGTTGTGCGGGCCGATGGCGGAGCGGGATGCGATGCCGGGTGGGCTGTGGGTGAACCGGACGGCGTTTGTGGGGGTGCATGGCGGAGCGGCGAGGCTCGAGCTGGTGGATCCTGCGGATCCGACGGTGGCTGGGCAGCTGATGGCTGCGGATTACACGTTAGGGTGGGCGAGAATGTTCGGGTTGGCTGGGGGGATGGACCGGAGGAAGCTGCCGGATGTTTTCCGGCCGGGGGGGAACGAGGCGGGGCCGAAGATTTACCGATTGGCACCGTGGGATCCTGACAAGCGGATCCTGCTGATGGTGCATGGGATTTTTGATACCCCGCAGATGTGGCGCGGGGTGGTGAATGGATTGTTCCGGCATCCGGAGATTGCGGCGCAATATCAGCCGTGGGTTTTTTCGTGGCCGACGGGATTGCCGCTGCTGCCGGCTGCGGCGGCGCTGCGTCGGGAGTTTGATGCGGCATTGGCGGCGGCTGATCCGGGGGGGCGGACGTTTGCGGCGCGGCATGTGACGGTGGCTGGTCACAGCATGGGCGGGTTGCTCGCGAGGACGATGACGAGTGACAGCGGGGAGGCGGTGTGGCGGGCGATGTTCACGCTGCCGCCGGAGGAATTGCCGGTGGATGCGGATGACCGGGAGGTACTGCGGGAGGCGTGCTTTTTCCGTCCGGATGTTAGAGTGGAGCGGGTGATGTTTCTGTGTGTGCCGCATCGCGGGAGCGGGATTGCGTCGAGTGTGATCGGGAGCACGCTGGCGAAGCTGCAGGACATTCCGATGAGTGTGGCTGGGCCGCTGCTGAGATTGCTGACGGTGAATCCGGAGGTGATTCAGCCGGAGGTGCTGGGCGGGGCGTTTCTGCCGCTGCATGCGAGCATCCCGGATTTGTCGCCGCATTCACCGGTGCTGCGGGCGCTGCAAGCGTGTCCGGTGACGACGGAGCATCATTCGATCATTGCGCTGAGGTTTCCGTGGCCGGCGCGCTGGAACAGCGACGGGGCGGTTTCGTGGCGGAGTGCGCATCTCGCATCTGCGGAGTCGGAAACGCTCGTGCGCGGCGGGCATCAATCATATACAGACCGTCGGTGCCTTGAGGCGATGCGCCGAATTCTGACTGAACCACTTTATAAACCTGTGCCATGAGATCTGTGATTGTTTTAGCTGCCCTGATTGCTGCCGCTGCTGCTGGGGAGGGAGGGAAGCGGATCGCGCCGCCGGTTGGGACGAAGCTGAGTGCGGGGGATCGGGCGACGCTGACGGCGACCCTTGACGGACTGGTGACGGAGTTTCAGGCGCTGCCGAAGAAGGGAGCGAATGCGAATGCGGAGGTGCTGCTGAAGGCGGTGCGGTACGCGCTGGAGTTAGGGGAATTCTACAAGGCGGGGGATGAAGCGAAGGCGCGGTTGCTGCTGGGTGAGGCGGGGCGGCGGATCAAGGCGTTGCGGGCCGGGGAAGCGCCGTGGCTGACGGCGCGGGGGTTGGTGGTGCGCGGGTATTACAGTCCGATCGATGGGTCGGCGCAGCCGTTTGCGCTGGAGGTGCCGGATGATGCGCCTGCGACGGGGGCTCCGGCGTGGATTTGGCTGCACGGGCGCGGCGACACGTCGACGGACCTGCATTTTCTGCATGAGCACATGCT
>JAIXPK010000140.1 GCA_027486335.1 Verrucomicrobiaceae bacterium | reverse complement strand
TTCGGCGCAAAAGCCCGCGCCTCCTTCAAAGGCTACGAATTCGCCGCCGCTCTCTTCGTCGGCTCCACCTGCGGCGCTGAACCGCTCCGCTTCGTCGATCCCTCCATCGCCACGCTCCTAACGCACCCGAAAGTCGGGGTCCTCAAATCCGCAGCCGAAATCGACTCCACACGCATCACCGGCTTCTACGTCTACGCAGAAGCATGGATCCCCCTCAACGAAATCTTCGGCATCCCCACCACCTGTCTCTTCTCCGTCCGCGCCGGCGTCGGCGCTGGTCCCTTCGTCTTCGTCGTCGATGTCCCCGGCCCTCAGTCCCAGCTCATGGTCGGCTCCAAACAATTCCTCGGCTTCGACGTCGACCTCCTCTGCATCGCCTCCGCCACCGCAGAAGTCCGACTCACCGGTGCCATCACCATCCCCTTCAACGACCCCGTCAACTCAAGCCCGGACGTCCTCGAAAACAAACCCGCCGGCGAATCCTACGGCGGCAGCGCTGAAGGTCTCGCCCTCCGTCTCCTCGGCGAAGCCAGCTTCACCATCGAGATCTGCCTCCTCGTCTGCGTCGAGTTCACCAAGGACTTCGACTTCTACGCCCAGATCGGCGGCAATAACACTTCCTTCGGCTTCGGCCACTGATCCCCTCAAATCCCATGATCCGCCCGCTCGCCTTCCTCCTCCTCGGCCTAGCCGCTCTCCGCGCCCAGGACCCCATCCCGGACGCCGTCACCTGCGCCGGCACCTCCGCCCTCGACCCCGCAGGCCGCCCGTGGGGCTACGTCGTCCTCAACGCCCGCAACCCAGCCACCCTAACCGGCCGCGCCCTCGCCGTCTTCATCAAACCAGGCCCGCCGGAAAGCCCCGCGCTCTTCGTCAACGCCGGCATCCTCACTCCCCAGGCGGACCCCACCGTCCTCCGCACGTTCCTCCAGCGCTCCGCCTGTCTCGGCGAAGACCGCCCGCTCCTCGATGGCGTCACCGCCGAACTCTTCCGCCTCAAACGCTGGGAAGACGCCGGTAAACCTCCCTACTCCCCAGCCAACGCCCACCTCCACGGCCCCGCCAGCCCCGTCCCCGCTCTAGCCGATCGTCTCGGCGCGCTCCTCAAACGCGCGTCCTCCGACGCCGACATGGCCCAGTCTCTCCTCCTCATGGGCCGCGGCCGCCCCACCATCAAACAAGCCCTCGGCCAGGCATGGGCAGGCCCTCTCCCCGTCGCCCCAGGCAACAACGAAACCACCATCGAAATCCGCGACTGGGACGTCGCCGCCAACCGCAGTCTCTCCGTCGTCGGCCGCGTCTCCCTAACCGCCGCCCTCCCGCCTCCCCTCCCCGCCCCCGGCCCTCCTGTCCAGATCCCGGAACTCAACGCCAAGGGCGACCTCAATATCAAACTCCGCTGGGGCACCACCACCGAACTCGCTCGCCGCATCCTCCTCACCTCAGGCTTCGATGTCTGGCGTCTCCCCGCCTCCGACGCCGCGTCCCTCCCTCCCAACCCTTCCCTAACTGACCTCTCCGCCGCCAACGCCACCAAGGTCAACAATCTCCCCGTCGCCCCACCCAAAAGCTTCACCACCGGCAACCCCGCAGCCATCACCGACGCCGCCAACACCGCCGCCGACGCCTCCACCTACTTCTTCGCCGACGATAACCGCCGCTTCCAGGGCGGCACCCCATTCGACGACGGACAGCGCTTCGTCTACTTCATCACTCCGCTCGACCTCCTCGGCCGCCCCGGCACTCCCTCCCCCGCCGGCACCGCAGAAGCCTGCCGCCGCATCCCCCCTGATGTCCCCAAAGGCCTCAAGGTCCGCAATCTCTACGAATTCACCGCCGCCTCCACCCGCGAACAGCGCTTCGAAATCTCATGGTCTCCTAACACCAATCGCTCCGAGCCCTCCCCTGACCCGGCCACCGGCAATCTCCTCCCTCGCGACATCACTTCCCATTACGAAATCTTCCGCGGCACCGACCTCGAAGACCTCCACGACTCCGCTCGCCACTCTAACCTCACCCTCGTCGCTCAGTTCTCTCACGACACCCCGCTCCCCGCGGGAACCACCGACCACTCCATCATCGACACGTCGCTCCCCGCCCTCGCTCCCCAACTCGGCGAAACCCCGCCCGCCCCAGGCACCACCGCCCCGCGCGATTCCTTCTTCTATGTCATCCGCGCGGTCCGCCTCGACCCCGCCGACCCTCTCAAGTGCCGCATCGCCTCTGCCTTCAGCGCTCCAATCTTTGCCACACTCCACGAACTCGAAGGCCCCGACGCCCCCACCGTCGACCTCTCCATCAACTGCGCCCGAGCCCTCGTCGGCTACGAAACCCGCGGACTCCTCCCACAGACCACTCCCGTCCCCGCTCGCCACTGGTCCGTCCGCTGCATCGTCCGCCGCATGGACGCCGCCATCGCATGGGCCAGCTTCAAACTCGATGTCCTCAACCCCGACGGCTCCGTCTCCGCCACCCACGATCTCGACGAACACTGGTTCTCCTCCGACGACCAGGAAGTCGAACAGGACTTCGTCTTCGAACACCCCGCCCAGCCCCGCGTCCGCTGGTCCGTCCAGGTCGGCGGCTACAGCGGCTCCCGCAGCCGCTGGTCCCAGGGCTTCACCGACGCCGACTTCGCCAGCGACTCGCTCCTCGTCCACCGCTTCCGCACCGCCGAACTCTCCCCCGTCTCCTTCCAGCCGGAACACCCGCTCGCCTCTCAGATGACCGTCGGAAATCCTGTCACTTCCGTCCCCGTCACATGGGAACGCAAGGAAGACGGGCTCCTCCTCTGGAACCTCAACCTGCCCACAGGCATCGAAGTTCTCATCCAGCGCGAGGTCTCCCCGGGCGCATGGCGCTTCACCGATATCGTCAAAGGCGACAACGGCCCCATCTACTTCACCGACGGTCTCTCCGCCGGCGGATCCCCTAACGCCACACGCCGCGCCTTCGTCCTCCGCCCCGCCCAGCTCCCTGACGAAATCTGCGTCCCCCTCATGACCGCCACCGACGGCGGCGGGGCCATCGCCCCCATCGTCATCAAAGGCAAACTCCCACTCAAAGGCCGCGAATTCCGCATCTACCGCCAACTCGAGAACGGCACGCTCTCCATGGTCTCCCAGGGCACCGGCGACGAATGCACCCACTTCGCCTTCCACGACGGCGTCGCCTCCGGCACCTGCGCCCGCCGCGCCTACTTCGTCCAGGCCCTCGACAAAAACGGCAACCCTAGCGCTCTCGTCCAGGCCGGAAAGGATGTCTCCCCAGCCGTCAAAGCCCCCCGCCCACGCCTCAGCCAGCTCAAACCCGCCGGCGACGACACCAACCCAGCCATGCTCATCGAATGGTTCTGCCCACCAGCCGGCATCGAACGCTTCGAACTCCTCATCAACTCCGCCGTCCCCCTCAGCATCCCCTCGCAGATCAGAATCTCCACCCTCGCCAAACCAGCCGTCGTCAAACCAAAAGGCACCGGCACCGGCGGCCCCAAACTCCGCTTCACCGAAACCTTCCGCACCCCAACCGTCGGCGGCCCGGACTTCAACGACATCATCCAGTCCGAAAACGGACGCTTCCGCATGGAATGGCCCGTCAAACCCGGCACCTCCTACACCGTCAGTCTCCGCGCCGTCTCCTGCGGCACCAGCGCGGGAGACCCTAGCACCGAGGAATCCTTCACATGGTCCCTCCCCGTCACCATCATCGACGAACCCATCCCATGGCCCGCACGCCCGCTCCCTCCCGTCCGCAACCCATGGCACCCAGCCATCGCCGCCGTCCTCCTCCCCACCACCACCGGCCCAGGCATCCCCGTCGTCAGACGCGGCGGCTATCAATCCCCGGAATCCCCCGATGATGTCGTCGCCGCCGTCCGCATCGGCAGTCAGCTAGGAAAGCCCGGCGACATCGAACCGGACCACGGCTACTGGCGCTATCAACCCGTCCCCTCCTCACCCGGCAGCGGCAAAGCCAGCTTCGAAAACTTCATCCCCCGCGACGCCCAGGCCCCCACCAGCACCGGCCCCCTGCCAGTCGTCCTCTACCGCCGCCAACTCTTCCCCGACGGCGCCCTCGGCGATGTCATCCAGGTCTCCCCACTCATCCAGTCCGTCGCCCAATCCCGCGGCCAGAACTTCTCACGCCTCCTCGACCCCTATCTCCTCGTCGTCGACCACACCACCATCGTCTCGGACTTCCCTCAACCGCTCGACCTCTGCATCCTCGACACCCAGCCCTCCCTCGCAGGCGCCACCTACCGCTACCTCCTCGCACGATTCGACGCCGTCAGCGGCGAAATCATCGACGTCGTCCGCGCCGGCGACATCACCATCCCAACCCGCTAACGCCATGTCCCGCCTCACCATCGCCTGCGCTCTCGCCGCAGTCTCCCTCGCCTCTCCGCTCGCCGCCCAGTCCTCTTTTGTCAGGGAATCCCCCGGAGGCTTCCTCGCCCACGGCCGCGCCGCCGACGGCACCACCAGTCTCTTCGCCATCGACCGCGCCTCCGGCATCGTCCGCCACGCCGCTCTCAATGCCGACGGCTCCCTCACATGGTCAGATCCCTACCCATCAGGCGTCTCCAGCGTCGCCGCCGCCGCACTCTGGCGCGCCCCCGGCGCCCCGGAAGACCGACTCGCCCTCACCGCCCCGGACCACAACCGCATCGAATCCCCGGCCTCCCCATCCGCCACCGCCGTCAGCCACCCGGTCACCCCCATGACCGGCCCCGCATCCCTCGTCGGACTCCACCCGACCTCCGCCGCCTCCCCATACTTCGTCGCCGCCACCGCCGCGAACGGCGACCCCGCCTTCGCCCTCGGCAGTCTCAGCCACCACTCCGGCATCATCGGCAACGCCCTCACCCCCGACTCCCTCCCCAGCCGCGCCAACGCCGTCTCCCTCAACCCAGCCAGCCCGCCCCTCGCCGCCTTCACCTTCGACGGCAAATGGCAGGCCTTCTCCGTCTCCGCCGCCGGTCTCGCCCCAGCCGCCAGCTTCCCAATCCCCGACCCTGACACCACGTGGACGTTCGGTGCGTTCCAACAAGGCAACCCGCTCGCCCAGATCCTCTACGCCTCCCCAGGCTCCCCCGACCTCCTCGTCCGCCACGCCTCGGAACCCGCCCCCGGCTCGTTCTCCTTCGCCCCGGAAATCTCCCACCCCCTAACCTCCGGCATCGCCCAGCTCATCGCCGTCCCCTCTCCCCTCGGCACCCGCCTCGCCGTCCTCTTCTCCAACGGCACCGCCAGTCTCTTCTCATTCGACGGCACCAACCCGCCCGTTCTCCTAACGGATTACGGAACCTCTCCCGACGGCCCTTTCCTCTTCGCCGCACCCAACCCCGCAGGCCTCCTCGTCCTCTTCTCCGGCCAGCTCGGAAATCCGCTCTCCGCCTCGGTCTTCAATGCCGCCGCACCCAACCCGGACGCCACCCCCATCTCCTCCAGCCAACTCCCCACGCTCTCCCCGCTCACCCCATCCGAAACCGTCTGGATCTTCGCCGGCGAACCGTTCGCCAACCCGGCCGCCACCGCCGTCTCCGGCCGCCGTCTCGGCTCATGGGCCTCCTCCCCCAACGCCATCCCCAGATCCCTCGAAGATCCCGTCTCCATCCTCCCCTTCCGCTTCTCCTCGGAATCCGCCGGCCTCATCCCGCTCCCCGAAACCTCCATCTCGGACCCCATCCCTAACCGCTTCGCCCTCCCCGCCCAGTTCCTCCCCGACGCCGGCATCATCAGCTTCTCACCCCTCGCCTCCGCCGCCGGTCGTCCCTCCGTTTCCTTCGCCCCCGCCCCCGGCACCTACCTCCCGCTACCTCCCGCCGACGGCAACCGCGACGGCTCAGTCGCCGCCGTCTCGCTCTCCCTCTCCTCCTCCGCCCCTGGCACCATCCGCTTCCGCACCAGCCCCTCCGCCCCATGGTCCTCGTGGCCACCAGTCGATCTCTCCGACCCCCTCAACCCCATCCCCCTCGCCACCCTCCCTATCAACACCACCACCACCGTCGAAGCCTTCCTCCTCTCCGCCGGCAGCTCCTCCCCCATCACCCGCGCCACCTACCGCATCGCCAACCCCGACACCCTCACCATCCCGGACTCCACCGACGCCAATCTGAACGGGCTCGCTGACGCATGGGAACTCTCCTTCAACCAGTCCGACCCCAACGCCGACCCGGACAACGACGGCTTCTCCAATCTCGATGAACAGAACGTCGGCACCGACCCGCTCGACAACGGCCACCTCATCCCCAACCCGCCCCTCAACTCCGTCCGGCTCGACCTCGCCGCCTCCAACGGCACCCTCACCCTCACATGGCCAGACAACTCAGGCCCGGTCATCGTCGAATCCAGCCCGGACATGATCACATGGTCCGCCGTCGATCCGCAGCCCGACACCAACTCATGGTCCGCTCCGCTCTCCGGCCAGCGCAGCTTCTACCGCCTCCGCCGCCCCTGACCGCACCCCCTGCCGACTCCCCATCCCACACATTTCCCAGCCCGCAGTCCTTGCGTGCACCTCCCCGGCGTGCTTAGTCGCCTCCCTTTTCCCCTTTCCCGAATGAGCACGTCTTCTCCTCTCTCCATCGCAGTCCTCGCCGGCGACGGCATCGGCCCCGAAGTCATGGACGCTTCCCTCTCCGTCCTCGAAGCCGCCGGCCAAAAACACGGGCTCTCCTTCTCCTTCAACCACCAGCTCGTCGGCGGCGCAGCCATCGACGCCACCGGCAAAGCCCTCCCAGACGAAACCGTCGCCGCCTGCGAAGCCGCCTCCGCCATCCTCTTCGGCTCCGTCGGCGGCCCCAAATGGGAATCCCTACCCCCAGCAGAACAACCGGAACGCGGAGCCCTCCTCCCTCTCCGTAAACACTTCGGCCTCTTCGCCAATCTCAGACCCAGCATCTGCTACCCCTCCCTCACCCACGCCAGCCCAGTCAAAAACGAACTCATTGCCGGCGGCTTCGACGTCCTCTGCGTCCGCGAACTCACCGGCGGCATCTACTTCGGACAACCCAAAAGCCGCTCCCTCATCAATGGCGAAATGACCGCCATCGATACCATGGTCTACAAACAGTCCGAAATCGAACGCATCGCCCACGTCGCCTTCAAAGCCGCCCAATCCCGCCGCAGCCACGTCACCAGCATCGATAAAGCCAACGTTCTCGAAAACGGCCTCCTCTGGCGCGCCACCGTCGAATCCGTCGCCAAATCCTACCCCGACGTCCAACTCGCACACCTCTACGTCGACAACGCTGCCATGCAGCTCATCCGCAGACCCAAGGACTTCGACGTCGTCCTCGCAGAAAACCTCTTCGGCGACATCCTCAGCGACGAAATGGCCATGATCGCAGGCAGCCTCGGCATGCTCGCCAGCGCCTCCCTCGGCCGCCGCGACCCCAACGGCCTCTACTTCGGCCTCTACGAACCCTCCGGCGGCAGCGCCCCAGACATCGCAGGCAAAGGCATCGCCAACCCCATCGCCCAGATCCTCTCCGCCGCCCTCCTCCTCCGCTTCTCCTTCGGCCTCGAAGCCGCCGCCCAATCCATCGAATCCGCCGTCCGCAAAACCATCGACGACGGCTTCCGCACCCGCGACATCTGGACCGACGGCCAAGGCATCCAACTCGCCGACACCATCACCATGGCCACCGCCGTCCGCGACCGCCTCTAATCCCCCCCACAACCGCCAGCCCCCGCCACACCGACCTCCCTCCCCCAAGAGGTCTGTCTCATTATCCGCACCCTCATGTCCGGGAACCGAAGTGGCCTGTCTAATCATCCCTTGCCCGTCCGCCACTCGCCCCAACCCCAGCGGGTCATCGACGTCTTTTCACCCACGCCACGAAGAGGCCTGTCTCATTATCCACCGTCCCACGGTGTCCGTGTTTAGTCTGGATTTGACCTGCCTGGGTGGGTGACGCCGCCGCTCTGCGCGAACCGAAGAGGTCTGCCTGCTTATCGGCAACCTCCACGCCACGAAGAGGTCTGTCTCATCGCCACGAAGAGGTCTGTCTCATTGTCAGCACCCCTGAATTTGATTTCGGGCACCAGTGTCCCTTCTCCTTGGGCGGAATGACTCTCCTGTCGTCAACCCTCGAAGCCCGGCCCCATTCCCTTGCCGGCCATTCCCTTGCCAATTCTCTCCTCAACCGTCCCTCCCCAAGAGCCCTGTCCACTTATCCGCCCCCCGCCTCCGCCCGAACCCCTCCCGCCCCGGCATTGACGCGCCCCCCGCAGTCGGCTTAGCTTGCCCCCAAACCATGCACTTTTTCCGCCCGCTTTACTCCCTCGCGGCCATCCTCGCCGCGCTCACCCTTTCGCCCCCACACGCCGACGCCCGCTTCGTCCTCCCACAGGACATCGCCACCGAAGCACCCATCAAGGAAACCCTCTCCAAACTCCTCGCCGTCAAATCCTCCAAAGACGCCGAACCCTTCTTCGCTACCCTCAAATCCGCCGCCGACGCAGGCAGCGCCGACGCCCTCTTCGCCGTCGCCTACCTCTACCAGACCGGCATCGGCGTTGAAGCCTCCGCAGAAAAAGCCAAGGAAGCCTACCAGCAGGCCGCCACCAAAGGCAGCGCCGCAGCCAAAAATAACCTCGGCCTCCTCCGCCTCGGTCTCGGCGAAAACCCCAAAGACGCTGTCGCCACCATCGAAGCCGCCGCCACCGCCGGCTACTCCCCAGCCCAGGTCTCCATGGGCCAACTCTTTCTCGACGGCCTCCCCGCCGCAGGCATCGCCAAAGACCTCGACCAGGCTCGCGTCTGGTTCGAACGCGCCTCCGACGCAGGCGACAGCGACGCCAGCCTCACCCTCGGCGTCATGTACGAACAAGGCGCAGGCGTCACCGCCGACCAATCCGAAGCCGTCCGCCTCATGGAACGCGCCGTCGACGCAGGCAACCCCTCCGCCATGGTCCGCCTTGGCACCAAGCTCGCCGCAGGCCAGGGCATCAAATCCAACCCCGAAAAAGGCCGCGCCCTCTTCGACAAAGCCATCGCCGCCAACGCCCAGGGAGCCAGATCCGCACTCGCCGCCCTCTACGAATCCGGCACCGGCTTCACCAAAGACGAAAAAAAGGCCTTCGAACTCTACTCCAAAGCCGCCGAAGAAGGCGACGCCTCCGCATGGAATAAACTCGGCTACTTCCACGAAAATGGCATGGGCGTCCCCAAAAGCGACCCAAAAGCCCTCGAATGGTACAAAAAAGGCGCCGACCAGAACGTCCCCGTCTGCATCCACAACCTCGCCGTCTTCACCGAAGAAGGCCGCGGCGGTCTCACCAAAGACCCCAAGGCCGCCTTCGCCCTCTTCTACAAAGCCGCCCTCTCCGCCTTCGTCCCCTCACAACTCGCCCTAGCCATCCGCTACCGCGACGGCAAAGGCGTCACCGCAGACCCCCAGGCAGCCATGGCATGGTGCGAACGCGCCATGCAGAACGGCAATATCGACGCCTCCGTCCAGTTCGCCATCATGCTCGAATCCGGTGCCGCCGGCATCGTCAATCTCGAAACCGCCGCCAAAATCTACGAGGAAGCCGCTAACAAAGGCCACCCCGGTGCCATGGTCCAACTCGCTGGCCTCCTCGAAACCGGCCGCGGCGTCCCCGGCGACTTCCGCAAGTCCTTCGCCCTCTACCAGATCGCTTCCAAAGCAGGCTTCAAACCAGCTACCGAAAAACTCGACGCCCTCCGCCGCAAACTCACGCCGGATCAACTCAAAGCCGCAGAAGCCTTCGCCGCCGGCACCACCGCCAGCACCAAACCAGCCGACCCGGCCGCCAAACCCGCCGCCGACCCCGCTCCCGCTCCAACCAAAAAACCCGCCGCCACCAAACCCAAGGCCCGCTGACCGCCACCACCATGGCCAATCCCCTAACAGACGACCTCGCCAACCTAACCAGCGCCTTCGAACACAACTTCGCCGCCCGCGGCGAAATCGGTGCCTCCCTCTCCGTCTGGCTCCACGGCCGCGAAGTCGTCTCCCTCCACAAAGGTGCCCGCACCCGCGAGGAAGTCGATACATGGCACGACGACACCATCGTCCCCGTCTGGTCCGCCACCAAAGGCCCCGCCGCCCTAGCACTCCTCCTCGCTCTCCACGACGCCGGTCTCTCCCCGGACTCCCCTGTCCAATCCATCTGGCCGGAACTCCGCGCCAGCTGCTCCTTCGGCCAGTTGCTCTCCCATCAGGCCGCCCTCCCCGCCATCGACGAAAAACCCTCCATCTTCGACCACCCCGCCGTCGCCGACGCCCTCGCCCGCCAATCCCCGTTCTGGGAACCCGGCACCGCCCACGGCTATCACCCGCGGACCTTCGGATTCCTCATCGACGAATGCGCCCGCCGTCTCACCATCGGCCAATCCATCGGCTCCATCCTAGCAAACCGCATCACCATCCCCATCGACGCCCACTTCTGGATCGGCCTCCCCGTCTCAGAACACCACCGCGTCGCCCGTCTCTACCCTGGCAAAGCCAAACCCGCAGCCTCCCCGGACGAAGCCGCCTTCTTCGCCGCCTTCACTTCCCCGGATTCCCTAACCAGACGCGCCTTCGCCTCCCCCGCAGGTCTCCACGCCGTCGGCGACATGAACCTCCCCGCCGCATGGACCGCCGCCCTCCCCGCCCAGGGCGGCGTCGGCTCCGCTCGCGGTCTAGCCAAAATCTACTCCCTCCTCGCCTCCGGCGGCTCATGGAACGGCCGTCAGCTCATCCCCCCAGCCGTCCTCTCGTGGGCCTCCCAGCCCCTCGCCAACGGCCACGACAAGGTCCTCCTCATGCCCACCCGCTTCTCCGCTGGCTTCATGATGAACCCCCTCGCTCCAGACGGCTCCACCCTCCACCAACGCTTCGGCCCCAGCCCACGCGCCTTCGGCCACCCCGGCGCAGGCGGCAGTCTCGCCTTCGCCGACCCGGACCGCGGCCTCGCCTTCGCCTACGTCATGAACCAGATGGAACAAGGCGTCATGCCCAACGCTAAATCCCTCAGTCTCATCGACGCCCTCCCTTTCTGATCCGCATCCTAACGCCCCCGCTCGCGCTCGTCACGCTTCCGCTCCATCAGTTCCCCTAACTCCCGGTCACCAGCAAACCCCGACGCCCCCAGCGCCCGGATCATCCCCTCCTGATCCTCCGCACTCCGGTTCGCCCCTAGCTTGAACTTCGTCTCGATCCTCGTAATCGCCACGCTGAATCCCACGATCGCCCGCAGCATCGCGTCCTGCATCTCTCCCGGCATCTGCTCCATCCCCCACGGCCGTTCCCTGCCCGCCTCGTACTGCGCCGCCATCGCCGCCACCATCCCCCGAACCACCTCCGGATCCTCCTCGATCCGCGCCACCCCATACACGTGCACCACCGCGTAGTTCCACGTCGGCACCGCCGGCCCCGCCGCGTACCACGTCGGACTGATGTACCCATGCGGTCCGTGAAAAATACTCAGCACCTCACGCCCCTCACCAAACCGCCGCCACTGCCCGTTCGCCCGCGCAAGGTGCCCGCGCAACTCCCGCGCCCCTCGATCCAGCAGCAGCGGCACATGACTCGCCCACGGCCCTCCCTCCCCATCCGTCACCACCGTCGCAAATCCATAACGCTCGATCAATCCGAACGCCTTCTCCTCATCCTCAACCCTGTCCGCCGTCGGAATATACATCATCTCCCTCCAGCTCAATCTCTCGGCAGCAGATACGCCCAACGCACCATCTCCACAGGCCGACGCCGCGGCCCCTCAGGCTCCCGCCTCTCCCGCTCCCAATCCCCTAACCGCCCAGTCTCCCCTTCTCCCTCTCCACCACCCGCCAAATCCCCGCCACTCTCCACCTCACGCTCCACCACCACTCCCTCACCAGCCCACTCCTCACCAGGCGCAGCCGCCATGTGACTCCACACACTCCCAGCATCCTCACTCACCAGCCCACCACCGCTCGGCAGCAAATCCTCCACCCCAGCCTCCTGTCCGCTTTCCAATCCCTGCGTCTCATTCCCGCTCCAGATTCTACTCCACGCGACCCGCTTCCCCGCCTTCCCCACCACCTCGACCCGCCTCACCGGCACCCGCTCCGACCGCCTCACCCGGTGCTGCTTCGCCAGCGCGCCCGTCATCTCAACCATCCGATCCGCCTCCCCACCATCATCCACCACCGCCACGGGAACAGACGTCACCACACCGGCAGCACTCTCCGCCACCGGCAGCACCAGACCTCCGGCACTAACAGCAAACAGTATAATTGTCAGGGAGCAGCAGGGCTTCATGTCAGTGCGGAAATGGCGGACCAGTCAGGGGGAAACGATCGCCTTTGCTATGCTCCCACGCCACGCCAACCTCGTCAAGCGCCCCGTTTTCAGCCGCTTCCACCACTCCCGCACCCCCTCCCAGCCTCGCCGCCGCTCGCCGCCGCAACCCTTCGTCCGCCCTCGCAAACACCCGCACTCGCACTCCCCGATCCACTCTCCCCGTCCCCCCATTCCCACGGTCCTCCTCCTTCCCCACCACCTCCCGCAACCGCTCCAACTGCCCCATCGCTCGCTCCAGCACGCCGTCCATCACCTCCCTCCCAGCACCCAACGCCGCCATCACCATCTCCACCCTCTCCACACTCATCCGACCCTCTCCACCCATCATCGATCCTGTCTCTCGTTCATTCATTGGATTCTTGTAATTATGGATTTTCTGATAATTACCCAATCGCGCGCCCGCCGCAACTCTTTTCCTCCCTCCCAGCCCCATCCCTCCCCTCCATCCCTCCCACGCTGTGCCAATCCGCCCGCTCAGCCGGGTCATTGTGTCGCGGCTGTCCCGCCCCGCTCACTCCCCCATCCGGCATCTCCGATTTCTTAATCCACTCACCATCAACACCTTACACCCCGACCACCCCCCGTGGCACGCCGCGTGCAGAATGACGGCGCAAAACCAATCCTCTCAACTCACCAAATTTATGGGCAAGATTCTCGGCATCGACCTCGGCACCACCAACTCCTGCATGGCCATCATGGAGGGCTCCGAACCCCTCGTCCTCGAAAACTCCGAAGGCGCTCGCACCACCCCATCCGTCGTCGCCTTCACCAAAACCGGCGAACGCCTCGTCGGCCAGGCCGCCAAACGCCAGGCCGTCACCAACGCCCGCAATACCGTCTTCTCCGCCAAACGCCTCATCGGCCGCAAATTCGCAGAACTCTCCGAAGCCGACAAAAACGTCCCCTATAAAATCGTCGCCGCCTCCAATGGCGACGCCCACATCGAAGTCGATGTCGCCGGCGAAAAGAAGGTCTACAGCCCTCAGGAAATCGCCGCCATGGTCCTCGGCAAACTCAAAGCCGACGCCGAAGCCAAAATCGGCGAATCCATCACCGACGCCGTCATCACCGTCCCAGCCTACTTCAACGACTCCCAGCGCAACGCCACCAAGGCCGCCGGCGAAATCGCCGGCCTCAACGTCCGCCGCATCATCAACGAACCCACCGCCGCTTCCCTCGCCTACGGCCTCGATAAAAAGAAAGACGAGAAAATCGCCGTCTACGACCTCGGCGGCGGTACCTTCGACATCAGCGTCCTCGACATCGGCGACGGGGTCTTCGAAGTCCTCGCCACCAACGGCGATACCCACCTCGGCGGCGACGACTGGGACAACCGCCTCATCGACTTCATCCTCGCAGAATTCAAAGCCGACTCCGGCATGGACCTCAAAGGCCAGCCCGACGCCATCCAGCGGATCAAGGAAGAAGCCGAAAAAGCCAAAATCGCCCTCAGCTCCAGCCAGAGCTACGACATCAATCTCCCCTTCATCACCGCCGACGCCACAGGGCCGAAGCACATCATGAAGACGCTCACCAGAGCCAAACTCGAACAGCTCTGCGACGACCTCTTCGCCCGCACCGTCACCCCAGTCAAAAAGTGCATCGAAGACGCCAAGGTCTCCACTAGCGAAATCGACGAACTCGTCCTCGTCGGCGGCATGACCCGCATGCCCATGGTCATCGAAACCGCCCGCAAACTCGCCGGCAAAGAACCTCACAAGGGCGTCAACCCGGACGAGGTCGTCGCCATCGGCGCTGCCATCCAGGGCGGTGTCCTCAAGGGCGATGTCAAAGACATCCTCCTCCTCGATGTCACCCCGCTCACCCTCGCCATCGAAACCATGGGAGCCGTCGCGACCCCCATGATCCCGCGCAACACCACCATCCCCTTCAAGAAGACCGAGACGTTCTCCACCGCCAGCGACAACCAGCCAGGCGTCGAAGTCGTCGTCGTCCAGGGCGAGCGCCCCATGGCCCGCGATAACAAAACCCTCGGCACCTTCAAACTCGAAGGCATCGACCCAGCCCCGCGCGGCGTCCCCCAGATCGAAGTCACCTTCGACATCGACGCCAACGGCATCCTCCACGTCTCCGCCAAAGACAAGAAAACCGGCAAATCCCAGCAGATCTCCATCAAGGGCTCCAGCGGTCTCAGCGACGACGAAATCGAACGCGCCAAACGCGACGCAGAAACCCACGCCGAAGAAGACCGCCTCCGTAAGGAATCCGCCGAAACTCTCAACAAGGCCGATACCCTCGTCTTCCAGGTCGAAAAACAACTCGCCGAACTCGGCGATAAGGTCACCGACGACCAGAAAAAACCCATCACGGACCAGATCCAGAAAATCAAGGACGCCATCGCCGCGAACGACACCGCCGCCATCAAGTCCGCCTCCGCCGAACTCGAAGTCCTCTTCAGTCAGGCCGCCGCCGCCGCCCAGTCCGCCGGCTTCAACCCCGGCGCTCAGCCCCAGTCCCCGGACTCCGGCAGCCAGGAACCCTCCGAACCCAAACAGGCCAAAGGCAAGGTCGTCGACGCCGACTTCGAAGTCGTCGACGAAGACAAAAAATAAGGCCCCCATCACTTCACCCTACACCTCACCTCTCACCTTCTTTCTCTAATGCCCACCAAAGCAAAAACCCAAACCACAACCACAGAACCCACCACCATGGCTAAAATCCAACCCCTCGGTCAGCGTGTCCTCGTGAAGCGCATCGAAGTCGAAGAAAAAACCGCCGGCGGCATCTACCTCCCTGACAACGCCAAGGAAAAACCACAGGAAGCCAAGGTCATCTCCCTCGGCACCGGCGGCAAAGACGACAACGGCAAGGCCATCGAATTCACCGTCAAAGCCGGTGACACCGTCCTCATCTCCAAATACGGCGGCACCGAAGTCAAAGTCGACGGCGAA
>JAIXPK010000194.1 GCA_027486335.1 Verrucomicrobiaceae bacterium | reverse complement strand
ATTTTTATCTGGCGGAGGCGCTGGAGTACATTGACGCGTGGAGGCAGGCGACGCCGGACAATCCTGTGGGGATCTGCGGGCCGATTGGTCCGACTGAGCAACTGCCGCTGGTGGCGCGGTTGGTGAATTCGCTGGGGTTGCAGCTGGGGGCCGGGCATTTCTGGGGGATGGATGAATGGCACGATGGCGTGCGGGAGGTTCCGGTGACGCACGCGTTGTCGTTTGAGAAGGCGGATCGGGAGCTTTGTTTCGACCGGATTCGTCCCGAGTTGCGGATGCCTGACAGCCAGCTGCATTTTCCGAAGGCGGACACTGGGGCGTACCGGGCGACGTGGGGAGCGGGGGTGCGGTGTGCGGTGATGCAGGGCGGGCAGGGGGACATCAAGCATTGGGCATTCAACGACCCGCTGCGCCGGACGGGGCTTTGGCAAGACGCGCCGCCGCCGCCTTCAGAGTACCGGAAGCTGGCGACGCGGGAGGTGGAGTTGCATCCGGTGACCCTGATGCAGAATGCGCGGACGTCCGGAGGCGGCAATGTAACGATGGTGCCGTCGCGAGCGATTACGGTGGGGCCGGTGGAGACGTGGCTGGCGGAGAAGGTATCGATCTGGCATGCTGGAGCGCATGACAATCCGCTGGGGCAGCGGCTGACTGCGCTGATGATTTCGAAAGGCATTGCGGACAGTGCGGTGCCGATGTCGCTGCTGGCGGACCATCCGAACGTTCAGTTCAATTATTTCCGCGGCGGGTTGGGCACCTGTGCGGTGGAGATGCACTGACGGCGCTGAGTCATGAACGGAGCGGTGTTCTGGATTGATTTTCTGCTGGCGGGACTGTGTCTTGTATGGGCCGACGATTTCGTTTTCCGGGGAGAAATGCCCGGCTGAATAATTTTCTGCGGAACCGCGTCCAACCTTCCAGTTAAACCAGACTTAATTCCATGCCTTTCCTGCGGATTAAATTGTGACGGTTCCGCCCCCTTTATCTTGTCAACCCCTACGCCGGTGCGTAGCCTTCCCCTCAGATACCTTCCCCATTCCATGAAAGCGCTACTTTCCACAGCCGCCGCGATGCTCACCGCGGTCTCCTTTGTTCCGGCAGCCATTCTGCTGAACGAAGTGCATCTCAATCCGCCCAATCCGGACGACGACTTCGAGTTCATGGAACTTCGGAGTACGACTGGCGGGGTGGAGTCGTGCGCCAACCTCTGGGTGGTGATCATCAACAATGACCGGAATGATCAGGACTATCCTGTGGGGAATCCGCTGCGTCCGCTGAATCTTGGGGAGATCCGGGAGGCATGGAGCCTGAACGATTTTGCGACGGGGCCGAACGGGCTGCTGCTTCTTGGCAATGGATATGCCGGCGTGCCGCGCGGCGGTGCGTGGTCTGGGGCGATTGACGCCAACACGGCGGTTGGCGACCCTGCGGGGATGGGCAGCAGCGACATTGCGTCGAATGACGGCCTGACGATCCTGCTGGTTTCCGGCTTCACGGGTGTGCGCAACGAGACGACCGGCAAATGGCCGGATGTTGACGTCAACAACAACGGGATTTTTGACTGGAGCGAGGTGCCGATCCCTGCGGGGGCTAATTTTACGGCAGCGCCGTGGGCGGCGATCATCGACAGCATCGGGACGCGCGACCGGGACACGGAATCTGCGAGTCCGCTGCCGGCCAATCCGTATGTGGTGGCCTCAGCGATCATCAACACGACGTGGGCCAGTTCATCGCTGGGCACGCGTGATCCTGATACGATGGCCCGTCAGGCGGGGAACAATACGGTGAACAATGCGGCATCGTGGTATGGCGGGAAGCTGGCGGGCACGTCCTCGACGAGCATTGTTTATGAGGTGGGGCGCACGTTCGGCCCGGGATTCCCGGCGATGCTGGGTGAGGTGACGCCGGGGCGGGCGAATCTTTCGGCTTCGCTGCCGGCGACCAGTTTCCGCATTAGCGAAGTGGGATTGAATCCGAGCGGGCCTGGGGAGAACGATCTGTATCAGTATCTTGAGATCCGGAACATTGGCAATACGGCGCGGAGTCTTGCGGGATTCTGGGTTGTGGTGGTGGATAGTTTTGATGGGAGTGCGAGCGCGAATGACGATGAGCCGGGAGTGGGGAGGATTCTTGAGGAATGGGACCTGACGGACATGGCGACAGGGACCAACGGACTTCTGCTGCTGGGAGACAACATCACTCCGGCGTTCAATCCCTACAAGGACCTGCCATCAGCGTCTTCGTCCTTCGGGGATCCGGTTGCGAGGACGAGCAGTCCCGTGGCGACGGGATGGGGACAGGGCGATCTGCGTTTCAAGGATGCGTGCACAATTTTTCTTGTGCAGGGGTATGTGCCACCGGTGAACAAGGATCTTGATGGCAACAACGACGGTGTGCAGGACGCGTTTTTCACGGGCACGATTGTTGATCAGATCGGGTTCACGCAGGTTGGGAAGACGACGATTGGCAAGACGTACAGCACGGTGGATCTGCGCACGGTGATGGCGACGGACATGATTCCGGACAATTTTTCCAGGAAGCCGGGCAATGACACGGTGAGCGCGGCGGCGTGGTATGGCGGCAATTATCCACAGGACAGCCCTGGATTCACCATCGGATTCGCGCTGACGAACCAGGTGGCGGGTCAGACTTACGGGGCGACGTGGTTCGGCGGATACCGGGGAGCGGCAACGCCGGGGCTACCGAACCTGAGTGCCTCGATCAATCCGGTTTCGCCGCCGGTGCCGGGCAACATCCGTATCAGCGAGGTGATGATCAACCCGTCGAATACGGAAACCGGGCGTGACGACACGAACGAGTACATTGAGTTGTCGAGTGACAATGGTGCGCTTGCCTACATGGACCAGCTCTGGGTTGTGGTGGTTGATCTGGAAGGCACGGTCGGGTTGGTGCGCAGCAGTTTTTCGCTGTCGGGATACACGACTGGTTTGAATGGCACCGCGCTGGTGGGTGACAACTACGATGCGGCGAACGCCTATCCATACCGGAACACGGACGGGCCTATCACGCCGTACACGACGGCGTTTGACCCGCCGGTGGCGATCGGGGGGAATGACTTTCCTAACGACGGCATGGCGCTGCTGCTGCTGCGCGGGCCGAAGGGGCCGCTGGTGGTTTCCGAGGATGGGCAGAAGGTGGAGGGCAATCTGGCGGGGGGTGCGCTGCTGCTCAATCCTTCAGTGTACTGCGACGAACTGGTGGACAGTATTGTGACGAGCAACGTCAATCCTGGTGCGCCGTATGCGTGGCTCGACAACAATGTTTTCAAAGTACACCATGTGTCGCGTGCGCCTGGGAATTTCACGGCGAACAGTGCTGCGGCCTGGTATTACGGACAGATTGATCAGGCAGGGACGCCGAACGCGGGTGGGGGGATTGATCCGCTGCTGAACTATACGAGTGTTTTCAGCGGACCGTTCCGCAGTGCGGGATCGCCGGGGCGGCCGAATCATGCGGCGGCACCGGGTCCGATCACGGCGGGCAGCGTGGTGATTAACGAAGTTCATCTCAATCCTCCGGGCGCGGATCAGAACTATGAGTTTGTGGAGTTTCTCGATGCCGGTGGCCGGGCGCGCAGTCTCAACGGGTATTATCTCGTGATGATCGACAACGTCATCAACAACACTGGGAGCATCCGTCATTACTGGAGCCTTGATGGCATGGCGACCGGGTCGAATGGGTTGTTTGTGCTGGGCAACCGCTATCCGCTTGGTGGTGCGAACAATCCTTGGGCGACGGTGATGCGGCCGCAGACAGCGGTGGGGGATCCACCGGGCCGTGAAGGCCTCTCGAGCAGCTTCAGCGATGCGGTGCTTGGTGCGGAGACCGACAACACGAATGTGATGCTGCTGCTGGTGCGCGGGTTCAATCGGTTCATTGGATTTGATACCGACACGAAGAATTCGCTGGGGCTGGACAGTGACGGTGATGGTGCGTTTGATTTCTTCCCGTGGAATGGCGGGGCATCCGGGGTGCTCGACAGCATCATGATCAGGAGCTATGTGGCGACGACGCCGGCGCCGAATCCTCTGCCATTGGCGTATCCGTGGAATGGCTGGGGCTATGGTCTGGCTGATCTTTCCGGGTTGTACCTGAGTCCGCCGACGAATCCGTTCTATCATCCGGAGTCGTTTGCGCGCTTCAATGGCGACAATTCCGTCAATTCTCCGGGTTCGTGGTACGGTGGGGATTTCGACAACCTCACGTCCGCGAATGACGGGACGATTACGAAGTACAAGACGGCGGTGCAGGATCCGACGCACCCGCCGTTTCCGGCTGGATTCACTGGACGGGCGACTCCGGGGCAGCCGAATCTGACGCGTGGAACGAGTGACGATGTGGACGGGGATGGAGCGTCTGCGCTGGTGGAGCTGGCGCTGGCGACGAATCCGAGTGTTGCAGAAGCACCGTATCCGTCACCGGCGGCTGGGGCGGTGGTGGTTACGAACCAACCGTTTGGCAGCTTCACGTACCGGCGGATCCGAGGGGGAGTGGTGAATGCGGACAAGTCGTACGCGGCGGAAGCCTATACGTACACCGTGGAGACCTCTCCGAATCTCATGGCGTGGACGAGCAGCGGGGCGACCATTGAGCAGGTGGGCAGCCCAGTGGCGAATGCTGACGGGGTCACGGAGAACGTGACATTCCGGATGGTGAATCCGGCGACCGGGGCCGGTGAGCGCGGTTACTTCCGGCTTCGGATTGGCCGGCGCTGAGCCGCTTGATTGAGTGCCGGGGCGCACTACCGGAGACGGTGGTGCGCCCCATTTTTGTTTTCCTGAAACCAGAAGGCGACGGGGAGTGTCAGTGGGGTGAATCTCCTGTTGTGTGACCATGCGCATTTCCCTGCTTTTGACTCTTGCGGTCCTGCCTGCTGCCGCGGCGGACCTTCCTAAGGAACACATTGAGTACTTCGAGACGAAGGTGCGACCGCTGCTTTCGGAGCATTGCTACCAGTGTCACAGTGCTGCGGCCGGGAAGACGAAAGGCGGGCTGACGCTCGATACGAAGGCTGGCTGGGAGAAGGGCGGGGAATCGGGGGCAGCGATCGTGCCGGGGGATCCTGACAAGAGTCTGGTGATTCGGGCGGTGCGCTATACGGATGACGACATGCAGATGCCGCCGCGGGGCGAGAAGCTGGAAGCGGCGGAGGTTGCAGTTCTGGAGGAGTGGGTGCGGATGGGGGCACCGGATCCGAGGACAGGCGAGGCGAAGGCGGTTGGTGGGGCGGGTGCGGGCCTGAGTGAAGCGATGCGTGCGAAGGCGGCGGCGCACTGGGCCTTTCAGCCGCTGGCGGAGAAGCCGCTGCCTGCGGTCCGCGATGGGGGGTGGTCGGCTGGTAATGTGATAGATACGTGGGTGCTTGCGGGGCTTGAGGCGAAGGGGCTGAAGCCATCGCCGGGTGCGGACAAGCGGACGCTGATTCGGCGGGTTTCGCTGGATCTGACCGGGCTTCCGCCGTCGCCCGAGGAAGTGCTGGCGTTTGTGAATGACGATGCGCCTGACGCGTTTGCGAAGGTGGTGGATCGACTGCTGGCGAGTCCGCAGTATGGGGAGCGGTGGGGTCGTTACTGGCTGGATGTGTCCCGGTATGCTGACACCCGGGGTCAGGTGCGCCGGGAGCAGACGCCATTGAATCCGAATGCCTGGACCTATCGTGATTATGTGATTGGGGCGCTGAATGCCGACAAGCCGTTTGATCAGTTCATCCGGGAGCAGATAGCTGCGGACCTGCTTCCGGGCGGGGAGGAGGACAAGTCGACGCTGGCGGCGCTGGGTTTTATCACGCAGGGGGATCAGTTCAACGGGCAGCGGCCTGACATTATCAATGATCAGATCGATGTGGTGACCAAGGGTTTTCTGGGGCTGACGGTGAGTTGTGCGCGTTGTCACGATCACTTTTTCGATCCTGTGACTCAGCGGGATTATTATGCGCTGGCCGGTGTATTCGCGTCGTGTTTCGAGCCGGAGACGAAGCCTGTGGCGGCGAGTCCGGCGGACTGGGCGGCTGTTGTGGAGTATCAACAGAAGCGGCGCGAGACTGAGAAGGCTGGCCGTACGAAGCTAGTGGCGGAGATGGATCGCATTGCGTCGGTCTTCAACCGGAATGCCGGGTTGTTTCTGGGGCTGGCGGGGACTGACCGTCGCTCGCCTGAGTTTCTGAATGCGGTGCGAGCGGCGAAGATCGATGGGCGGTTGGTGGGGGAGCTTTCGCAGGGTCTGCAACGCCGCACGCAATTGCGAAAGAACCGGCGGGTCAGTCTTGATTTGAATCCGACGCTCGATCTCTGGGTTGAGTTGTCAGGGTTGCCGGCGGGTGCGTGGCCGGAGCGGGCGGCGGCGGTGGTGGCGCGGACGGTTGAGGATGCGGCTGGGGTTGTTTCCAACCGTGCGGTCAGGGAGGCGTTTCGCGGCAAGCGACCGGCTTCACTGGAGGAGGCGCGTGCGATTTATGAAGGGATTTTCCGGCAGGCGGATGCGATGTACCAGACGGAATCGGCGGCATTCCGGAAGGACCATCCGGGGCGTGCGTTTCCGGGGGTATCGGATGCTGCGCTGGAGGAAGTGCGGACGGCGGTGCTGGATCCGGGGATGTTCCTTGAGCGGCCGCTGGATGCGGTGCCGCGGGGAGTGCCGCGGGAGGTGCAGGATCTGGCGGCTAGGATCACCGGGGACCTAGCCAAGCTGGATGTGAGTCATCCCGGGGCGCCGGGGCGTGCTAATGTGCTATATGATGACAGCCGTCCGGCGAATGCCCGCGTCCTGCTTCGTGGGCAGGTGCAGAGTCCCGGGCCGGAAGTGCCGCGGTCGTTTCTTGAGGTGCTCAGCCATGGAGCGGTCAAGCCGTTCACGAAGGGGAGTGGCAGGCTGGAGCTAGCCGAGGCGGTGGCGAGCGGGGACAATCCGCTGACGCCGAGGGTGATTGTGAACCGGGTCTGGCAGCACCATTTCGGCAGCGGGTTTGTTGCTTCGCCTGACGACCTTGGGGTGCAGAGCGAACCGCCATCGCATCCGGAGCTGCTGGATGCGCTAGCGGGTCAGTTCATCCGGGACGGATGGAGTCTGAAGAAGCTGCACCGTGAGATCCTGCTTTCGAAGACGTGGCAGCAGGCGAGTGAGCCGGACCCGGCGATGGCGCAGATTGATCCGTTCAATCGGCAGCTGTGGCGGCAGAATGTGAGGAAGCTGGATTTCGAGGCACTGCGGGACAGCGTGCTGTCGATGGGTGGTCAGCTTGACCTGACGATGGGCGGGCATCCTGTGAACATCGAGAGCGAGCCCTACAGCCAGCGGCGGAGTGTGTATGGATTCATTGACCGCAACGAGATGGCGGAGTTTCTGAGGCATTTTGATGTGGCCAATCCATCGCTGCCGACGGGTCGGCGTCACGAAACGATTGTGCCGCAGCAGGCGCTGTTCCGGATGAACAGCCTGCTAGTGATTGAGCAGGCGCGGAACATTGTGGATCGGGAGGAGTTCCGCGCGGCGGACAGTGACGAGGCGCGGGTGCGGGCCCTTTATGAGATCATCTATCAGCGGTGGCCGAAGCCTGCGGAGCTCAAGATGGCCCTGGCTTTCATCACGGCGCTGCCTGCCGATGAGCGGATGAATGCCGCGGGCGGTGATGATGCGGCGCCAGCGGTGGCGGGGAAGGAGGCTGCTCCGGCAACGCGAGCGGACGGCGTTCCGCTGACGAGGCAGCAGGTGGCGCAGCGTGTGAAGCAGCGGTTGCGGGAGGAGATCCGGGCCAAGGCGATTGCTGCGGCGCAGAACCGTAGGGGGACGGCAGGGATCAAGGAAGCGGTGCGGGATCCGTCTGCGGAGAAGGTTGACCGCAGCCCGCTCGACGCGTGGGAGAAGTTTGCGCATGCGCTGCTAATGACGAACGAGATGGCGTATGTGAACTGAGGGGGGAGTTACCGGTTGGGAAAGGTGTATGGGGGGTGTGGTGCCTCCTGTTGCGCGGTGGCGTGGGAGCGTGCTTGGGTTGGGCTGAGGCTATGCTGAGGCGTTTTCGATCCGAGCCCCGCTTCCTTGACGAGAGTCCCGAGGAAGTGGCGGCTTCGTTGCGGCATCTACCTGGATTTGTGTGGCTGGATACAGCGGGGCGTTGTCCTGAGCCTGACCGCGACGGTGCGGTGAGCATCCTGGCGGCGTGTCCGACCCGGGTGGTGCGTGGGCATATCGGGGATGTGGCGCTGCTGGAGGAGCCGATGGTGGGCTGGGAATACGGGGCGACCGAGGGGGAGAGGGCTGGGGTGCCGTGTGGGTGGTTCGGGTGGGTGGATTACGAGGGCGGGTGGGAATTCGGGTGGTACGAGCAGGTGCTGGTTTACCGGCATGCGACTGGGGAGTGGCTGGAGTGCGGGGAGCTGCTTTCGCTGCGGCGGGAAGCTGTGTTAGCGGAAGTGCCGCGTCTGGTGTGGGAGCCGGGGATTGGAGAGGAGGAGTACTGCCGGTTGGTGAGTCGGGCGCAGGAGTACATCGGGGCCGGGGATATCTATCAGGTCAATCTGGCGCATCGGTTCAGCGCGGCGTGGCCGGCGGAGGCGGATCCGTTTGGGTTGTATCTGAAGCTCAGGGAAGTGAGTCCGGCTCCCTGTGCTGCTTACATGGTGAGTGAGGGGCGGACGGTGCTTTCGTCATCGCCGGAATCATTTCTGCGGATGAGTGGCCGCGGCATCCGAACGCGTCCGATCAAGGGAACCCGGCCGCGTTTTGCGGATCCTGTGAGGGATGAACGTTCCCGTGGCGAGCTGCTGAGCAGTCCGAAGGAGCGGGCGGAGCTGGTGATGATCACGGATCTGCTGCGCAACGACCTTGGCATGGTGTGCGAGTACGGAAGTGTCAGGGTGACGGGGCTGCTGCAGCCGGAGGTGTACGAGCAGGTGCACCACCTTGTGTCGACGGTGGAGGGCACGCTCCGGCGCGAGGTGTCGCATGCGGCGGCGTTGAAGGCGTGTTTTCCCGGCGGGTCGATTACTGGAGCGCCGAAGAAGAGGGCTGTGGAGATCATCCGCGAGCTGGAGCCTGTTGCGCGGGGATTGTATACAGGAGCGATTGGCTATCTCGGGGCGAATGGTGATAGCCATTTCAGCATCGCGATCCGGACGATGGTGCTGGAGCGCGGTGTTGTCAGTTGCCATGCCGGTGCGGGGATTGTGGCGGATTCCCGGCCGTTGGCGGAGTGGGAGGAAACGCTGCAGAAGGCGTCGGGCATGCTGGCGGCGGGGCGATCGCGGTGAGTGCCGGGGCGAGTGGGGGCGGTTCTGAAGAAGCCGCCCCCGCGGCCGGCGGGCGGGATCACTGGAGCGAGGCGCGGACCTGGACGTACAGTCTTTGGTCGGCGGTTACTGGAGTTGGGGCACGCCATGTGGTGGTGACGAGTCCGCCTGGTGCGGGGGATTCGCCGACGGGGATCATTCCGCCGGTCCATGTGTTGAGGTCGGTGCTCTGGACTGGCTGGAGGAGCACGTCTTCCGCGGCGGCATGGGTCAGGCTGACTCTGAGGAATCCATCGGGGGCGATTTCGGCGGAGAGGGAGACGGTGCCCGGGGTGCGGGGGTCGTTGCCTGTGGCGTATTCGAGGAGTGCGCTGATGCCGTCGCCGTCGATGTCGTCATCTGGATCGCTGACTCCAGTGGAGGCGGCCCAGACGAGCCATGCGGTGGTTCCGGGATTGCCGCCGGGGAGGCTGCCGGAGCGCCAGTTGGAGGGAAGTGCGTGATTCGGGTTGGTGAGTGGGGCGACGAGCACGAGGGATGGGCCGGTTCCGTCGGCGGCATCGGGCCATGGCGGGTTGTCGTCGTAAACGAAGTCGCGGATCACGGCGCCGGTGGCAGCATTGAGGATGAGTTGCTCGCCCTGGTTAGAGAGAGCGCCGCTGTAGGTGCCGAGGATGCGCGTGTTAGGGAAAGCCGATCCGTAGCGGGCGGCGAATGCGGCGGGATGGCGGACGAAGACTGCGCGTTCGGCGGGTTGGAGGATGAGATTGCCGAGGGGCGAAGTGGTGATGCCGCCGGTGAAGCGGACGCCTGTGAGATCCACGGCGGTGGAAGGAAGGATGTTCATCACTTCGATGAATTCGAAGTCGTCTGGATCCGCGGATGCTGCGATCTCGCCGGGAGAGACGGGGGCGAGCGGGTTGTAGTGCATTTCGCTGATGACGAGATTCGAGGCGGAGGCAGCTTCGGTGGCGACGCTAAAGAAGGCCTCGGTAACGGCGCTCCATGAGCCGTTGGAGTAGACCCGGGCGCGGATGGTGCCTGGCTGCTGCAGCGTGAGCGGTGCGGTGTAGACCTGTGCGGTGTCGCCGGTGAAGGATGCGGCGTCGGCTCCGACGAGTTCTGCGTCGCAGAGAAGGTCGTTGTCGGCGGCGGTGGCGTTGAGGGCGTGGATGGCGAGAACGTTGGTGCCGGTGCGCAGGCTGGAGCGGAAGTTACTGACATCGATCCTTTCCTGAACGATGGCGAGAGCATCCGAGCGAACGGCGGTTGCGGTTGAAGCGCCGTTAGGGATGGCAGGGGCGTTGCGCTCGGCGATTTTGGTGCCGTTGAGATAGGCGACGAAGCCGTCGTCGAAGCGGACGTTGAGCTGCAGCAGTGCGGTCCGGGTGCGGTCGGTGTCTGACAGCGTGAAGGTGCGGCGGGTCAGGAGGGAAGGCGAGACGGAGCGCATGGATTCGGTGCTGGTGCCGATGAATTGGGTGAAGGACACGGTGGGGTCGGCGTCGTAGCCGAGGCCGCCTGGTCCTGACAGCCATGTGGCTGCTGCGGGGAATTCGGGTTCTTTCCAGTCGGCGATGGTGACGCTGGGTTGCGTGCCGTTGTAGAGCGCGCGGATTTCAGTGGGAGTGAGGCCGCGGTTGTAGAGATAGACCTCGTCGATCTGACCGGCGAAGGCCCGTTCGGTGGAGCCGCCGCGCGAGCCGATGGACCATGTGTTATTGGCTTCGAGGACACCGGCGACTGGGAGGGCGCCTTTTGTGGTGACGAGGCTGGCGACTTCCTCGCCGTTGCGGTAGAGCCTCCATGCGGTGCCGTCGTAGACGCCGCAGACGTGCTGCCATGTGCTGAGGGTTGCGGAGGCGGGTGCGGAGACGAAGTAGCTGCTGCTGTCGGCGGTGCCGGCTTCGATGGCGCCGGCGTTGATGCGGAGGGAGACTTCACCGGATGGGCTGGTGTTGAAGCCCTTGCTGATGATGTTCCGGATGTTGGTGTTGGCGGTCGGGCGGATCCATGCGGACATGGTGATCTGGCCGGTGATTTTGAGAGCGTCTGGATTGCCGAGGCCGATGTACTGGGAGCTGCCGTTGAGGAAGAGCGACTGACCGTTGATGCCTGTGGAGTAGACAGGTGCGCCGACGGGGGTGCCGTTGGTGGTTCCGGCGCTGTCGTCGGGGGTGCCTTCGAAGCGCCAGCGGCCGACGAGACCGTTGGAGGTTGGGGCTGGGGCGGGCCCAATGGTGAAGCCGTCATTGGCACTGGTTGCGATGCGCCATGAGACTGGAGCGGTGCGGGTCTGGAAGGTGAAGGGGGTGGGCCGGGTTTCGAGGATGCGCCGGGGATCGGAGCCGTCTGTGGTGTAGAACACCTGGGCGCCTGGCGGGAAGGTCATACTGAGCTGGAATCCGCCGGGGACCTGACCGCCGTGTCTGGAGAAATCCGGGGCGGCGGTGGCAGGCCAGAGTCCGTCGGCGGTGAACTGGGTGAGCACGACGGGCGGGCGGGAGTCGAAGAAGTTATCGCGGATGAAGTTGATGCGGGTATTCCATGCGGATTCTCCTGCGGAGGTGGTGCTATAGCGAGCGGCGTAGACGCGGATGGCGCGGTTGATGTTGGCGGCCTTGTCGAGCCAGCGCTGTTTGGCGACTGCTGCGGTCATGGCACCGTTGTTGAAGAAGTGTCTGCGCACGCGGTCGGCGAAGCGCAGGCGGTATTCCGGATTGAGAGCGAGGCTGTCGTGGACCCACTGGGGGTTGCCCCAGTCCGGGATGGTGCTGTTGCTTTGGGTCAGGAACGGGCCGGTGCGGTCGACGCCCCAGCTGGGAGCTAGCAGCGTGTGTTCGCCATCCTGCAGGTAGAAGGTGAAGCCGCGATCGCCATTGCGATCGCGCATCGAGTGCCAGTTGTTGGGTTTGTTATTGGAGAGGAAGCTGGAGAGGACCGCGTCGCCGTCGCCGGTGTAGAAGATGACCATCATGTAGTCGATGAGGTCATCGATGTCGACGAGGACAGGGAAGGCGGGGTTGCGGGAGCCGTCGGGATTCCGCCCGAGCATGCGGAAGTAGTTGGCATTGGTCGGGGCGGTGCGGTGGGCGACGGAACGGTCCCAGAGGTCGCGCCATGCGGCCTTGCTGCCGTCCGGGTTGGTGTTGAGGTAACCGTCGGTGGCTTCGGTTTTGAAGTCCATGGTGTAGCGGTCGCCGCATTTGATGACATCGTAGTTGTCCTTGTTGCCGCCGAGGTAGGTTTCGCCGAAGGAGTTTTCGGCGCGTTCGTGGATGTCGTAGATGCCCCAGTAGAGCCCGTTGAGGAAGAGGTGGCAGTAGCGGGTGCGGGTGCTGGGCTGGCCCATGGCGGCGAGCGTCATGCGGCAGAACGGGTCACGGACCATGGTTTCGTTGTTGTCGGTGGCGTTCTGGCTCCAGGAGTAGTTCTGGCTGCCGCGGAGGTCGAAGGTATCGAATTCCGCGGCACCGTCCGGGCCGTAGAGGCGGTAGTTGAGTTTGCCGTCGCCGTATTCGTTTCGGAAGAAGACGCGGAAGCTGTGTTTGGTGCTGGAGTCGCTGCGGCTGGCGCCGCCACGGATGCGGAGACCGCAGCCGCTTTTGAACTGGCCGTGACCGTCGGCGGGGGTTGCGCCGGGTTTTGCGAGGTCGAGCATTTCGATGCTGCCTGGCCGTTCCCATGCCTGGCCCCGCTCGACGCCGTTGACGTAGATTCCGGTGAGCGGGTCTGTTAGGTTGTTCTGCTGGGTGACGACGGAGATGATGGGGATCTGCGCGAGCGCTTCGCGAATCTGTGCGGCGGTATAGGTTGCCTTGACGCCGGCGTCGAAGCCCCAGATGAAGGCCTGGCCGCCGTTGGTGGCGGCATTGGTGGGCCAGCCAGGGGGGATATTGGAGGCGAGGCCGGAGACGGTTCCCGCGGTTGAGAGGGAAACGCGCGGCGGTCCTGTCACATTAGCGGTGAAGATGTAAGTGTGGGTGTCGATGTTGGTTGGTTTCCAGTTGGCGAGGTAGGCGCGGGCTCTGATGACGCGGGCACCGCTGGTCGAGGTGTTTGTGGCGCTGCTGATGGTGATTGGTCCCGTGTAGAGCGTGCCAGTCTGCGGGGTCGGATCGCTGGTGTTGGTGGTGTAGTAGATCTGGGCTCCGGGTGTTGCGGAGTTGATGGTGAGCTGGAACGGGGAGTCGTAGAAGCCGCGTTTGTGGCTGAAGGTGGTGTCCGCGACCTCGCCGATGTACCATGGGCTTTCGTTGGGAGCGCCTGGGGTGGCGTTGCTGAGGAAGACGTTGGGTGTGGTGTTGACGTAGGTGGCGGTCAGTTCGGGCTGGAGGAGGAAGTTGTCATCGGCGGCGGACGAATTGAGGCCGTGGAAGGCGAGAACATTGGGCCCGGCGGTGTTGAGGAGAGGCAGAGCGGCGGCGAAGTCGATGGTTTCGGCGATGTAGCCCTGGCTGAATGGCCGGTCTGTGGTGGCGGTGCTGGACGGGCCGGGATTGGCTGGGGTGTTGCGTTCGGCGATTTTAGTACCATTGAGCCATGTGGTGAATCCGTCGTCGTAGCGGAGCCGGAGTTTCAGGGAGTTGAATAGGGCGGCATTGGATGTGGAGAAGGGAAGCCGCCAGTAAGCGGTGGAGGATTTGCCGAGCATGGCGCTCTGCAGGTCGGTGCGGATGTACGGGCGGTAGCCGTTCAGTTCTGTGCCCCGGACCTGCACTTCCGCCATGGAGAGGACCCGAGCGTCGTCAGTGGCGGCGGCGTCGGTGGTGCGGCGGATCCTGACAAATTGGCCGAAGATCGGATTGCCGCCGTTGGCGGCTGCGGTGTCGTATACGAGTTCGGCGGGGCTTGCGAGCGCGTTGTCGGGATTGAGGACTGGCGAGGTGTGGAGGATGGTGGTGCCGTTGGTGTCGAGGATCTGGACGGTGATGTTGCGCAAGCGTTCCGGGCAGCAGCCCTCCCTGTTGCGGATATTGACTGATGAAATGGCGGCCCGGCGGTTGAGATTGAGGGTCCACGCCGGAGCGGTGTCTGTGGTGACGGTGTGAGTGAAATCTGCGTTGTTGCCGTTGATGCCAAGCGAGGCGGCATAGGTGCTCAGGGTGGTAGTCTGGGTGGCCACTGGCGCGGGGCTGCCGGTTCTGGCGAGGTTCACGACGGCGCCGGGGGCTGTTCCGATGACTTCCACTTCGCCCATCGAGAGGGCATTCTGCTCGTTGGTATCTCCCTGGCCTCCTGTTCCGGAGAGATCCGGGTCCGTTTTCCGTGATATGCGCACATGGCGGCCTGAAACAGTCCCGCCGGTGAGGGCAACGAGGTCCACGGAGAGAGCGGCTGGGCCTGCCGGGTAGACGAACCCTGTGTTTTCGGGATTGAGGAGTGGGGAGGTGAAGACTGGATTGAGAGCGTCATCGAGCACCTCGATAGTGATGTCGCGCAGGCGGCTGCCGCAGCAGTTGTCGCCGCGGTTCCTCACCGTGATGGTGCTGACGACCGCGCCGCTGCCGAGGTCGACGTTCCAGAATGGCGAGGCGTCGGCGGTGGCGGTGTGGGAGAAGTTATTGAGGAGCCCATCGTTGGCGAGGTTTGCATTGAAGGTTGCCTGGGTGGTGCTCTGGACGGCGATGCCTGAACGAGCGAGATTCGATGGCGGCGGGGCCGGGGCAGTGGTGTCGAAGCCGACGCCGGGCGGGAAAGAGGTCAGATTCCATGCTGCGTCCGGGCTGAATCCCGGTTCGTTCCACCCAGGGGCCGGAGCCTGACCGGAGGCAGGGACGTAGGAGCGGCCGGCACTGGTGTTCAACAGTGGCTGACTAACGACATCCTGAGCCGCTCCGAAGCTGATGTCTTCGCGCTGTGGCGGGTAGGGGTTCCATTCGCTAGGGCGAAGACTCCCGTCCGGCCGCACGATG
Organism: Verrucomicrobiaceae bacterium; assembly: GCA_027486335.1. Taxonomy (GTDB): domain Bacteria; phylum Verrucomicrobiota; class Verrucomicrobiia; order Verrucomicrobiales; family V1-33; genus V1-33. The sequence goes on along the minus strand of JAIXPK010000194.1, from coordinate 4,022 downwards.
GCAAGGTATCCGCCGTTGGATTCGAGCGCGAAATTGGTATGGAGCTGCTTGGATGGGTCGCGGCGGTTTTTGCCGGAGGCAAACACCACGAGCCGTCCGCCGGCAGGCAGGACGATTGCAGGGAAGCGCCACTTGTCGGGAACCAGAGGGTCGTCGGTGAGGCTCCAATTCTCGAGATTCAGCGGCAGGGCGCCGGGGTTCTCGACCTCGATCCAGTCAGCGAACTGGCCGTCGACGTCGGACAGTTCGGTGACATTGTCCGCCATGAATTCGCTGATGACGGCGTCCTGGGCGAACAGCGGTCCGGCAGTCAGGCTGAGGGCCGCTGCAAAGCGCAGCAGCAGGGGCATCGGGATAGTGCGCATGGCGTGAGAGGTCGTGCTTGAAAAGGGGGCGTCCCAATCGTGAACATCTGGTCCCCGAAACGCAATGAAAATGGGCACCCGGAGGGCTGCTTTCCTTGTTTGCATCAGCGCCCTTGCCGCATCATGGATCGATGGCGCGTCCCCCGGACTCGTTCACACCCCAATTTCACCTCCCATGTTCGGCACGCTCACTGACAAACTAGACGACGTCTTCCGGAAGCTGCGCGGTCTTGGCGCGATCAGCGAAAGCAATGTCTCCGATGCCCTCCGAGAGGTCCGCATGGCGCTGCTTGAAGCGGACGTCGATTTTTCGGTTGCCCGCGATTTCATTGCGACGGTGAAGGAACGGGCGCTCGGGCAGGATGTTCTCAAGGGGATCAAGCCCGGCGAACAGATTGTCAAAATCTTCCATGACGAACTGACCGTGCTGCTGGGAGGGGACGCGGCACCGTTGGTGCTCGACCCGCCGGCGCGGATTCTGATGGTTGGACTCAACGGGGCGGGGAAGACGACGACGTCTGCGAAGCTCGCCCTCCGCCTCAAGAAGGACGGGCGTCGGCCGGCCTTGGTTGCGTGCGACCTGTATCGGCCCGCTGCGGTGGAACAACTAGCGACGCTTGCCCGGGAGATCGGGGTGCCCGTTTACCAGCCCGCGCCCGGCAGCACCAACGTGCTCCAGTGCGTGAAGGACAGTATCAAGTGGCTCGAGTCCCAGAATGTCAACGCCGTGATCTTCGACACTGCGGGCCGGCAGGAGGTGGATGACGCGCTGATTGCCGAACTGAAAAGCGTCCGGGATTATCTCAATCCGGGCGAAGTGCTGCTGGTTGCCGATGCCGCCACGGGCCAGCAGGCGGTCAGTGTTGCGCGGACGTTTGATGAAGCGGTCGGCATTACGGGGATCGTGCTGACCAAGCTCGACGGGGACGCCCGCGGCGGGGCGGCGCTCTCGATGCGGGCGGTGACGCGCAAGCCGGTCAAGTTCTCAGGCACCGGCGAAAAACTCGATCACCTAGATGCCTTCGTGCCGGATCGGATGGCACAGCGAATTCTGGGCATGGGGGACATTGTGGGGCTGGTGGAGCGGGCAGCCGAGGTCATCGACGAGGAGCAGGCGATGAAGACGATGGAGCGGATGATGTCTTCCGAGTTCAATTTCAACGACTTCCTTGATCAATTGAAGATGATGAAGAAGCTGACGGAGAGCAGTGGAGGCCTCATGGGGCTCCTCGGCCTGCTGCCCGGCGTTGGAAAGCAGCTCAAACAGGTGAAGGAGCAGATGAAGGCCGCCGCTGGGGATGACAAGATCCGGCGCATCGAGGCGATGATCCTTTCGATGACTCCTAAAGAGAGGACCAGACCTGAAATCATCAACGGACGCCGCCGGACGCGCATTGCCGCCGGGAGCGGCAACACGCTCAGTGAGTTGAATCAGTTTCTGAAGCAGTTCAGCGAAATGCGGAAAATGATGAAGGATAAGGGGAAGATGGGGTCGCTGATGGCTGGGATGGGTGGAATGGGAGGAATGGGTGGAGGTGCTGGAGGCGGGCTTGGAGGACTGCTCGGCGGCGGCGGCATGCCACCGGGGATGGGTGGGGGGCTCCCGCCCGGCATGGGGCGGGGAGGGTTTCCGGGGATGGGCGGGGGGATGCCTGGTGGGTTCCGGTTTCCAGGTGGCGGCGGCAAGAAGAAGGGCCGCCGCTAGAAGGGCCGCCGCTGAATGATGATTCCGTTTTCCGGCTGTGGGGTGGCCTAATTCCGAGGAGCACCATCTTCGAAAATGGAAAAATGGCCATTGACACTCCGGGGGCGCTCTTTACCATCCTCCACGCTCTGCGGAAAGCGGCCTTTCAATCTGCTTCAGACGGCATTCTTCGGACTTTTCTTGGGAAAGTTCGGGGGGCGCAGCTGAATCAGGTTTAAGCTGTTTCTCCAGGGGTGTTGTGTGACGGAATTTCACCGTTTCATGTAGTCCGCTCCTTCGGGGCGCCCACGCGTGAAACGGTTTTTTGTCCCCTCATCCCGGCAGACTGCGTGCTCGTGTAGCTCAGTGGTAGAGCACTTCCTTGGTAAGGAAGAGGTCACGGGTTCAATCCCCGTCACGAGCTCCATCAGTTTTCGCCTGCGCGAATGCCTCTCTGCACCCTCCCAACCTGACATCAAACCAACCAACCACATCCTACCATGGCCAAGGACACCTTTCAGCGGAATAAACCCCACGTCAACGTCGGGACCATCGGTCACGTCGACCACGGCAAGACGACTCTGACTGCCGCCATCACTACGACTCTCTCTGAGAAGGGCTTTGCCCAAGCGAAGGGCTACGCGGACATTGACGCTGCCCCTGAAGAGAAAGCCCGCGGGATCACGATCAACACGGCGCACGTCGAGTACGAAACCGAAAACCGGCACTATGCGCACGTCGACTGTCCCGGACACGCGGACTACGTCAAAAACATGATCACCGGTGCCGCCCAGATGGACGGCGGGATCCTCGTGGTTTCTGCCGCGGACGGTCCGATGCCCCAGACCCGTGAGCACATCCTGCTCGCCCGTCAGGTCGGTGTTCCTGCGCTCGTCGTGTTCATGAACAAAGTGGACATGGTGGACGACCAAGAGCTTCTTGATCTCGTCGAGATGGAAATCCGCGACCTGCTCAACCAGTACGACTTCCCAGGTGACGAAATCCCAATCACGAAGGGTTCCGCGCTGAAGGCGCTCGAGGGCGACGCCACTCACAAGGCGAACATCCTCAAGCTGATGGAAAGCGTTGACACCTACATTCCGCTTCCTGAGCGCCCGATTGATCAGCCGTTCCTGATGCCGGTGGAAGACGTGTTCGCGATCGAAGGTCGCGGAACCGTGGTGACTGGCCGTATCGAGCGTGGGATCATTAAGAAGATGGAAGAAGTCGAAATCATCGGCTTCAAGGACACCGTCAAGACGACGGTGACCGACATCGAAATGTTCCGCAAGCTCCTCGATGAAGGGCGCGCCGGCGACAACTGCGGTCTGCTCCTCCGCGGCGTGAAGAAGGACGACATCGAGCGTGGTCAGGTGCTCGCGAAGCCGGGTTCCGTGAAGCCGCACAGGCACTTCAAGGCTGAGGTCTATGTCCTCTCCAAGGAAGAAGGCGGCCGCCACACTCCGTTCTTCAACAACTACCGCCCGCAGTTCTACGTCCGGACCACGGACGTGACCGGCAGCATCAAGCTCCCGGAAGGTGTTGAAATGGTGATGCCTGGCGACAACATCCAGATGGAAGTCGAACTGATCACCCCGATCGCCCTCGAAAAGACGATGCGCTTCGCTATCCGCGAGGGTGGCCGTACGGTTGGCGCTGGTCGGGTTGGCGAAATCATCGCCTGATTCATCAAATCCGGGCAACCGGTCAGGGAAGCAGGGGGGCGGCACACGCCTCCCTGCTTTCCCCGTCTCACCCCGGCTCCTTTTGGCGGACATCCGCCGTACGCTGAAAGGATGCAGGGATCAAAATAAAGACAATTATCCTGAAGCAGTGCGCTTGACAGGATACAATGCGGCGTCCACGCTGCCATCCCGCGAAAAGCGGAAAAATTTACGCGAGTAGCTCAATTGGTAGAGTAGCGGTCTCCAAAACCGTTGGTTGTGGGTTCGAGTCCCCCCTCGCGTGCCATT
>JAIXPK010000318.1 GCA_027486335.1 Verrucomicrobiaceae bacterium | reverse complement strand
TGTGTGCGGCGGGGATTCCGGAGAGTTGGAAGAGACGGAAGCCGACGCTTTCGAAGAGACCTTGTTCGCCGCGGTGGAGGAAGTCGCCCTGCTGGATGCAGGAGGAGAAGTTGAGCTTGCGCCATTTCTGGGAGTAGGGGCGGCCGTAGTTGTCGTAGGCGGCGAAGTCGTGGCCGCGGTTGAAGTCGAACTTCCACATGTTTTTGCCCATGGCGAAGCGCCAGACCCCGCCGCGGGCGCGGTAGCGGATGTGGTCGTAGACGATGCCGCGGTGGCAGAGAGCTCCTTTCCAGTTGTAGAGACTGTGGGTGTAGGGAGCGCCGGCGGGAGAGGAGGAGCCGTTGGGGTTGGTGACGGGGATGGATTGGGCGGCGGCGTGATCGGTGGTGGTCGTGACGAGGTGGAAGGGTGGGACGGATTCGAGGAGCGCGGGTTGATAGGCGACTGGGGTGGTGGTGCCGGGGCGGGCGGCGCCGGACCACGCGGGGATGCGGTCGTAAACGAAGTAGGCGAAGTTCTGCTGGGGGTCGTCGGCGTAGGGAGTGCGGATGGAGGAGTTAGTCGAGTCGGTGGCGGAGATGCGGTAGCGGATGAGACGGCGGTGCTGCTGGACGGCTGGGGGGATGAGAGCGGAGTAGGTGCCGTCGGCGGCGGTGAGATCGCCATTGGTGCCGTCATCGGACATGGGGAGGGAAGTCCATGAGGCGGGGAGATTGTAGCGGGGGTCGGAGTCGGAGAGGTAGGTTCCTGGTTCGACGATTTGATAGGCGAGGGAGACTGAGGAGACGCCTTCGGGGTCGGTGATACGGGCGGAGATGCGGACGGGATTGGCGGAGCGGGGCCATTCGGCGGGTGGGCTGGAGGAGACCTCGGTGTGGTCGACCTGGCGGACGGCTGGAGGGCAGAGAGTGGACAGCGAGCGGTTGGGGGCGAGGGGAGTGGGGGTGCCGCTGCTGTTGCGCCAGTGGCCGCCGAGATTGTTATCGAGGGCCGGGTGGATGAGTTCGATGGAATTGTAAGGAAGGTCGCCGACGGTGGGCCATGGGAAGCCGAGCTGGTAGTCGACGGTGTCAATGACGGCACCTGAGGGGTCGCGGAGCCGGATGGTTTCGCCGTTGTTGGAGAGGAGGTTCCAGCGGGGTGTGGGTTGGTCCTGCCATGAGATGACGGATGGGCCGGAGCGGCCCCATTTTCTGAGGATGGTGTCGGGATCTTCGCAGATGATGAGGAAGCCGCGTGGGGGGATGGAAGTGGCAGCGGGGAGGGTGAAGTTGATGCCGGCGTCGAAGAAGGCACCTGCGAGATCGGCTGGGGAGTCGCCGGGGTTATGGAGTTCGATGAACTCGTGGTGGCCTGAGGGGTCGTCGTCGTTGCAGTGGATTTCGTTGATGACGACGGAGGGAGGGGACCATGCGGTGGTGGAGAAGGAGATGGAGGCTGGGGACCATGAGGTTCCTGCGGCGTTGGTGGCGGCGGCGCGGCAGAAGTAGGTGGTGAGCGGGGCGAGCGGGGAAACGGGTCTGGAGGGTGAGGAGGAGAGCGAGCCTAGCGGAAATGACGAAGCCCATGCGGATGGATTGGTGCCGCCGTCGGCTGGGCCGAAGTAGAGAGTGACGGCGGGTGGGTCGTTGCCGGTGCTGGTGACGGAGGCATTGAGGACGGCGCTGCGGCCGGCGATGCTGGTGGCTGGCAGTGTGAGGATGGCGGCGGGTGACGGGATGGGGGTGGTGAAGGAGAGGGATTCGGACCATGCGGGGCCGGAGGGATTGACGGCGCGGGCGCGATAGAAGTAGATGGTGCCTTGGGAGAGGGCTGATAGCGGAAGGGAGACGGTGCCTGAGGAGGGGCCTGCGGAGACTTCGTTGTCCCATGGGCCGGATGAGCCGGCGTCGTTGTCGCCCCAGAAGAAAGTGATGTCCGGGATGGCGGAGCCTGGGTCGGTGACGCGAGCGGAGATGGTGGCGGAGGAGGACGTCAGGGCGGAGGCGGGGAGGATGGAGATGGTGGCTGGGGTGGGAGGGGGTTGGGCGGCGTTGTAGTGGGCGAGGATGCGGGTTGGGGTGAGGGCGGAGGCGTAGACGGCGACTTCATCGATCCAGCCATTGAGCCAGAGCGTGCCGGAGTACGCGGGGGCACCGGTGTGGTTGGCACCAAGGAAGAGGTCGGCGTTAGCGGAGAAGTCCTGGGTGTTGGCCTGACTGGCGCGTTCGAGACCGTCGACGAAGAGACGGAGGACGCCATTGGAGCGGGTGGCGACGATGTGGTGCCATGCGTCGAGAGTGGTGGTGAAGACGGGGAGCTGGCCATTGTGCCAGCCGCTGATGGAGCCGGTGCCGTTGTTGTTGATGAAGAGGCCGAAGTCGTTAGTGTTCTTGTAATTGAAGATGTCGCCGCGGGAGGCGACGGGGGTGCGGGCCCATGCCTCGACGGAGAAGTTGCCGGTGCCGAGCTGGAAGGCGGCGTTGGCGGGGACGCGGACTCGGGAGGAAGATCCGTTGAAGCGGACGGCGGTGCCGAGGGCTGGGAAGGCGGAGGGTTGGGCGAGCGTGGCGTTCTCGAACGTGCCGTTCTGGGTTGGCGGGGCGGAATCGGCGGCGGTGGTGCCTGAGGATTCGTCGAGTTCCCAGTAGGCGACCGGGTTGTCGGCGAGGACGGCGTTTCGGTAGATGGGCGTGGCGGCGTGGAGGGCCGGGGGCGCGAGGAGGGAGAGGAGCGTGAGGATGGGGAGACGCAAAGAGGGCATGGCGGGGCGGGGGGGAGGGGAGATTGAAGCGGGTGCGAGGGGAGAGGGGAAGGGGAATCCGGGGGCGTGGGGACGTGCAGGGCGGGGTTGACCCGTGGGTGGGAGACCGGCAGGGATGGGGCGTACTGAATTACCGAGATGAGACTTTGCCGACTGTTGAGCCTATTGATGATTGGGGTGCTGCCTGGGTGGGCGCATCCGATCCTCCAGAATCCGATGTGGATTGAGTTCACGGCGGAGGCGCTGGAAGTGCGGGTGGATATGTCGGTGCGGGAGCTGATTGTGGTGCAGGGGTTGCCGCAGGACACTGACGGGATGGTGGATTACGATCTGGCGCTGGATCTGGCTCCGAAGCATCTGCCGTATCTACTGGAGCATTTGAGCTTCAAGGCGGACGGGAGGGATTTGAAGGGTGAGGTGGTTAAGGTGGATCCGCCGAAGGTGATCGGGAAGGGATTGGAGGGGCCGGACCGGGCGCATTTCAACGTACATGTGAGGTATACGCTGGCGAATGCGCCGGAGACGGTGACGGTGATGCACCGGATGTGTGAGGAATTTCCGTCGGCTCCCGGGGTGCCGTGGGATTTCAGTTATGCGTACCGGTTCGGGCCGAAGGGCGCGGTGCCGCAATTGGGCGCGCTGTATCGCGGGAAGCCGGTGAGTTTTTCGACCGGGCTGGGAGCGGAGGCGCGAGCGGCGGGAGGAACGGTGCAGCGGCTGGAGCAGGCACCGGAGAAATCGCGGGCGCAGTGGGCTTTGCTGGCGGTGGTGTGGGCGCTGCTGGCGGGGATGGGGACTGGGGTGCTGAGCCTGCGGTTTTACCAAGTGGTGGCGGTGGTGTGGCTGGTATCATTTCTGGTGGTGACGGTGACGCGGACGGGATTGATGATGCCGTTTGGGGCGTTCGCGTGCGGGGCGGCGACGACGCTGCTGGCGATGGATCTGCTATATGGGGGTGGAGCTGGGCAGAGTCGGCGGGCGGTGCTGGTGGTTGTGGGGGCGATGGTGTTCGGCGTGGCGTTAGGAGGTGTGGTGCCGGCGGTCGGGGGGAAGCCGTGGCTGGCTGGGGTGCTGGGGGCGGCGCTGGCGGCAGCGGGGTTGGGAGTGGTGCTGCAGCGGAAACTCGGCGGGGATGCGCCGGGACCGCGGGCGGTGCGGCAGGTGGTGGCGCTGGCGGCTGGGGTGGAGGCGTTGTGGATCATGCTGCGATTGGCTGGGGTGACCGGGTGAAATTTGCTTTGGCGGAGGGCGGAGGTGCGGTGTTGAGTGGAGGCCATAAACGACAACCGACAAGAATCATGGACTGGAGCAGCATTGGCAGTTTTCTGAATCACGGGGTGCATCATGTGCTGGAGGGATGGGATCATCTGCTGTTTGCGGCGGCGCTGGTGCTGGCGCTGAGCAGTTTCTGGGAAGTGTTCAAGGTGATCGGGGTGTTTACGGTGGCGCATTCGATCACGGTGACGTGGACGGCGCTGCGGGGAGCGCCGGTGTTGCCGCCATCGATTGTGGAGCCGGTGATTGCGGGGAGCATTGTGGTGGTGGCGCTGGAGAACATGCTGCGGCGGGATGCGCATCTGACGGCGCGGCGGTTAGGGGTGGCGTTTGTGTTTGGACTGGTGCACGGGATGGGGTTGGGCGGGGCGCTGCTGGAGAATCTGAAGGATCTTCCTGCGGGTGCGGCGGGGTGGGCGATTGCGGCGTTCTGTGTGGGTGTGGAGATCGGGCATTTGTGTGTGGTGGCTCCGTTGTCCGGGGTGCTGAAGATCGGGCGTGATCTGGGGCAGGAGCGATTCCGGCAAGGGGTGCTGCGGTGGGGGTCGCTGGTGATTGCGGCGGGGGGTGTGTGGTATCTGGCGGCGGCGTTAGGGTGGCTGCCGGGGCCGGGTGGTGAATGATTGCGGGGCACCTGTGTGATGAATGAGGAACCCGAGGACCATGATCCATTGCCGGACTGGCGTGCGGATCTGGCGGCGGCGCTGGAACTGATCGGGCGGTGGCACATGCCGTTCGGGAAGTACGGGCCGAAGCATTATCCGCCGTTCGGGATGCCGCTGCATGATCTGCCGCCGGATTATGTGCTGTGGTTCAAGCAGAAGGGGTTTCCGGCGGGGAAGCTGGGGCAACTGCTGGCGCTGATTGCGGACATTTATGTGGCGGGAGCGGAGCAGGTGTTTGAGCCGTTGAGGAAGGCGCGGGGCGGGCGTCGGGCGATTCGTCCGGAGCGGCGGAAGACGTGGGATTTCGGGGGAGGCGAGGGCCGGGAGGGTTGAGGGCGGGGTTTACGTGGGCTTTACAAATCGGGGGGTCGGGGCACACAGGGGATTTACATGATGGGAGGAGAGTGAGGGATGATGAAGCCGTGTGTTCCGAAGAAATCTGTCAGGGTGCTGGCGGGGATGGTTGGAGTGGTGATGGGGTTGCCTCTGATGGGGATGGGGGCGGAGTGGCCGAGGTTTCGGGGTGCGGACGGGAGCGGGGTGGCGGCGGACGGGGATCCGCCGGTGACGTGGAGTGATGGGGAGAATCTGAAGTGGAAGACGGTGCTGCCGGGGCCTGGGTCATCGAGTCCGATTGTGTGGGGCGAGCGGGTTTTTGTGACGTGTTTTTCGGGAGTGGGGGAGGGGAGCGGGAGTGATCTGGCGGGGTTGAAGCGGCATCTGGTTTGTGTGGATCGCGGGACGGGCAAAGTGAAGTGGGAGCGTGCGGTGGCGGCGGAGATGCCTGAGGATCCGTACAGCGGGTACCTGACGGAGCATGGGTATGCGAGCAGCACCCCGGCGACGGATGGGGAGCGCGTGTATGTGTTTTACGGGAAGACGGGCGTGTTAGCGTATGATTTCGAGGGGAAGGAATTGTGGCGGGTGAATGTGGGGAAGGAGTCGGGCAACCGGCGGTGGGGGTCGGCGGCGAGCCTGATGGTGGATGGGGACCGGGTGATAGTGAATGCGTCGGAGGAGAGTCGGAGCATTCGGGCGCTGGACAAGAAGACGGGGCGGGAGGTGTGGAAGGCGGAGGCGGAGACGCTGGAGTTGTGTTATGGGACGCCTGTGAGTTTCGAGGCGGAGGGGAGACGGGATCTTGTGCTGGCGGTGCCTGGGGAGATCTGGGGGATGAATCCGGAGACTGGGAAGCTGCGGTGGTTTGCGGGGACCGGATTGAGCGGGAATATCTCGCCGAGCCTTGTTAGCGGCGGCGGGGTGCTGTATGCGAATGGCGGGTTTCCGGGGTTGGGTGCGGTGGCGGTGCGCGGGGGAGGGAAGGGGGACATGACGGCGAAGGCGCTGGTTTGGGAGTCGAAGAATGCGTCGTATGTGCCGTCGCCGGTGCTGCTAGGCGGGCGGTTGTTTGCGGCGAGCGATGCTGGTTTTGCGGTGTGTCTGGATGCGGCGGACGGGCGGCTGATTTACCGGGAGCGGTTGCCGGGGGCGGCGTCGACGGGGCGGGGAGGGAAGCCGTTTTATGCGTCGGCGGTGAGTGCGAAGGGCCGGATTTATGCGGTGAGCCGGCTGGGGGGGACGTTTGTGTTTGCGGCTGAGCCCGAGTTCAAGCTGCTGGCGCACAACCGGATTGAGTCGGATACATCGCAGTGCAATGGGACCCCTGCGATTGCGGGGAAGCAGCTGCTGATGCGGTCGGACACGACCCTTTACTGTTTTGAGGCTCCCTGATTCATTCTGACAAATTAAAACCTATGAAACGCCATCTACTCCCGTTGATTTTTGTGCTGCCGCTTGTTGCTCAGGAGCCTGGGCCTAGACCGAGAGGGGAAGGGCCTGAGGGACGGCCGGAGTTTGCTGGTGAGGAGGGGAGGCCGCAGGGGCCGCCTCCGATGATGCCGTTGCTGGAGGCATTGGATTTGAATCACGATCATCTGATTGATGAGAAGGAGATTGCGGCGGCGGTGGCGTCATTGAAGACCCTGGATGGCAATGGGGATGGGAAGATTGACGAAGAGGAATTCCGGCCGAAGCCGCCGGGAGGTGAGGGCGGGCCGGAGGGTGGGCCGCGGCCGCAGGGACCGCCGGCTGGGGAGGGGCGAGGGGGCGTTCCGCAGGGCAATCCCGGGGGCGGTGCGGGCGGAGAGCGCCGCGGGGTGATGCCGGTGATCGGGGCGTTGGATTTGAATCGGGATGGGAAGATTGATCCGGAGGAGAGGGCGAAGGCGACGGCGTCGCTGAAGGTTCTGGACAAGGATGGGGACGGCGAGTTGTCGGAGGAGGAGATGCGGCCGATGCGTGGGCCAGGTGGTGGTGGGCAGCCGGGAGGGGCGGGGCGGCCGGGAGCGGGACAAGGTGGACGTCCGGGAGCTGGCGGGGTGGGTCCTAGCGAAGGCGGGCGGCCGGTGCGGCCTGCGGCTGAGGAGTGATGGTTAGGAGGAGCCGGTGAATGGCGTGCGTGATGGAGTCAGGCGGCTGGTCCGGCTGAGGGGAAACGTGCGTCGAGGCAGGTTTTGCGGTAGGCGAAGAGCTGGCGGAGCTGGTAGGCGGCGAAGGGGGCGGCGATGCGGCTGAAGGGGTCGAGTGGGAGGGCCCAGTGGACCTCGTCGATGACGAGGACCCCGTTGTTTTCGGGGAGGAAGCGGTGGCGGTGACGCCAGAAGGCGAAGGGGCTGTGAGGGGCGGCGTCGATGAATTCGTGAGGGGCGTTGACGTGGGTGATTTCGGTGACCCATGTGGAGCGGAGGAAGGGGAGCCATGGGATGGGGTTGAGCTGGTGGACGATGATTTGTCCCGGGCGAACTGGGCCGTCGCATGGGCCTGGTTGGAAGCCTGAATTGGGGGGTGTCATGGAGGCGAGGTTGCGGGCGTCTGAGAAGAATTCCCAGATGTCGGCGGGGGAGGCTGGGAGCCATTGGGAGTGGTAGAAGGTGTGGATTTTCATGGGGGTGGTGAAATATACGTCTGCGGGTTGTCGTTTCGGCCCGGGTTCATGAGACTTTCCCAGTTATCTCTTTCACTTCTTGCTGCGGGTGCTGCCGTGGTGCGGGCCGATGATCTTCCGGTGGTGGAGATTGCGACGCCTTCTGGGCAGATGAAGTATGATCGGCCGGTGATTACGGCGAAGCCTGGGTCGCAGATCAAGCTGGTGTTCCGGAACAACGATGAGATGCCGCACAATATCGTATTCTGCCGGCCGCTGGCTGGGGAGAACGACAAAGGGATGGGGGTAGCGCAGGATGCGTGGAAGCTGGCGGAGAAGGGGATGGAGATGGGGTGGATTCCGAAGGATCATCCGCGGATCTGGGCGCATTCGAAGCTGGTGGAGGCGCACAAGGTTGAGGAGATGGTGCTGAAGGTGCCGGATGAGCCGGGGATTTATCCGTATGTTTGCACGTTTCCGGGGCATGCGATGGCGATGAACGGGCAGTTGCGGGTGGCGGCGGCGGGGCCTGGATTTGATGATGTGTCGTTCCGGCTGTATCTGGGTGAATGGTCGGAGCTGCCGGATTTCAGCAAATTGAAGCCGCACCGTGAGGGGCCGCTGCCTGCCAAGCTGGTGGACATTCAGCTGGAAGGGATGACCGAGCATTTCGGGCTGGTGTTTGAGGGGACGGTGACGGCACCGGAGGATGGGAATTACCGGTTTCTGCTGGCGAGCGATGATGGATCGCGGCTGTTTGTGGATGGGAAGCAGGTGATTGATCACAACGGGATTCATCCTGCGAACGACGTTCGGAATGAGGGAGTGGCGCTGAAAGCGGGTCCGCATCGGGTGCGACTGGAGTATTTCGAGAGTGCTGGGCAGGAGGAGCTGTATCTGGCGTGGGCTGGTCCGAAGTTTTCGGAGACGGCGTTGTCGAAGGCGATTCATCCGAGTCGCCGGACGGGTGGTGACGATGGCGGGCAGCGGCAGGAGCCGGGGATGGCGCTGATTCCGAAGAATGGGGAGGCGCTGATTTACCGGAACTTCATTGCCGGGGCGAGTCCGCGGGGGATTGCGGTGGGGTATCCTAACGGAGTGAACGTGGTGTTTGATGCCGGGAGGTTCAGCCTGCCGCTGATCTGGCGGGGGGCGTTTCTGGATGCGAGGCAGCACTGGACGGATCGGGGGGCTGGGGAGATTCAGCCGCTAGGGTTCGGGACGGTGCAGCTGACGGGAGACCGGCCGGGGCTGGCGCAGCTGCATGATTCGACGGCGGCGTGGCCGGAAGGCGGGCCGCGTGCGGAGGGGATACAGTTTCTGGGGTATCAGCTGGATGCGAAGCGGTTTCCGACCTTCCGGTATCGGATGGGCGAGGCGCTGGTGACGGAACGGATTGATCCGGCGGGAGATTACAAGACATCGGACGAGCGACTGACGCGGACCCTGACACTGGCGCACGCGCCTGCGGACCTGCATCTGCGGGTGGCGGCGGGGAGCTTCAAGGAGGAGAGCGGGAAGTGGGTGTTGAACGGGGCGGTGCGGATAGGGGTGGAGGGTGGCAGCGTGCTGCTGCGGAACGGGGGTGAACTGATTGTTCAGCCGGCGCTGGTGAACGGGGCGGGCAAGGTGACGGTTTCGATGGAATGGCTCAACCGCTGACACATTACAAGATCATGCAACGCATTGTTTTTTCACTTATTGCGAGTGCTGTCGCGGCTGCGGCGGCGGAGCCGAAGGAAGCTGATTACTATCAGATTCAGCCGATTCCGAATCCTGAGAATTTCGCGCTGGAGACGGGCGGACTGGAAGTGGCTCCGGATGGGACGGTGTATGCGACGACGCGTCGTGGCGAGGTTTACCGGATTACTGGAGCGGAGGCGGAGGATATCAGCGGGGCGAAGGTGAATCTTTATGCTCAGGGCTTGCATGAGGCGCTGGGGGCGTCGTGGAAGGACGGGTGGCTGTATGTGCAGCAGCGGCCTGAGATGACGCGAGTGAAGGACGAGGATGGAGACGGGCGGGCGGATGTGTTCGAGACGGTGTCTGACGCGTGGGGATTGAACGGGGACTATCATGAGTATGCGTTTGGTTCGAAGCCTGACCGCGAGGGGAATTTCTGGACGGTGCTGTGTCTGACGGGATCGTTCGGGAGTGATGATCCGTTCCGCGGGTGGGCGTTGAGGATTACGCCGGAAGGGAAGACGATTCCGACGTGTTCGGGGATCCGGAGCCCTGGCGGAATCGGGTTCAATGCGGAGGGGGACGTGTTTTACACGGACAATCAGGGGCCGTGGAATGGGTCGAGTTCGCTGAAGTGGCTGAAGCCCGGGTCGTTCCAGGGGCATCCGGGTGGATTGAAGTGGTACGAGCAGGCTCCTAACTTGAAGGAGAAGCCGATCGAGCCGATTGATAATGGCCGGATGGTGAAGGAACGGGAGCGGAATCCGCTGCTGGTGCCGCCGGCGGTGATGCTGCCGCACAGCCGGGTGGGACAGAGCCCGACGGCGATTGTGACGGATCTTTCTGGTGGGAAGTTCGGGCCGTTTCAGAATCAGATGTTTGTGGCGGAGCAGTGCTACAGCAACATTGAGCGGGTGTATCTGGAGAAGATCGACGGGTTGTATCAGGGTGCGGTGTTCATGTTCCGTGAGGGCTTCGGATCGGGGCTGATCGGGATGGTGCAGTCGCCGAAGGGGCATTTCTTTGCTGGTGGGAGTGATCGGGGATGGGGCGCGCGCGGCGGGAAGCCGTGGAGTCTGGACCGGGTGGTGTGGACTGGGAAGGTGCCGTTTGAGATGCATGAGATGCGTGCGCAGCCGGACGGGTTCACGGTGACGTTTACGGAACCGGTGGATGCGGCGACGGCAGGGAAGGCGGAGTCGTGGACGATGGATGCGTGGACGTGGGCGTTCCGTGGTGAGTATGGCGGGCCTGAGGTTGATCAGACGAAGCCTGTGGTGAAGAAGGCGGAGGTGGCGGCTGACGGGAAGTCGGTGCGGCTGAGGATTGAAGGCCTTGTGAAAGGGCACGTGCATCTGCTCCATGCGGACGGCGTGCGGAATGCGGCGGGCAATCCGCTGCTGCACAGTGAGGCTTACTACACGCTGAACAACATCCCGGCGAAAGACCGCTGAGGGTTGGGAGCGTGTGGGATTGCTGGGTGTGGGAGATGGTATCGCGCTTGCGTCTGTCAGGGCGGCGGCGGAAGCGTCGGTGCATGCTGATTCGATTGCTGATCCTGATTTCCGCGACGGCGGTGGTGCCTTCCATGGCTGGCGAGGGAGGGGTGAGTCGTGTGGTGATGGTGCTGCTGCGGGGGGCTGGGGCGGAGCAGTGGGGAGTGAGTGGCAATCCGGGTGCGGTGACGCCGAGGATGGATCGGATGGCGCGTGATGCGGTACTGCTGACGGATTTTCACACCGAGCCGCTAGCGAGTCCGGCGCTGGTGGCGGTGCTGACGGGCGAGGAGCCGAGGCGATCCGGGGTTTGGGCGGATGGGGGCGGGCGGCATTTGTTTGGTGGTGGGATGCGGACCCTTGCGGAGGCGGCGCGGGAGGCTGGGGTGGTGACGGCGTGGGTGGGGACGTGGGGGCTTGGTGATGCGGCACCGTGCCGGCCGCAGGATCATGGATTTGTGAGGGTGTGCACGCATGGGGGTGCGGTGCCTGGATCGATCGGGGACGCGTGGGAGAACGGGTTGGAGGATGCGTGGTGGTTAGTGGACGGGAAGAGGGAGCGACGGAAGGGACAGTTGGCGGCGGCGTGTTTTGCGGAGGCGCAGGATTTCATCGGGCGGCATGTGGAGAAGCCGTTTTTGTGTGTGGTGAGTCCGCCGGAGGCTCCGATGAGTGAGGTGGACGGGATGGTTGGGGACTTATGGAATCATGTGAGCGGGCTTGGGTTGGGTCGGAGCACCTTGCTGGTGGTGACGGCGCTGACGGCGACGGGGAGTGGGGGTGCGGAGAAAGAGGGGAAGAAGGGAGGGAAGGAAGAGGCTGAGTTTGGAGGAGGCAGGCGTGGGCGTCGTGGTGAGGCGTGGCAGGGCGGGCATCTGGTGCCGTGTTTGTGGAGATGGCCGGATGGGGTGCGTGCGGGGACACGGGAAGGGGCATTGGCGTCGGTGATGGAGCTGGCTCCGACGGTGGCGGAGGCGGCGGGGTGGAAGTGGCTGGGCGGGGGGAGCCTTGCGAAGCTGCTGCGGGGCGGGGCGAGTGAAGGGCCGCGGCCGTTTCTGGTGGTGGAGGCGCAGGACGTACCGGTGCCGCAGCGCTGGCGGCGGACGGCGTTGCTGATGCCGGGCTGGGCGCTGGTGAATGGGGAGGCGCTTTATGATTTAAGGAAAGATCCGGGGCAGCGGACTGCGTTGAGCGAGCGCTGGCCCGAGCGGGTGAAGGAGATGAACGGGCTCTATGACCAGTGGTGGCGGGAGACTGGGGGGATTGAGACGAAGCCGGTGCGGTTGCGGTGCGGCGGGGCGGAAGCGGTGAGCTTGAGTGCGGCGGACTGGTTCAGTCGTGGCGAGCGATTGGAGCGGCCTGAGGACATCGAGCGCGGGCGGCCGGGGGAGGGAGCGTGGCTGGTGGAGGTGGAGGAGGAGGGGGTGATGCTGGTGACGCTGCGGCGGCGGCCTGTGGGGGTGGCTGGGGGGATTGCGGACGAGACGGTGCCTGCTGTGAAGGCGCGGTTGCGGGCTGGGACGGTGGATGAGGAGATGGCGATTCCGGCGAATGCGGAGTCTGTGACGTTCAAGGTGAAGCTGCCGGCGGGAGCGGGGTCGGTGCAGGGATGGTGGCAGGGGAAGGATGGGCGGAGCTGGGGGGCGGGATTTGCGGAGATCCGGCGCGAGCCGCCGCCGCCGCTTCCTCCGGTGGCGCCGCCTCCGGTGGTGCCTGCGCCCGCGGTGCCTGCTCCTGTGCCCGCGGTGCCTGTTCCAGCAGTACCGCCGCGTGCGGTGCCTGTGGAGGGTGTGGGTGGGGGGAATTAAGGGGGTGTTGGTAAGGGGTAGTGGGAGGAGTGAGCCGATTGGACTTGCAAAGAGTGGGGCGGGCTGCTTTCTCGGGGGTGCCTTAGGCTGACGGGTGGCGTCGGCTGACCATTGTTTTTCAGAATACATCATCATGCCCGCCCGACGGAACCACGACATCAAGGGGCTTGCCCGCAAGTTCTTCATGCCCGGAGACTATGTTAGTCATGCTCCGTGCGGGAATGGTCACATCAATGACACGTATGAGGTGCGGTGCAACCAGGCTGGGACGAATGTGAGGTATATCCTGCAGCGGATCAATCATGCGATTTTCACGCGGCCGGATCTGGTGATGGACAACATTCACCGGGTGACGTCGCACATTGCGGGAAAGCTGGATGCGATCGGGGAGCCTGAGGCGTGCCGGAGGGTGCTGACGCTGGTACCGTGTCGTGACGGGTCATTGTGGCATGAGGATGGGGAGGGGAATCACTGGCGCGGGTATTTTTACATTGAGGGTGCGGAGGCGCATGATCACGTGAATTCGACGGCGCTGGCGGAGGAAGCAGCGCGGGCGTTCGGGACCTTTCAGAAGCATGTGGCGGACATGGAGGGGGATCGGCTGGCGGACACGATTCCTGATTTTCACAATACGCGGAGCCGGTACAATGCGTTTGCGCGGGCGGTGGAGGAAGACCGGTCGGGTCGGCGCGGGGAGGTGGCTCGGGAGATTGAGTGGGTGCAGACGCGGGAGCCTGTGGTGGATGTGCTGCTGAACCTGCTGGCGGACGGGACCTTGAAGGAGCGGATCACGCACAATGATACGAAGATCAACAATGTGATGATGGATCACCAGACTGGGGAGGGGTTGTGCATCATGGATCTGGACACGGTGATGCCGGGGTTGGTGCATTATGATTTCGGGGATCTGGTGAGGACGACGACGATTTCGACGGCGGAGGACGAGCGGGATGCGAGTCGTGTGACGATGAGGCAGCCGATGTTCGAGGCGCTGGTGCGCGGGTATCTGAG
>JAIXPK010000020.1 GCA_027486335.1 Verrucomicrobiaceae bacterium | reverse complement strand
GAGGGTGTGAGGTTGTGGGTGACAAGGTGGGAGCGGGAGGGCATGGTGAGGGGATGCGGTGTGTGCTGATGCTGTTGGTGATGCTTGCTGCCGTGATGGGTGGTGAGGCGGGGGCGGTTGTGGTGATGGGGCGGATGCCCGCAGATCCCCTCGCGCCAACTGCCTTTACTGGAAGCCGCGCCGCGGCGCATGGCTTCCGAAGCGGAAGCCCAACCGGGCCGATTAGAACTTTTGAGGTCAACGCCTCGAATCTGAAACGATGATGCAGCAGTTTACAGAACAAATCGGCTCTTTGCTTGCCGGACGACTCCCTGAGTTTGAGTTCCAAAAACGAGAGAGTCGCCTATGCCGGGTGACCGGAACAGGGTGGCAATCAATCGTTCTCGGAGTGCAGCCGAGTGCCAGCCAAGGCATGGGAAAGCTTGCTGCTCACGCACAGGTTCGGCACGATGCCTTGGAGGCACTCTACACACCTCATCACCCTTACCTGAAGCCGAAGGATGCCAAGAGGCACCCTACGATGACCGAAAACTGTGATTGCCTGATCAAGCGGAAAGAGTTGGTTCACGCCTTCGTTCTTGAGCCAGCCACCATCAATGCAGTGGCGGACGGCTATGCAGCGGCCATCAAGACGGATGTCGTTCCTTGGCTGGAGCGATTCGCTGACGAACAAGAACTGTTTGATGGCCTCGCCGATAGCGATCCCAAAACATGGGTGACTTGGGATCGATTGACTCGCTTCCCAGTCCTCATGGCGATACTTGCTAAACGTCGAGACACGGCTGGTTTCGATGTTGTCGGCGCCGAGTTCCAAGACTGGTGCAAGCAAAAGCATGCTCTGGTGTATGCACCGCTGGCAGTCGCCATGCTAAAGATGCGCCCAACGTCCGATTCGCCGTCCTCACCCCCGCGTGGCTAAGCTTGTAGGTATGGCCTTGGCGCAAGTGTAGATCGAGAGTCTGGCGTCACGGCCGGGCATTGCAGTTGGTCGTGAGCGTGTCGCCGCATTTGGCCATACTAGGCGCTGCAGCCATCCCCCCCGCGTTGCGTCAGGTCCCACCTTGCGGGGCCTTCGCCCTTCGGGGAGCTAGGCGGGTGCCGGTGTCGAGCTGCTCGGTTGGCCCAGGGGCGGCTTCTGTGCCTTTGGGAGGCGGATGGCGGTGAGATGCGCGTGAGGAGAATGCCGGTTGCGCGGTGTGGCGCGGTGAATTGTGGTGGATCAGAGCGATGCGGGTAGGGAGAGGGGTTGGCAAGGGAATGGATGGCAGGGGAATGCTCGTGGGGAGAGGGAGGGGAAGGGGAATGGGGGCAGGGAGGCGGGAGCCTTCGGCTAGCTTTTTCGGAGGGTGCGAGTGGGGAGAGGGCAAGAAAAAGCCGCAGCCGGCGTGAGCGCGGCTGCGGCTGGAGGGAGAGAGGGGCGCTTAGTGTTTGGCGCACTCGGTGCAGGTGGCTGCGGAGGCTGGGGCGCATTTGCCGCAGCATTTGCCTTTGGAACAGGCCGAGCAGTGGGCGGCGTTGCATTTATGGGCGTGGGCACCGGCGGTGCAGGAGGCGCAGGCGGATCCCTTGGGGCAGGCGCAGTTGGCGAAGAAGAGCATGCTGGCTCCGATGGCGAGGGAGGAGAGGATACGGGTCATATGGGTGTTGGTTGGTTTGATGAGGTTGGTCCCGGGGGGACAGGGAGAAAGGTCCGTGGGGAGCGGCGTGCTGCAAGGTGTTTTTGGGGTGTGGCGGGAGATGATTGGGGGTGGATGCAGAAAAAGAAAAGATTTCTGCCAACTCGGGGCAGGGGAATCCGGAGAAGGAGGAGAATCCCGGGCATTGGGGGTGCGAGAGCGCTCTGGTGCGGGGGACGAACCGATTCCAAAACGCTATGTTTCTCAAGTGCCTGCTTCGAATTTCTGTGATAGTGACTGTGCTGACGGCGGTGGTGCTGCCGAGTGGGGCGCAGGTATTGGAGGAGACCCTGTTCACGGCGGGGACGGTGACGCGGAATGGGGCGAATGAGGACTGGGCGTATCTATCGTTTCAGATTGATGATCCGGGGAAGCTGCGGGCGAGGAAGCTGGCGGTTTATGCGAAGCCGGGGCAGCCGGGTTCGGGCGGGGCGTTTGTGCGGCGTGCGGTGGTGACGGTGCAGACGGATCCATTGATTCTGCAGACGCTGGTGAATCGGGCGGCGAATCTGGGGGAATCGGCGGTGGTGCTAGGGAAGGCGCTGGATGAAGTGTTCGGGCCGCTGGTGCCGGATCCTGCGTTGAGCCTGCCGAGGAAGCTGAGTGCGGTGATTCAGGGGGCGATGGCGGATGCGAAGCAGTATGGGAGCCTTGTGTTGCTGTCGCGGACGCATCCGGCGGTGGCGCTGGCGTTGGGATTGGCGCATGCGGAGCCGGTGGGGGCTGGGGCGACGACGTTTGAGGTGAGGGAATTTGATGTGGGAGCGGGTGAGGATCTGGGGGTGATGGGCCGGGTGACGGTGACGGCTGGGTTGCCGGTGGTTTTGCCAGCGCCGGGGCGGCCGGTGGAGGTGCCGGATGGGTCGGCGAAGGGGCATTTGAATGCGCGGTTGAGGTGGGGGACGCCGGTGGGGTTGAGGCGGTTGTCGCTGCTGCATTTTGGTTATGATGTGTACCGTGCGCCGCGGGCTTGGGCGGAGGGATTGAACTTGCAGGTGACGCCGCCGGACGCGTCGGTGCTGGCGGCGATGGCGGAGCAGGGATTGAATGGGGTGAAGCGGATCAATCGTGCGCCGGCGCTGGCGGCTAGGGTGATGACGGAGGCGGAGGCGGTGAATCTGGTGCTGGATCCGAAGACGGCGTTTTTGAATGACGACAATGGATTGAGCGGAGAAGCGCCGGTGCCGTTCAAGGATGGGGATCAGTTCTACTATTTTGTGGCGGCGCGGGACCTGCTTGGAAGGAACGGCATGTTGTCGCCGGGGACGCTGGTGACGATGAGTGATCGGGTGCCGCCGTCGGCGCCGCGTCGGGTGACTGTGGAGAATGATTACCGGTATGAAGGGGCGGAGGGGAAGCAGCGGTTGCGGGTGACGTGGCAGCAGCGGCCGGCGGAGTCGGACAACCGGGTGATTGGTTATTATGTTTACCGGTGGAAGTCGCCGGGGGATGTGAGTGTGTTGGGGGGTAATCCGACGCTGAACCGGGTGTCGCCGCTGGTGCCGCACGTGCCGGGAGAGGCGACGGCGACGTTTCTTGATGAGACACCGGATGCGCCGATGGCACCGGAGTCACCGGATTCGTTCGACAAGACCGTGTATTACACGGTGCGGGCGGTGGAGCAGGTGAGTGCGGGGGAGAATCTGTCGGGGCACAGTGCTCCTGCGGGGGGCGTGCTGCGGGATCGGGAAGCGCCGGAAGGACCGGGCGGTGGGGTTTATGTGGAGTGCTGCGAACCGGTGGCGCTGGCGAATGGGTTTGCGGACGTGCGGCATGCGGGATTTGACCGGTCCGAGGTGGTGATTGATCTGGTGTGCAGTCGGGAGGCGTCGGGGATCCGGTTTGCGGAATTCTATCTGAATGGGACTGGGGCGACGCATCTGCATGCGCGGGTGCATTTTGCGGCGGGGAGCAACATGGTGAGGAAGCGTCTGGTGCTGAGGCGGGATGGGGTGGCGGTGCCGTTTACGGTGCATTGCCGGACGGGGATGGATGCGGGGAGAGTGTCTGGAGTGGCGACGCAGACGGTGACGGCGCTGCCTGCGGTGGGAGAGCGTCGGAGATTGCTGTTCCGGGGGACCCCGCGGTGCACGGAAGTGTTATGGGATGAAGCGGCTGAGGAGGCTGGGTGTCCGGGGCATGATCCGCTGCCGGGGTTGCCGGGTGGCGAGGGAGCGGCGGGGAATGCGGTGCACGGGTTGAAGATCAAGATGGATCTGACGCCGACGTCGAAGGAGTGGCGGCTGTACCGGAGGATTGACGGCGGGCAGATGACCTTGCTGCGGCAGGGGCTGGCGGATTTTGATTCGGTGCAGCAGATTGAAGTGACGGACAAGGATCTGCCGTCGAGTGCGGTGACGGTGTTCTATTACGGACAGCTGCTAGATCAGAACGGGAATGCGAGTCAGCTGGCGCTGTTGAGCAAGGCGGTGCCGGTGCAGGCGGCACCGGGGATGCCGATGCTGGCACCGGTGGCGATGGCGGGGACACCGGGGAATCCAGCGGCGCTGGTGCGGTGGTTCTGTCCGGTGCAGGGCGTGGAGCGGTTTGAGGTGCTGGTGCACAGCGAGCCGGGGCCGGTGCCTGCGGTGCTGACGCCGTTGCTAGGGGAGAATCATCATCAGCCGCTTGATCAGTTTGCGAACGGGCCGGTGGAAGCGGAGGAGACGCAGACCTTGAGTTACGGGGCGTATTACACGCCGCAGGTGGGCGGGGCGTTCGGGAACGGGCCGGACTTTCAGTTCACGTTTCCGATGGTGAAGGACCGGAGTTATCTGATCCAGATCGCGGCGGTGTCGAAGCATGGCGGGAAGCGGACGGTTGGGAACGTGCAGCGGGTGGAGTGGCAGGGTGCGAAGGGATTGACCGGCGTGCCGGTGCCGGGGACGCCGGGGGTGCCGTGGCCGGAGTTGCTGCCGCCGGAGCCGGGGGAGGGATGGCATCCGGGGATGGTGCCGGAGCAATTGAACGGGGCGTGGAGCGGGATCGGGATCCGCATCGGGCAACTGACACCGGCGCAGGTGTATCCTAACGCGGGCGGGGTGGATGTGAGGAGCGCCGGGGGACTGGAGAGTGCGTTGTTTCCGCCGATGGTGCCGAATGCGTCGGGGGACCGGTTGCTGCCGCTGGTGCTGTACCGGTATCAGGTGCCGAGCGCGCTGTATCCGACGGTTTCGGGAGATCTGATTCAGGTGACGCCATTGATGGAGAAGATTGCGCTGGCGGAGCGGAACGGGACGGGCGGGGTGTACATGGCGGTGAAGGATCCGTTTGTGAGGATTTTCGGGCAATCGTTTCCGGAGCCGACGTATTACGTTTACCTGCTGGATACGCAGCCGGTGGTGAGGCGTGCGAGTTATGCGTATGTGGCGGTCCGGTTTGGCCGGGACGGAGAGATTGCGTCGGTGCATCCACTGCCGGCGGTGACGGTGAACTG
>JAIXPK010000491.1 GCA_027486335.1 Verrucomicrobiaceae bacterium | reverse complement strand
TGCTTGATCTCCTTCACATCCCACCACCGACCCGTCGGACACTGCGGCGACGCCACGATGAACGAATTCAGCGCCTTCTCCTTCCCGATCAGCTTCGGCGGCCCGTGCTGCTTCACCTGGTCAAGGTTGTCGCCACGCTCCCCGGCCCCGTGCAGAAAAATCATCAGCGGCCACCCCGCCTCAGGCTTCTTCTCCTCAGCCGGCGGCAGCGCCAGCCAGTACCGCAGCTTCTCCTTGCTCCCCTTCTCATCCTTCACCTCCAGCGCCTGCGCCACCTGCTTCCCGGCCTCCGGCCCAGTCTCCGCGTGAATAACAGAAACGGCAGCGAAACAGGCGAATATCAGTGTCTTCATAAAATGTCAGGGTTTTTAGTTACTTGAGGGACATGAGATAGGCAAACAGATCGCTGACCTCCTTCTCGCTGAACGCCTCCAGCAGGCCCTCCGGCATCAGCGACCGCTTCAGATACTTCCCGCCGCGGATCTGATCCCGCGCAATCCGTTCATCCGGCAATCCCACCGCGCGGAACACAATCGCCTTCTCGTCCTCACTCACCAGAAACCCTTCCTTCAGCGACCCATCCGCCAGCTCCACCCGGTAAACCCGGTACCCGGGCTCCATCGCCGCATTCGGCGTCAGCAGATTCCGCAGCACGCCGTCCACCCCCATCGCCCCGGCCCCGCTCAGGTTAGGCCCGATCTGTCCGCCCGTCCCGTTGATCGTGTGACACCCCATGCACACTGTCGCCAGTGCCTTCCCCGCTTCCTTGTCACCCGCCTTCGTCGCCAGCGCATAATACTTCACATACTTCGCATCCATCGCCTTCGCCTCGTCCCCGCTCATCACCGCCGGAAAATCCGTCGTCCGCGCCACCTTCGCACCACCATTCAATTCCCCCCACGTCTCACCCGTCAATTGCTTCACCAGACCCGCAGGCTTCTCCCCGCCAAACGTCCGGTCGAAATTCGCCCGGATCTCCTGCGCCGTCCGGCACACATTCCACACCCGGTACTCCGCCAGCATCGCCCCCGTCCCCGCAACCACATTGCTCCGCCCGATCTGCAGATTCTTGAACACCGCCGCATCCGGCTTCCCTTCCGCCTGGTCTAGCTCGCCATTGATGTAAATCCGCATCGCACCCGCCCCATCACGCGTCACCGCCACATGCGTCCACATGTCAGGCACACTCGGCTTCTTCGCCACAATCACATCATTGCCTCCCTTCGTCCACACCCGGAAGGTGTTCCCGAAGAAGTTGAAGTCCGCCTCGCCCGCCGCACCCAGAATGCTGTCGTCGTTCCCGATCCCCGGAGCCAGCCGCACCCACGTCTCCACCGTAAACGCCCCCTCCAGCGTGATCCCTTCCTTCACAAACGACTCGTTATTCCCGTCCAGCGCCAGCACCGGCCGGAACGCACTCCCCATCTTCTCCATCAGCGCCTTCAGCGCCCCGTCATTCTCACCTAACACCGCCGCCAGCTTCTCCAGCACCGGTCCATCCAGCTCATCCTTCGGAATCACACTCCCGTTCACCGCCGCCACCACCGCCGCCGCTCCTTCCTTGAAATTACTCATCGCATCCAGCGCCCGACCCCGCTGCACCGCCGACAAATCCGGCCACAACGGCAGCAGCTTCTCCGGAACCGCCGCCAAACCAGCCAGCGCTTCCTCACGGACCGCCGCATCCCCCGACTTCACCTGCCCCAGAAACACGTCCGCCCGCTTGCTCCCCAATTCCCGCAGCGCCCGCAGCACCGGCACCGTCGCCCCGCCCGGCGTCCCCGCCAGCGCCGCCAGATCCGGCTCCAATCCCGCCAGCTTGAACGCGCTGATCACCTGCAATCCCATCGCCGTGTCCGTCTTAAGCAATTCCTTCGCCTTCCCCTCCACCAGCGGGGCCAGCACCCGCGCATCAAACCTCGCACGCTGCTTCAGCAAAGACCGCAGCGACTCCGGCTTCGTCACCAGCACCGCCAGCGCCGCCTTCACCTCCGGCGCATCCGGCGCTTCTGCCAATCGCAGCAATTCCTCATCACTCGGCGCTCGACCCAGCCCCGCCATCTGCTTCGCCACCCGCGGAGCCGATTCCTTCGCCGGCAGCGAAAGCGCCGCCAGCATCAGTTGATCCGCTGACAGCTTCGCCGCCTCGGCGGAATCAAGATACGCAGCAACTGCCTGCGGGGCACGCTCCAGAAACAGGCGCACCAGATAGCGTTCATATTCGTTCACATAAGCCTCGCCCACCTTGATAGGCTTCCCGCTCTGTGAGGACGGCGCCACCGGCTCGGAAAGCGCCACCGGCGCAGCTTCGAGCAGCGCCGCCATCACCTCGGGCATCGCCTTGGCCCCACTCGCCGAAATCGCCAGACCCATGGCCTGAATCCGCGCCTGCCGCACCACAGGGTCCGCATCATTCTTATGCCCCACCGCCGCAATCAGATTGCTCGCCACCGCTTCGCGCCGCAGTGCACTGCTCGACGATTTCAATGCCTCAACGGGCAAATCGCCGCCATTCCCAATTTCCTGCAGCACCCAGTGCGCCTGCACCGCGTGCGCAAAAGGATAGGCCACCGGCTCGCCCGTCACCGGCTCCGCCACCGATGCCCCCGTCGCCCCTCCATGGAACCGCGGCGATGCACCAGCCGCGCTCTTCTTCAGATCCGCAATCGTCCCCTCCTCAAGCTTGCCCTTATCCGCCAGCGTCTGCCACGCCAGATGGCTCTGCGCCAGCGACGCCCCACCCAGCTTCCCGACCAACTCCTTCTCCGCCAGCTTCGTGAAATCCGGCACCGGAAAACACTTCTGATCCTTGTGCTTCACTCGCCAGATCCGACCCCGCTTCTTGTCCCGCTCCGGATGATTCCGCGGCACTTCATTGTGGCTGATGATCTTGTTATACCAGTCCACAATGTACACACACCCGTCCGGCCCCATCGTCATCGCCACCGGCCGGAACCACTCGTCGCTCGTCTGCACGAAATCCGGAAGCCATTCCAGCTTCCATCCCGTCCCCGTCTCCTTGCTCCGGTGCATCTTGATCGCCTGAATCTTCCGGATGATCGGATTCGCCACCAGCATCACATCACTCCATTCCGCAGGATACGCCCCGCGCGCATCCGTCAGCGCCAGCCCGCTCAATCCCGTCCCGCCCATCCGGAAATCCGCACTGCTCGGGAACTCCGGCGCATAACTCTTCCACTGCCCGTTCGAGCACCCGGGATAATTCCCGTAATCGTGAAACGGCATCACCGGATAGCCAAAATCATTCGCCTCCTGGATGAAGGTCTCCCCCTCGCCGTTCATCACAAGTCCCCAGATGTTGCACGGCCCATTGCTCGTGATCTCAAACTCCGACCCATCCGGCCGGAACCGCGCCATCCGCGTCTGGTCAAACTGCACTTCCTTGTCAGGCCCGTGCACTTTCCCGGAATTGAACGCCCCCTGCGCCAGCCAGATCCACCCGCCCGGCGCGCGCGTGAACTGGTGCGGAAACAAATGCGAATCCTGCACCCCGAACCCCGTCAGCACCACCTCCCGCTTGTCCGCTTTCCCATCCCCGTCCGTGTCCCGCAGCAGCGCAATGTCATGCCCGTGCTGCACATAACACCCGTCCTTGTAAGGCAGAATCCCTAGCGGAATCGCCAGCCCCTCCGCAAACACCGTCGGCTCCTTCGCAAACTTCGGCGCACCCCCGTTCGTCCCCCGGTCCACAATGTCATACACCAGAATCTTGTCCTTCGCCTTGCTCGCATACAGCGCATCCGCCGCCGCAGGATTCTCATTCGCATCCACCGGATACTCCAGCGCCGTCATCGTCCACAACCTCCCCTTCGCGTCAAAATACGCCGCAATGAACTTCCCGTGCCCCTTCTCCTCATCCTCACTCACCACCAGCTCCATCTCAAACCCCGGCGGCAGCGTGAACGACACCTTCTGTTCCTCCGGCGTCACCGGCGATGGCTTCGCCGCAGGCTTCGGCTCCGGCGCTCCCTTCGGCTGCACCGTCGCCGGCAATTCCTCAATCGTGATCTCCTTCGCCTCAATCAGCGCCTTCCCGCCCCCGTGCACCTGAATCCCAATCAACCCCTCCCGCTCAATCGCCGGATCCGCCTCAAGATAATCCACCCCCATCACCCCGTTGATCCACGTCGTCACCCGCGCCCCGTCGGCCCGAATCACATAATCGTTCCAGTCATTCCGCCGAATCACCGGATCCAGCGCCTTCATGTCGCTCTGCGCCATCACCCGATTCCTCCGACTCTCATCATACACACATCCCCACCACGTCGGATCCCCGTAATCACACTGATACCCGCGCATCTCCGTCGAATTCGCCACCCGCGTGCTCCGCATCTGAATCCCGCTGTTCACAAATCCCGTCCCCCGCAGCCGCAACTTCGCCCTCAGCACAAAATTCCCATACCGCTTCTTCGTCGCCAGAAAATCATTGTGCTCCACCTGCTCCGTCAGCGACCCGCCCGCAATCGCCCCGTCCGCCACCTTCCACAACT
>JAIXPK010000570.1 GCA_027486335.1 Verrucomicrobiaceae bacterium | reverse complement strand
GCATCCCCAGTCAATGCCGCCTCCTTCACCTCCGCATCAATCTGAAAATCATTGCTCGCCGCCGATGTGTTCATCGCGTGAATCGCGATCACATTCTCCCCCTCCACCAGATTCACCGCCGACGCCGACACCGGCGTCATCCCAAAAGTCGCCACCGGATCCGGCGCATTCGCCGCCATCGTGTTATAGAAATGGTGCCCCGTCCCAATCGCCGCATTCGGCCGCACCGCCCCCGCATACACCCCATTGATCCACACCACACATCCGTCATCGCACCGCACATTCACCTGCACCGCCTGCGGCATCTTCCCCGCCGCGATCGTGAACGTCCGCCGCAGATACACAGACGAATACAGCGTCCCCCCATTCATATCCGCCAGATCCGTCGCATTCTCCGCCGTTCCGTTCGCCCCGTTCCCATCATTGTCCCCGAACCCTAACGGAGCCACATTGCTCTGCCACTGCGCATTCGCCGCCGCAGGCACCGGCTCCACAAAACCCCGCGCCCGCCACGCCGTGAACGGCAACGCCGGCTCACCCGTATCCCCCTGCACCCCCCGACGCCACCGCCACGTCCCCCCAAACCCCACATACGTCGTAAACACCGCCGGCGGCACAAGCTTCGCCGCCCGCCAGTTGCTCCCGTGACTCGCATCCAGCATCGGATGAATCAGCTCAATCGACGACCCCTCACCATTCCCCTCCGCCGGCCACGGCGACCGGTTCTCGTAATCCACCTCACTCACCACCTTCCCCGCCGTATCCCGCAGCCTCACGTTGTCCCCGTCATTCGACAACCCCGTCACTTCCTTCGACCCGTCCGCATACACCACCACCGCATTGTTCCACGGCCCCAGCGCCGTCTTCCCGAAATAACTCTGCATCGTCGCCGGATCCTCCGCGATCACCAGATACCCGCCCGCCGCCACCACCGTCCCCGCAGGAATCAGATAGTCAACCCCGCCGCTCAATCGCCACCCTGACAAATCCACCGCCGCCGCCCCGTCATTATACAGCTCCACAAACGAATTCCTCACCCGGTTGTCCGCACTGTTGTAGTGAATCTCGTTGATCACCATCCCACGCTTCTTCGGCACCACCGTCAGCACAAAAGACGCCTCCACCCACAACCCCGCCGCATCCGTGCTCCGGATCCGGATCCGCTGCGGCACCCCCGTCAGCCCCGCAAACCCCGCGTTCGCCCGCAATTGATGCCCGACGATCGCAAAATTCCGGTTCTCCTCGCTCCCCAGGCCACTCACCAGACTGAAACTGTGCGCCTCGCCCTCGTTAGGGTCCGCAGTCGTGATCATCGACAGAAAATCCCCCGTCACCGTCTCCGGCCGGATCGTCAGATCATCCACCGCCACACCCGTCGGTGCCAGCGGCGGCGTGGTCACAAACAACCGTACCGTCGCCACACCCGATTCATACTTCCCGTCACTCACCTTGAACGTGAACTGATCATTCCCATACAACCCCGCCGTCGACGTGTACGTCCGCGCCGCCCCAGTCCCGCCACTCAGCACGCCGCGCGCCGGAGGCGTCACCACCACATAACTCAGGCTACCCCCGTTAGGATCACTCCCGCCCAGCGTGATCGCCAACTGCCCTCCCGGCCCCGTGCTCAACCCCGCCTGGCTCGCCGCCGTCGGTATCCCCGGATCGCCATTCAGACTCACCGTCGCATTGTTCGTCACTCCATTCCCACCCGTCTCAATCGCCCGCAACGTCCACGCCACCGGCTGCACCACACCACCCAGATCAGGCACCGTCGTCTCCACCGACCCCGTCGCCGCACTCCCACTCGCCACCACCACCGCCCCGGCCCGAATCTCATATCTGAACGTCCCCGTCACATTCGCCGTGTTCACCGCCCAGCTCAAGGTCACCGTCTCCCCCTCGTACGCACTCGCCCGATTCACCGCAAACGTCGTGATCAGCGGCCCCGCCAGCGGCGACGCCCCGCTCGCCAGCGACTGCACCTCCGTCGCCGTCAGCGCATGATTGTACAACGCCACATCATCAATCGCCCCGCTGAAAAACTCTCCCCCGTTCGTCGACCCGATCCGGAAATTCGCCGCCGTCGCCCCGTTCGCCCCAGGCGTGTCCTGCGCCACCTGCACCCCATTCAGAAAAATCCGCCGCGTCGTCCCGTCCCACGTCGTCGCCACATGATGCCAGCTCCCGTTGTTCAAGGTCGTCGTCAGCCCCGCCGCATCAAGATCCGCACCCCACCAATAATGCCGAAAACCGTTCCCGCTGTCAATCAACCGCAGCGCATTCACCTGCCGCGTCGCCCCGTAATTCCCCCAGCCCACAATCCCTCGCCCCCCTAGCAATGTCGGCCTGATCCACGCCGACTGCGTGTACGCACTGTTCCCCGTCGGCAGATTGTTCACCGTCCCTGACAAAAACTGCGAGGTCCCGTTCAGCGAAACCGCTCCCCCGAACCTCCCCGACGCCGTGTACCCCGCACCCCCATTCGCCGTCAGCATCGTCCCCCCAGCCGCATCATTCCCCAGCGACGCCGCATCATTGAACGGCCAGTAAGCCACAAGGCCGGCTCTCACCGACACAGACATCAGCAATAAGGCCGCGAGGCCTCCAAAAAACGGGCGCAGTTGCATGGCAAATCAGAAGAAAAGGGTGAACCGACAACCTCCTCTGTACCCTCTTCCCACCCTCCGTGGCAATCTCATTCGCCCGGCTTCACGGCCCCCCAAAACGGACTCGCGGCATTGCTCCCAACTCCCTTTCCCGCCACACACACACCATGCGCCGCCGCTCCATCGTCTCCTTTCTCTTCCTCCTAACATCCATTCACCTCTCCCTCGCCGCCGACCCCGCCCCTCCCGCCCCGCGCCCCGCCGACCTCTACTTCATGGCCGGTCAGTCCAACATGCAGGGCTCCGGCACCGTCGCCGATCTCCCCGATCCCCAGCGCCAACCCGTCCCCAACGCCTCATTCTGGAACGGCTCCACCTTCGAGCCGCTCACCCCCGGCCGCACCCGCTCCCCCGGCAACACCCAGTTCGGCCCCGAAATCAGCTTCGCCTCCACCATCACCGCCGCCTCCCCCAACCGCGATGTCCTCATCGTCAAATTCGCCCTCAGCGGCCAACCTCTCCACGCCGGCTGGGACGGCACCACATGGCTGGATTTACCGCCAGGTCCCAACCGCAAAACCTTCTACCCAGGCACTTCCCCCACCGACCCCAACACCGGCCTCCACTACCTCGCCATGCGCCGATCCTTCCTCGCCGCCCTCAACCACCTCCGCCACCAGAACACCCCCTTCACCCTCCGCGGCTTCCTCTGGATGCAGGGCGAGCAGGACGCAAAACACCCCACTTCCGCCACCAATTACGCCGCCTCCCTCCGTCTCCTCAAACACCGCCTCGAACAAGACACCAACCAGAACACCCCAGTCCCCCTCGTCTTCGGCCAGGTCCTCCCCCACGACCCTCCCCTCCCGCGCTTCACCCACCGCTCCGAAATCCGCACCAGCCAGGCCCACGCCGACGCCACCTCCGGCCACCCCGACGCCATCCCCGGCACCCGCATGATCCCCACCGACAACTTCCCCCTCCTCCCAGACACCGTCCACTACAACACCACCGGCCAACTCCAACTCGGCCGCTCCATGGCCACCGCCATCCTCAAACTCCAATCCACACCATAACCTCTCCTCTCCCGCAACACTCGCGTCCCCAGTCTCCCCTGCCCTCTCCACAAACCCGTACCCCCAACCCAAAGAGCCCCGTCCCGTAGGGACGACCTAGCAATAGATGGCTTCCGCAACCCAAACAAGCCCTCCCCGTACGGACAACCTGTCAATAGCCGGGGGTCCCGCAAGCCAAACAAGCCCCGTCCCGTAGGGACGACCGGTCAATAGCCGGGGGTGCCGCGAGCCGCTCGCGGCACCCCCGGTTACCGACACAATAACACAGAACCCCGTAGGGGTTCCCCCCCTCACCCAACAAGCCCCTCACAACCTTTGGACATCGGAGTTGCCTTCCGGGTCACGAACTCCGTTTAAACACTGCCCATGCGCCAAACACGACCGCCATTAAACCCGCCATCCACGGCCAGATAAACAGTTCCTTGGATGCAGGGTTCGCGACTGAATCCCTCCCCGCTTGGGATTCAACCGCATTAGCTTCGACAGCCGTTATGGAGGAGAAACTTGAAGCGTCGGTTTTAAGCGGAGGGCGCTCACCATTTCGCCGTTGTTCGGATACGGCTTCGGGTGATTCTCCAGTGTCCAAATCTAAGGCACGCATTTTGTCGAGCGTGCTATCCGGCCCCCATTTTCTCGGAGGCATCATGGACTCGTTTGCGTATTCTGGAGGCGGCTTGATCGGTTCCAAGTGCACAGTGCCTCGATCCTTTGATGACATTAATTTTTTCCAGCCAATCCCGAAGACTATTTGAAATGGCAAATTGGGGTTTTTGTTGTTTCGCAATCCGATACCATAGTCAACTTTTTTCCCGTCAATCCAAGCGCCACGGAATCCATCTGGAGCCTTTCCAAAGTCCGGGTCCTCGTACCCAATGTGGTTCTCTTTAACAATTCTGAAAAACTCATCAATCTCCTTCTCGGTCTTTCCTATTTTAGGGAACCAAGGCAATATCAGAGCACGCGCACTGCCAAACGACTGTGGTGGTGATGTCATGACAATCCCCTTGAGGCGTCCATCCGGGAGGCAGTAAATATCCGCAATTTCCACGGGAAACTCCGGCAACAGGGTGCCTTCATGCGTTTGCACAGTCACTCTGGCGTGTTTGAAACTCAAAAAGCTCGTCTCGGAACCCGGCGACAACCACGGCCTTAGTCCCGCATCATACACGTCTTTTAGAGTTCCCTCAGCGCTGAACTTCAGAGTAAAATCCGGCCAATCCTTAGGATTGTAGGAGGTAACAGCATCCGCCCGGCACAACGTTGTGCTTGCGAAAAACACAAAAATCAAAAGCGGCAGCCTCACCTTTCAAGCGGAACAGATTCGGCGTCAGCCACCCCGCAGGCCAATGAAGGAAAGCTCCAAAACCTACCCCTGACCTTGTGAAACGACAGACACATCACAATCAAAGATAGAGCACCTTCGGACAATTGCACAAGCGGCCGTATCAACCGTCAGCCCCCGCCAAGGAACTCTGCCGCACCAGGAGCACGATCAGTCGGGAAGCCCACCACTCTCCGTTCCCGCCCCTATCCCCCATCCCTTCGCTTCTTCGCGTGCGCCCCCCTCTCACCCAACGCCCTCCCCCACAAGCCCCCTGGGAGCGCTGAACCCCAGTTCGGCACCCTCCCAACAAACCCATTGGCCCCATCAGCCCCATACGTCCTATCATTCCCTCCCACCTCAATCACCGCTAGGCTTCCCCTGCCTCGCCTCAGGCCGCAACCCGCCGCACCTCATCCGTCCACTCAGGCAATTCTCCCACCGTCCACCGCTCGCCGACATGCCTCTCTTCCGCCGCGTGACAAGGAAACGGCTCCCCTCCGAGTCGTGTCCTCACATCCCATGCCTGACTCACCTGTTGTTTTCACCACCAAAAATCTCCGTATCATAAAACCACCCCCTCTCAACTGATTCATCACCAATCCTCGGCTTTGTTTCGTATATGAATTCGTATCCCAAGCGATGAAGACTTATGTGCCACCCCTCGGGATAAATTCGCGGACCTCGACAGTCCGCATAACCCATCAGCCCGGTAAAAAACGGTGCCGTTAAATAGACCCCTGCCAGTAAAACAGTAGAAATGATCGCTGTCCTCTTCATGGTGAATTTGTTTCATCTCCCAATGTCTTCGGCCTCGCGTCACCGTCTCACGCACAGTTCAGCCGCGGCATCCAACGCCTGACATCAAACACCGGATCGCCACCACTTCAACCGGCTCCTCACGCCGCTCTCACCCCACCCGCCCGCTGCTCCGGTTCACGGCTACTGCGGCCCCCTCGGAGGGCTGCTGCGGGCGACGCTCGGGCTTCCGGCCACGACTAGCGGCAACCTGGCTGCTGCGCCACGCTCCCGCTGCTCGTGTAGACCACACGGAGCGACGACATTGCCACAATCCTGCCCTCCATGGCGGCGAGGAGCGATTCCCGATCGACCGCCTTCGGATCATCCAGTACGACGGCCTCAAACACCGCATCTCCCTAACCCCAGAATAACCAGCCTCCCGCCCCTCTCAGCGTTCCTTCCGCGCCGCCACCTTCTCAGCCGGCCGCAACCCGACCTCCACATCCGTGCGCCAGCCATCCTGCCCTCCCCCCGGCCGCCGCAGCCGCGCCGCAATCGTCAGCGGCTCCCGCCCCGTCGCCCCCAGCGGCCACGCATAAACCTCCAGCGACCGACTCCGGTCCCCCACCAGCACATCCGGGACGCCGTCCCCATTGTGGTCCGACAGCACTTCGTCCCTCGGCCCCGTGAACAATCCATCCCCGTCCCCGTCCACCGCCAGCAATCGCGTGCTCGGAAATCCCGCTAGGCTCCGCTCGTCCCCGTCAAAAATCTCCAACCGGCACGGCCCCGATGCCTTGAACCCGAGATCCTCGATCCTGACACCTCCAGTCCTCTGATTGATCTCATGGTAAAACGGCACCGGCCACCCCGGCACCGTCGTCAGATTCCCGCCACTCACCACCGCCGCCGCCGCCGCACTATCCGTAAAGAAGAAATCGCTCGTCGCCGCCACACCCTTCCCACCGTCCGCCTGCCACGCCAGCGTCACCATGTCGTCCGCTGCCGACGGCAGATGCTCCACATAAAGACTCAGCGTCTCCCCGGGCCGCAGGCTCAACGCTCGCGTCGCCGCCTCCGCCCCTCCCTCACCCGGAGGACTCACCGTTAGGGTCTGCCCGGACTCATCCGCCACCCACGAACCCGCCCGACCCGCCCGCGGCGTCGCCGTCAGGCTTCCCCCCAGCGCCTTCACCGTCGGATTCGACAGAAAAATCCTCGTCCTCCCAATCTCCTGCTGCGGCCGCGCCACCAGCGCCGACGCCTCCGGTGGATTCAGTACCGCACCCGCCGGTCCCCGCCCCAGCGGCGGCAATCCCGCCAGCACCGGCTGCGCCGCCAACCGTTCATCCGCCAGCAAGCGCCGCGTCTCCACATCCAGTTCCCGGATCCTTCCCGCCAGCATCGTGTCAATCCTCACCCACTGATGCTGCAACCGCCACGGATGCCGGTTCTCCCGGCACAACCTCGCCATTGCCACCAGCGACGCCGCCCCGCGATTCAGCAACCCGCCCCCTAACGCCGCCTGACTCGCCCGGTCATGCGCATGAAACGCCGCCAGCCATTCCCCCGCGCCCTCAAACAACGCCGCACGCCACGACCAGATCCTCGCCTCTTCCCGCGGCAACCCCCACTCCCGCGCCCGCCCCGCCAGATCATCCAAAGCATCCCCGGCATCCGCTTCCGCATCCGCCATAGCCAGTTGCAACCACCCGATCTCCGCCTCCACACACACCTCCCGCTGCCCAGCCTCCAGAGCCTGCCGCGCCAGCGCCGCCAGCGCATCCAGCGCCGGCCCCGGATCGTCCGCCGCCAACCCATCCCGCACCCATTGCGAAATCTCCAGCAACTGCCCCGCTCCCCCCAGCCATCCCTCCGCCGCCAACCGGTCAGGCGACGTCCCGTCCTCCGCAGCCACAACCATCCCCGCCCCAGCTAGGAGCACGCAGACAGTCACAGTATTCGGTCGGATCATCTCAGAAGTCTCCGGTCTATAAACCAAGCGCCGCCAACCGCCACTTTCTTTCCGGGATTATCTTCCCTTCATCTTCATCCTCACCTCACTCACCGCGGCGCCACCACCCCGGCCCCCTCAGCCTCCGCTCCCTCCGCCCCAGCATCAGGTGCCTCCGTCACCGGTGCCGCTCCCGGCGCAGCCAGCTTCACCGGCGGTTCCGGCAGGTACCCGGACACCAGATCCACATAAAAACGCCACGCCACCGAGTCCATCAGCGTTTCCCCCTCGCGCCGGAACGTCACATACACCTGACACTCACTCGTCCGCAGCGGCTCCCGCACCTGCCACTCAATCATCCCGCGCGCCGCATCATACTCCGCCGGCACCTGCCCGTATCCCGCAATCTTCATCGTCACCGTCTCAGGATCAATCCCGCTCAACCGACTCACATCCACCGCAATCCTCGGCCGCCTCACCGCCACCGTCGCATCCGGCGCAGGCTCCGTACTCACCAGCACTTCTCCCCCCTCTTTCCTCAACAACTGCTTCACCACCTCCCCTTGCGAGGTCCCCCGCGAACTGATCGCCCGCCGGAACGCCGCATCCGTCGGGTCCGTCCCAATCACAATGTACCGCCCCAAAGCCGCCGCCGGCGTGTCCCACGTCACCCGCGCCCCATTCACCGTAAACATCGCCTCATACCCGCATTCCTTTCCAACCGCTTCCTCCCGCTCACTGTGATATCCCCCTGGATACGCATAAGTCGTCACCGCCTGCCCGGTCAGATCCTCCAGAAACTGCCGCGAATCCTTCATCTCCATCCGCAGAAACGCCTCGCCCGCCGGTGCCCCCTTCTTGAACGCCGCATCAATCCGCTTCCGGTACGGATGACTCACACTGTGACTCCCTACCGTCCCACCCGCCGCCATCAACTCCCGGATCTCCGCCGTCGTCATCGACTTGCTCCCGCCATTCACAAACCGCTTGTATAGAAACACCGTAAAAGGATACCCGAACTCCTTGAGCACCGGCAGCGCAATCGTGTGCACGCTCTTCCACCCGTCATCCATCGTGATCAGGATCGACGGATCCGGAATGTCCTTCTCCCCGCGCCGCCACGCCAGAAATTCCGGCATCCCGATCACCTTGATCCGCGCATCCCGGATCACCTGCATCTGCGCCCGGAACTGCTCCTCGCTCACCTGCATCGCATTCCCAGGCTTCCCCTTCACAAAATCATGATACCCCAGCACTGACACCTGCGCCGATTTGTTGATCGTCAGCGCAGGCACCGCCGGATCCAAAGGCGGCGGCTTCACCGCCACCACCGGCTCACCTGCCTCCGCCACAATCTCAGGCACCGCCCCGGCCGGAGGTGCCACCCGCACTTCCTTCTTCCCCCGCCCACACCCACTCAGCTCTACCAGCAGCGCGGCTATCAGGC
This sequence comes from Verrucomicrobiaceae bacterium, assembly GCA_027486335.1. GTDB lineage: Bacteria > Verrucomicrobiota > Verrucomicrobiia > Verrucomicrobiales > V1-33 > V1-33. The sequence continues at coordinate 149 of JAIXPK010000570.1, read as the reverse complement.
TCAATCGGATCGGTTTCATGCTCGTATCCTCTCCGCTTAACCCCGCTTCCGCCTCCGCGCAATGCGTTGCCTCACGCAAACCGCATCACCTTCGATAAAAACCGCCGCGTCATCTCCTCCTTCGGCGCAGCAAACAACTCCCCGGACGG
>JAIXPK010000249.1 GCA_027486335.1 Verrucomicrobiaceae bacterium | reverse complement strand
TGCCACTCTCAAAATCTTCCGGCCCGGGAATTTTGCGGCTCGCGTTCATCCTTGATAATGATATAACCATGTCAACATGGGACCCATCCTTCCCCGAATTGCCGCGGCGGCGGCGTGTGTTTTTGCGATGTTCTGCACGGCGACGCCGTCGTCTGCGCAGACCGTGATCATTTCCGAATTCCTTGCGGACAATGAAGACGGCCTGCCAGACGAAGACGGTGACCGAAACGACTGGATCGAGATCCGCAACCAGACGGCGGCCCCCGTCAACCTGGCAGGCTGGCATCTCACGGACAACGCAACGCGTCCAGCGAAGTGGCCATTCCCTCCGGTTACGCTGCCGGCCAACGGCGCCCTCCTTGTCTGGGCCAGTGAAAAGGACCGCCGCAACCCGGCAGCGCCCCTGCACACTAATTTCCGGCTGAGCACAGCCGGCGAATACCTCGCTCTGACACGCCTCACACCCACCGGCGTCGTGGTAGAGCACGACTACGCTCCAGCCTACCCTCCGCAGTTCGAGGACATCAGCTATGGCATGGGGCAGGTCACGACCACCACCAACCTGACAAATCCCAGCCAGCTGGTCCGCTATCGTGTCCCCTATGATGCCAGCCTCGAGGTCAACCAGGGGCTCAATGCCACGAACTGGCTCGGCATTTCCTTCAACGATCAGCAATGGCTGACGGGCTACCTGCCGCTGTACTACGCGGACGATACCACTCACCCGTACTCCAAGTACTCCAGAGTCTCCAGCACGGATCTGTGGGCACGGCTCTACCACGCAAATAGAACCTCGGTCTACGTACGGGCTTCCTTCACCGTCGCGGATCCAGCGTCCGTTTCCACGCTGCGGCTGCGCATGCAGGCCGACGACGGATTTGCCGCCTACCTCAACGGGGATCCGGCGCCAGTGGCGGACTTCAACATGCCCGAGAATGAAACAGGCACCACCCAGCTGTGGAGATCGCTTGCCCGTGCAGATTATCCCGAGACCGTCTCAACGACTTGGCAGGAATTCGTACTCGATCCCCGCCGGCTCGTCTCGGGCACCAATGTGCTCTGCCTCCACTGGTTCAATTTTTTTCCCACTGACGATGACTTCCTGCTCTGGCCGGAACTGATTGCGGAAACACCCACACCAACCCTCACCGGGCAGCGCGCTTACTTCCCGATTCCCACACCGGGCACCCTCAACCCCGGCGGAACGGCGAACCCCGGCCCGCGCATCGCGGACGTCACACGCAATCCGGTCCCTCCGGTGCTGCCGCCGGGTTCCGAGCCCATCGCCGACAGTCAGGCGCAGTTCTCGGGCGTGCAGGGCAAGGATGGATGGACGGCCGGCTACGCCCCCTTTGCCTCCGCAATTCCGGCCAGCAGCACTTACTCCACTGCAAGCTTCGTCCCCTTCGCCGGCGGCGCATCCTCCGGGGCATGGAATGCCACCACGAACCACTGGACGGGCACCGCATGGGATCTCAATACGGCGTCGGCGACCCCATTGACGATGGTCGGTCCGCTCGTCGTCCATCCGAACGATGCCAACCCCGGGCCGCTCCACGCCGCGGTGCGCCGCTGGGTAAGCACCCACTCCGGGCCCGCCCTCATCACCGGCTCCTTCCAGCGCATTACCGAGGGACCCGACGGCACCACAGTCCACATCTTCCACAATGGCACGTCTCTCTTCAGCGCGCTCACTGCCGGCCAAGTCCGGTCCTTCGATCTTCACGTCACACTCCGTCCAGGCGACATCATCGATGCGGTCGTGGACGTGGGCGAAACCGGCAGCGACATCAGCGACAGCACCAATTGCCAGCTGCGCATCCTCCCGACTCCCAGTACGCCGACGCTCTTCACCATCACGGCGAATCTTCAGCGCACGGTCCGCCCGATTGCCTCGGTAACCTGTCAGTTCCGCATCATGCAACTGGCTGAAACCGCCCTTCCCATGCGCGACGACGGCCGCGAAGGCGACGCCGTGGCCGCCGACGGCACGTGGACCTGCCGCGCGGACATCACCTACACTTCGCCCGGCGATATGCTGCGCTGGCGCATCGTGGCCACCGATGACACCGGTGCCACGGTGACGGATCCGCCCTTCCCAGACCCCCTGAATTCCCCGAAGTACCACGGAACCATCGTGCACGATCCCTCGCCAGCCTCCTCGCGGCTCCAGGTGTTCCACTGGTTTCCCGTCAGTGCCGCCCTTGCGGCCACCACTTTCGGCGACCGTGGCTCGGTCTGGCATCTCGGGGAATTCTACGACAATGTCCGGGCAGAGCTGCGCGGGCAGCTCACTGCCTACCCTTTAATTGCCAAGAACAGCTACGCGTTCGATTTCGCCAGAGAACAGCGCTTCCGCTACCATCCTGATAGGCCCCGCGTGCGCGATATTCACGTCCTCTCGAACTGGGCGGACAAATCAAAGTGCCGTAACACCATTGCATGGGAAACCTTCCGCCTCGGCGGAATGCCGGCACTCGAATGCTTTCCAATCAGGGTCCACCTGAACGGGAAGTTCCAGGGCCTATATGACATGGTCGAAGACGCCGATGACCTCTATCTCGATCGGGCAGGACTCGACCCCGAAGGAGCGCTCTACAAAATGTACAACCAGTTCAACTCGTCGCCGGCCCATGCCAGTTCGGGCGTCGAAAAAAAGAGTCGCCTCTGGGACACGAACCATGACCTGCTGGCCCTGCTCAATGGACTCAATCCAGGAACGAATGCCGCAACTTCCCTGCCGGCACGACGCCAGTTCGCCTACGATAACCTCGATCTCTCCGCACTTGCCAACAATCTCGCCATCACGGCGCTCATCACACTCAATGATCAGGGGCTTGAGAACTACTTCCTCTACCGCGACAGCGAGGGAACTCGCGAATGGAAGCTGCTGCCATGGGACTGCGACCTGAGCTTCGGACGCACGTGGACCGGCGACAACTTCGACGCCAATCCGCCGCAGATCGGGGCCGACTACTTCGATGATCACATCGACTCACAGCGCGGCCTCCAGCTAGGTTCGCTGAACCGCATCAAGCAGATCGCCTACAATTGCCCCGAGTTCAATCGCATGTACCTCCGGCGCCTGCGCACCCTCATGGACCAATGGCTGATCGGACCAGACAGCACCACCGGCCACTTCGAAACTCGCTTCGCCCAGCTCATGGACACACTTGATCCGCCCGGGCAGGCGACCACCAGCGATGTCTGGCTGGATGGTCAGCGCTGGGGCGTCTGGTGGCCCGCTCTGCCGTGGCGCAATGACAATAGGAACTGGGCCGCCAAGGTCGATGCCACAAGGACAATCTTCCCCTTGGTCTGGCACCGTCACGGCCCAAGGGCTTCGATGGGCCGCATCATTGCTCCCGACGGCAATCCCGTGATCTCGACCCTCGCCACAACGGCCAATGGACTCGCCTACAGCTTCTACCCGAGCTCCGCAGCCTACCCAGGAGGCACCATCACAAACTCCACGACACGTTCGTCACTCACCTACGCAGCTGAAACATACCCACCATTCGGCGGAACGGCCACGGTGCACCCCTACCTCAAGGGACGGCGTCAGCGGCTCTACGATACCTCAGCAAGCCGCCCATTCAGCGACCGCGATTCCAATTCGGCTACCATCAACGACCGCGACTTCATCCCGGACGCGCAGTCCGCCCTCCCGCCAGTGACGATTGCCCCGCAGCCGGACCTGCGAGACGTCAATCCACCTGGTGGTCAAATCCAGGAATTCTTCGTCCTGCGAAACAACGGCACGGAAGCCATCGACCTCTCGGGCTGGTCCATCACGGGTGCCGTGCAGTTCACTTTCCCGGGCGGCTGCGTGCTCCCCGCACCCGAACCAACCTCAACACTCCCAAATCGGGATCTGATCGGCCTCCTGCACGTCGCAAAGTCCCCATGGCACTTCCGTCAGCGCACGTTAGGGCCGCGCAGCGGACAGAACCGCCTCGTCACCGGTCCCTACAAGGGTCAACTGTCGACGCGCGGCGAAGCCATCGAATTGCGCAATGCCGCCGGCGTCATCGTCGATACCCTGACCATTCCAGCGGAACCATCCCCCGCACAGTCTTCACTCCGCATCACGGAACTGCTCTACCGCCCCACGGAACCGTTGCCTCAGGAACTGAGCGCTGATCCATCCCTGCAGCGCTCAAGCTTCGAATTCATCGAGCTTCAGAACCTCGGAGACGCACCGCTCCAGCTCAAGGATGCCCGCTTCACGGAAGGCATCGAATTCACTTTCCCAGACCTCACGCTGCCACCCGGCGGTCGCGTCATCATGGCGGCAAATCCCACCGCCCTCGCCATGCGGCACCCCGCCCCCGGTGCACCAGTGCTAGGCCCATGGCTCGGCAGCCTCGACGACACTGGGGAACGACTCCAGTTGCTCGACGCCACAGGAGAAAGTGTCCTCGACTTCCGCTACGATGGTGCATGGTTCTGGCCAGCCGACGAAAGCGGCCACAGCCTCGTGATCAAGGACGCAGCGGCCACGCCATGGAACGCATGGGACGACCCTGCCCGCTGGGGAGTCAGTACCACCCCCGGTAGCAATCCCGAAAGCAAGGACGCCGTCCCCGGCACCATCTACGCCGCATGGCAACGCCAGCACTTCTCCACTCCCGACCAAAACGACCCGGCAACCTCAGGCCCCCTCGCCGACCCGGACGCCAACGGTCTCTGCAACCTGCTCCACTACGCCTCCGGATTGCCCCCGCACAGCAACTCGGACCACCGCAACCCGCTAGCCGGTATGGAAACCGCCGCCGACGGCCCTCACCTCACCCTCACCTTCCGCCGCCTCACCGCCGCCCCCGACCTCGCATACCAACCAGAAGCCGGCGACGACGTCTCAGGCTGGGCTCCCATGGAACCAGCAGGCCCGCCCATCCATCACGGCGACGGCACCCAGTCCGTCACCTTCCGCGACCCCGTCACCACAAAAACCCGACGCTTCGCTCGCCTCCGCGTCACCCTCCAATCTCCCCGGCCATAACCAGAAGATCGAAAACCCGAGGCGGCACCGTGAGGCCCGTCTCATCATCGGACACAGAAAAGCGAGAGGGCCGTCAGCACCCTCTCGCTTCGATCTCATATCCTGCGCCCACAGCGCGCAGCATAGGGCGCAACTCGAACCGGAAGCCCCGCCTGCCCAAACGTCAGGAAGCCCCGGCAGATGACCTGCCAGCCTCACAAACCCTCACCCATGGCACGGCAACCGACCACCCCGCCTAGTACCTGCGCGTCGTTTGAGTCTCCACGGAACTCGAATACGGCCGGCTCACGGATGTTTCCTCCGTGACCGTCGTCTGCGTCGTCGGCTGCGGCCGCGCCTGCTCCACCGTGGTGCAGTTGGAAAGCAGCAGCAGGCCACCGAGGCTGAGAATGAATGTAAGAGCGGTTTTCATTTGGTTGATTCGTTGATGTTACTCGATAGTAGTGGTGGTCTTCTTCTCCTCGGTCGCCGATGGCGCGGGAGGATTGACGATCGTTGTCTTCTTCTCGATCTTCGTTTCCTCGTTGGCAGGCGGGTTCACGATCGTCGTGGTGCTCTTCTCGACAGGAACTGCCGCCGGCACGGGCGTGACGCGAGCTTCACACCCGGCCAGGATGGCAGCCGCGATGACAAGAATGGATTTGGGGTTCATGGAATTCATAGGCTTCTGAGATCGGAATAATTGGTCGTCCGTGTCACAAGTCCTATTCTAACAGGCACTTCCCTTCGCCGTGATGGGGTCCAACCCTACTTCCTCCGCGCCAGGTTGAGGCATCTACAGTCGCCACCGAGACCTCAGCCCCGCCCCTTCCACCGCCACCCCCAACCTCTGCCATCCATTCCCTTGCTCACATACATTCCCAGCCGCCGCCTCACCTCGTTTGAAAAGCCGGACTCTGCACAATCGCGCGGATCAGGGCGTGGAGTCGGTAATCCTCCCGTCTAAGCGCGTCGGAAGCATCTTCGATCCGCTGGTAGTCGGAAATGACGAGCCCACGCCCCAGTGCATAGATCATCATTTTCTCCGTGAATCCACGCGCGAAATCCTCCCGGCGATGCAGCAACTCGGCACGCACCGCATCGAAACCCGCTGCACTCCTTGCCGCACCTGACATCTTGGGCAGCTCGAAGCTGGCGTTGATCGCAAACTTCGGTGTCTGCCCGCCCTCCTCGCGCTGCTGCGGCCGACTGGGATCCACCCACGCAGATTCTTCCGTGCGCCACGCACCCACCGCATCAAAGTTCTCCAGCGCCAGCCCCCATGGATCGATGCGACTGTGACAACCGGCGCAGGCAGTGTTCTCCCGATGCAGTGCGAGGTGCTCGCGAATGGATTTCGCAGACGCGGTACCAGGAATCAATTCACCCGCGTTCGGTGGCGGCGGCGGCGGCGGTCGGTTGAAAATGTTCTCCAGAACGAAGATGCCGCGTTTCACCGGCGACGTGCGCGTCGCTTCGCTCGTCAGTGTCAGCAATCCCGCCATCCCCAGCAGACCGCCGCGCTGCCGGTTCGGCAGCTCCACTCGTCGCAAACCACTGCCGCGGATCGCCTCCCGATTCAGCCCGTAGTGCATCGCAAGCCGCTCATTGGCCCACGTGTAATCCGCATCAAGCAGGTCGGTAATTCTCCCATTCTCACGCAGTAATGCCGCAAAGAATGCCTTCGGCTCCTCGGCCATGCTGCGCTTCAAATCATCGCCGAAATGCGGGAAAAGCTTCGGCTCCGGCATCACCCCGGCAAGCCGGTCCAGATGAAGCCAGGAATTCAGAAATCCCTCGGTCATCGCACTGACACACCGGGAATCCCTCAGCAATCGCCCCACGTGATCATCCAATTTCTTAGCATCGCTCAGCTCACCGCGGGCCGCCGCCGCACGCAGTTCAGCGTCAGGCATCGTCCCTGTGAGAAAATACGAAACCCGGCTGGCTAGCTCCCAGTTCGTCAGTCGGTACCCCCCACGCGGTGTCCCCGCCGGAACCGCTTCAACAAGGAAAAGAAACTCGGGCGCGACAAGCATGCGCGTCAGCGCCGCCTTGAGCTTGTCCTCAAACTTCGCCTCCGCACCAGTGCTCGACTCAGCGAACTCCACGATGTTCGCGACCTCCGCCTCGCTCACCGGCCGGCGAAACGCCACGGGCAGGATTCCTCGGATCACAGCACCAAGATCTTTGGCTTTCAACTCAGCGGCAAACTCACGCTGAAATCCAACCGGTGGCCACGCATCATAATGCGGCCCGGAAATCTCTAGCCGCACACCTTCGATCCATCGGATATCAAGCCCATCAGGCTCCTTCGGCATCCATGCATCACCGGACTTCCCCATTTGGTCCGGAAAGTGCTTCCCTTTCGCATCGTGGTGCCGCTGCCAGCAGGACGGGTAATAATCCACCGTCTCGTCCACCGCACCGCCGAACGGATTGCCATTCACAAACGTGAACACAAAAGGGACCGTTGTGTTGTGCTGCGCAATCCAGACATTCGTTTCAATCAGAAGATCGCCCCCTCTGTCTGCCGGCGGCGAATCAAAAATCCCATGCACGCGTTCACCCACCTCAACCCGCACAATCGCCCGTTCATTCGGGGCAAAATGCCGGGGGCGGCCTCGCACCGTCACTTTGTACCGCCCAGCCTCCTTCGCGTGATAGTCCGCACCCCAGGCATGACCAACCCAATGGCGGCGCTCCCACACACCATCGCTGCCACCAAACTGCAGAAAGCTATTGGGATCGAATAGCTTGAACCCCGGGACTTCCTCGCCGTTCACTTTGTTCGCCCCCGTCCTGAACGTCGACGCTTCCGGCGGCTTGTCAGGATATTCCTTCAGCACCCTCTCAGCCACCAGTTGCGCGGCATCAAGATAGCGATCCAGCAGCACCACCGACGTGTTGAGCCCTTCCGCCACCGTGTCGAAGCCGTGCAATGTATCATCGGGAGGAAAACCGTCAGCCGGGCGCATCGGCACACCAAAAAGGTCACTGACAGTCCGATTGTACTCCGCCCGATTCAATCGGCGCTGTGCCCGCGGTCGCGCAGTCGCCGTGAGTTGCTCGCTCTTCTCCAACTCTCCCCGCAGCCACCCAATCTGCTTTTCGTAATCCTCATCCGTTGGCCGCCCCTCTTCATCGTCCGGCGGCATCTCGCGGCTAGTCAGCTTATCGAGGACATTCTTCCACGGATCATCAAGACCCTCGATCGTAGGCTTCGCAAGGAGTTCATCCATCCGGAATCCTCCCTTGGCTTTGCCCTCCTTGTGACAGCGCACGCATTGCTCGGAGTAAAAAGCACCGGCTTTGCTGACAGGATCCAGCGTCGGCGCAGGCTCGGCGGCCAGCCCGGAAACCGCAGGGACACTCAGCCAGACAAAAATGCGGAAACTGAACTTCATAGGCTCAATCGGTCGCCGGCATCCGCAAACCGCTTCTCCTCGACACCCGCCGTGGCCAGCATCGTCAGGAACAGACTCGAAAGCGGCTTGCCCTTGTAATCCGTGTGCATCCCCTGCTTCAGCGTTCCACCTCCATGGCCGATCAGGAGGTTCGCAAGGTCAGTCGATTCATGCCAGCTGCCCATCCCCGAACCATAGAGAATGCTGGAATTGTACAGCAGGTCCCGGCCGCCTTCCTTAATCGACCTCAGCCGCTCCAGAAAGTGCGCGAGGTGCGTGACCCGGTGCCGGTCCACTTTCTGCATGTTCTTCGGGTCCTCGTGGGTGTACTTGTGATAGCCATCCGGTGCCCCGATCTCCGGATACGTGCAGCCCATGCCGCCAATCTGCAGCGTCACCACGCGCGTCTGGTCCGTCTGCAGCGCCAGCGCCGTGACATCCATCATGGCACGAATACGCTCGCTCCGCGTGCCCCCATCCGATGGTGGCTTTGCCCCGGCAGGAATCGAGGGCGCAGGCTGATCCAGCCACTTCTCAGACACCTGCGTCCGGCGCTCCACCTCCCGCAGATTTGTCAGGTACTCATCCAGCTTCGCCTTGTCCTGATTGCCGATCCGCTTCTCAAGTTCCTTGGCCGATTCCAGCACGTCATCCAGCACACTCTTGTTCAATGCCAGTCGGCGCTTCGCTGCCGCCCGGGCCTCGGGTGATTGATCCGCAAACAACCGATTGAATGCCGCCTGCGGATTCGTCTCCGCCGGAATCGGCGTCCCAGTCTCGGAGTACACGATGGAATCAATACCTCCCGGGCTGAAATGCAGATGCGGAAACCGCGTGCGCTCGCCAAGATGCCGCACCGCCACCTGATCCACCGAGACCGTATTGCGGGAAGGCACCCCGGGCACTGCGCCCAGATCCGCTCCCGTCAGAAAACAGGTCGTGTCCTGACAATGGCGGCCGCAGGCATTTCGCTTGAACGCCGCCGCATGAAACAACCCCGTGCATACCGAAAAGTCCTCTCTGAACGCCGCGAGCGGCTCCAGTGTCGACGGCAGCGCAAAATCCCGGCCGAACGCTTTCGGCTTGAACGCATCCATCCACATGCCGCTCTCAGTGTGAATGAATACAAGCCGCACCGGAGCCTTGTCCGGATCAGAAACCGCCCCCATCAGTCGCCTCGGACTCATCGCTTCGAGAAATGGCAGCGCCACCATGACACCACTGCCACGCAGGAATGTGCGCCGGTTCAGGACAGGACGAATATTCAGATTCATTGGTTCTCCAGTAGCCCGATTTTAACCGAATCCACCGCTTTGCGCCAGAGGGCCGTGGCGTGAAATCGCAGGCCTCCATGCGTTGCCCCGCGTCACCGTCGATCAGTGGCCTCAGAGAGCCCTGTCTCATCATCAGACACCGCCCCATTCCCCTGCCCCTCATTCCCTTGCCTCCCCCTTCTCCCTACCAGCATTCCCCTGCCACCCATTCCCCTGCCTCCCCCTCTCCCCACCAGCATTCCCCTCCATCCATCGCCTGAATCAATACCCCCATCTCAAAAACCGATGTCGCCCTCTCGCCCGCGCTCTGGCATGGTGCCCTCATGAAAATCCCCGAAGGCCTCGAACGCCGCACCGAAGCCGAAATCCGCGAGGAACTCCGAGGCTTCCCCCCGCCAGCCATCGACGCCGTCGTCTCCCTCAAATCCGGTACCGACCCCGCCAGCCTCCGCGCCTGCCTCCTCTCCGTCCTCGAATTCTACCTCCCCCAAGCCGCCCGACGCTCGCTCGCCGACGTCCCCGACTCCGCCCGTCTCCGCGAAGACCTCGCGCTCGATTCCCTCGCCCTCGCCGAAGCCGCCTTCAAACTCGACGAGGTCCTCGGCATCCCCGTCGAAACCCGCGAAGTCGGCAACCTCTCCACCGTCGGCGAACTCCACGCCTTCTTCTGCTCCCGTCTCCAATCCGACCCGTCATGAACGACGTCGTCGTCACCGGCGTCGGCCTCGTCTCCAGTCTCGGCAACACGGCCGCAGACGCCCTCGACGCCATTCGCCACCTCCGCACCGGCCTCGTCCCGTGGCACCCTATCCCCGATCTCGACCTCCCCGTTAAAGTCGCCGGCCCAATCACCGGATTCGACGTCTCCGGCCTCGACTCCTCCTCATGGTCGTGGCCCGACCACCTCCCTATCGACCGCTCCGTCCTCCGCGGCATGCCGCCCCACGGCCTCTACGCCATGGCTGCCCTCACCGAGGCCATGGCTCAGGCCAATCTCGCACCCGACGCCTGCCGCGATACCCGCACCGGCCTCTACGCCGCCTCCGGTGGCTCACCCCGCCTAACCTTCCGACGCCTCGCCGCCATGGAAAACAATGCATGGCAGCGCGGCCACCCGCTAGGCGTCATCAGCAGCGTCGCCGGCACCCTCAACTTCCACTTCGCCGCCATCCTCGGCATCCGCGGCGAATCCTGCGGCTTCGTCTCCGCCTGCGCTTCCTCCGCACACGCCATCGGCTA